>NZ_JBVHZJ010000023.1:14821-82397 GCF_055574655.1 Streptomyces sp. NPDC029956 | reverse complement strand
CTCCCCTCCCCCCTTCCCCCCTCCCCGGTCCCACCCCCCCCCTCCGACCTCTTTTCGCGTCGGGCCCCCCCCCCCCCCCCCCCCCCTCCCCCCCCCCCCCCCCCCCCACGCCCTCAGGACGTCAGGACGTCAGGACGGGAGCCACGTCCGCCAGGTGGCCTCGTTCTCCTTCACCCAGCGGCCCGCCGCCTCCTGCGGCGACAGCTTCTGGTCCGCGATCATCAGGGCGACGTCGTTCTGCATGTCGGTCGTCCAGCGGAACTTCTTCAGGAAGGCGGCCGCGTCGCCCCCGCCGTCCGCGAAGCGGGCGTTGAGGAACTTCTGCAGGGGCGTGTTCGGGTACGCGCAGGCCACCTTCTCCGGGTCGGCGTCGCAGCCCTCCTCGTACGCGGGCAGCTTCACCTCCGTCATCGGGACCTTCTCGAACAGCCACTGGGGCTTGTACCAGTAGCTCAGGAACGGCTTCTTCTCCTTGGCGAACTGCTTGATCTGCGTGATCTGCGCCGCCTCCGAGCCCGCGAACACGACCTGGTAGTCGAGGTCCAGGTTGTCCACCAGGGCCTTGTCGTTCGTCACGTACGACGGGGAGCCGTCGAGGAGCTGGCCCTTGCCGCCGCTCTCGGCGGTGCGGAACTCGTCGGCGTACTTGTTCAGGTTCTTCCAGTCGGTGACGTCCGGGTGCTGCTCGGCGAAGTACGTCGGCACGAACCAGCCGATGTGGCCGGTCACCCCGAGATCACCGCCGCGCCTGATCGTGCCCTTGTCGTCGATGTACCGCTTCTCCTGGTCCGGGTGGCCCCAGTCCTCCAGGATGGCGTCCACCCGGCCCTGGCTGAGCGCGTCCCAGGCGGGTACCTCGTCGATCTGTACGGTGTCCACCCGGTAGCCGAGCTCGTGCTCGAGCAGGTACTGGGCGACGGCGACGTTGGCCTGCGCGCCCACCCACGACTGCACGGAGAGCGTGACCGTACGGGAGCCCTTCGCGTCGGCGTACGGGGAGGACTGGCGGGTCATGTCGGCGGCGCCGCAGCCCGTGAGGCCCGCCACCAGGGCGGCGGCGGTCACGAGTGCGGAGCCACCGGGTGCGATACGTGTGCGAGCCATCTCAGGCCCCCTTTCCCGCGAGGTCACGGCGCTGCGTCGGCTGTGTGACACGGTCGAGCATCAGGCCGAGGCAGACGATCGCCGCGCCGGCCACCAGGCCGGTGGCCAGGTCGCCCTGGGCGAGGCCGAACACCGCGTCGTAACCGAGCGCGCCGCCGCCCACGAGGCCGCCGATGACGACGACGGCGAGGACGAGGACCACACCCTGGTTGACGGCGAGCAGCAGCGCGGGCCGGGCCAGCGGCAGTTGGACCTGGAACAGCTGCTGCCGTCCGGTCGCGCCGAGCGAGCGCGAGGACTCCATGGCGGCCGGGTCCACGCCTCGTACGCCCTGAGCCGTGATCCGTACGACGGCGGGCAGTGCGTAGACCACGGCGGCGGCGACCGCCGGGGCGCGGCCCACGCCGAACAGGGCGACCACGGGGATCAGGTACACGAACTGCGGCATCGTCTGGAAGACGTCGAGCACCGGACGCAGCGCGCGTCCCAGGCGGGTGCTGCGGGCCGCCGCGATCCCGAGCGCGAGGCCGAGCAGCAGCGTCACCGCGACGGCGGCCAGGACCTGGGACAGCGTGTCGAGCGCCGGGTCCCACACGCCGAGCACACCGATCGCCGCCATCGCCAGGACGGCGGTCACGGCGGTGCGCCAGGTGCCGATGAAGAGGGCGAGGGCGCCGACGGTCAGCAGGACCGACCACCAGGGCAGCCACTGCAGGCCGTCGCGCAGGGGGTTGAGGACCCAGGTGGTGAAACGGGCCGCCCAGTCGGCGGTGCCGCCGACGAGGGGCACGCCCGAGTAGAGGTGGGCGGTCATCCAGTCGACGGCCGTGTTGACGGGCTCGGCCAGGTCGAGCGTCCACGCGTCGGGCCAGGTGAGCCGGTCGGTCAGACGGCCGGCGACGGCGACGACGGCGGTCGCCACGAGAGCGACGGTCCAGCGGAGCCGGGACCCGGGGGCGGGCGGTGTGCCGATCCGCTCTCCGGCCGCGGCGGTGACCCGGTCGAGGACGATCGCGAGCAGCACGATCGGCACGCCGGCGGCGAGCGCCGCGCCGACGTCGACGGAGGCCAGGGCCTGGTAGACGCGGTCGCCGAGACCGCCCGCGCCGATGACGGACGCGATCACGGCCATGCCGAGCGCCATCATGATCGACTGGTTGACGCCGAGCAGGAGTTCCTTGCGGGCCAGCGGCAGCCGGGCCGTCAGCAGCCGCTGCCTGCCGGTGGCGCCGAGGGACGCGGCCGCCTCCATGACGCCGGCGTCCGCGCCGCGGAGTCCGAGCGCGGTGAGCCGGGCCATGGGCGGGGCGGCGTAGACGACGGTCGCGAGGACGGCCGCGGGTACACCGATGCCGAAGACGAGGACGACGGGCAGGAGGTACGCGAAGGCCGGCAGCACCTGCATGGTGTCGAGGACCGGCCGCAGGATCCTGTCCATCCGGTCCGACAGGCCGGCGGCGAGGCCGAGGAGACCGCCGAGCAGCACGGACGCGGCGACGGCGACGACCATCAGGGCGAGCGTCTGCATGGTCGGCACCCACATGCCGAGCAGTCCGCAGGCGCCGAAAGCGGCGACGGAGGTCAGCGCGAGGCGGGCGCCCGCGACCCGCCAGGCCAGCAGCCCGGCTGCGGCGGTGACGCCGGCCCAGCCGAGGGCGAGCAGCAGCAGGTACACGGCGCGGACGGACACGACCACGACGTTGCTGACGTGCCCGAGGAAGTGGAGGAACAGCGGGTGGCCGTCACGGTTGTCGATGATCCAGTCGCTGGTGCGCTCCAGCGGCCCGGAGAGATCTACGGCGAGCGAGGCCGGCCAGGTTCCGCCGCCCAGGAGTACGGCTCCGAGGACGAGCGCGACGGCCGCGCCGGCGCCGATCAGACGGCCGCGGTGGCGCGCGAGCGCGCGCAGCGCACCGGGCGCGGCGTCGGGGACGGTCGTGGGGCGGGGCGGAGCGGGGGTGACGGTGGCGGTCATCGGCCCCACCGCCGTATGGCGTCGGGGGCGGTCGTACCGCGCGGCGGCATCCGGTGCGCGGCACCGGCCGGGTCACCGCGCCACGGCCGGGAGGTCGTGGCGGTGGTCGTGCCGCCCGGCGGCGGCCAGGTCGTATGGGCGTACATCAGGCCACCGCCTTCCCCGTCGCGGCCGGGACCCCGGCGACGACACCGAGGAGTCCCGCGTGGTCGACCACGCCGAGGCAGCGTCCGTTCTCGACGACCCGCGCGTTCACGCCCGTGCGGGCGACGGCCTCGATGGCCTCGTGGACGGTGGCGCTCGGGGCGAGCGCGGGGCCGCTCTCGTGCTCGTCGGCGAGCGCGGGGCGCATCGCCGAGCGGACGGTCAGCACCTGCTCGCGGGGCACGTCCCGGACGAAGTCCCTGACGTAGTCGTCGGCGGGGGCGCCCACGATCTCCTCCGGCGTGCCGAGCTGCACGATCCGGCCGTCGCGCATGAGGGCGATGCGGTCGCCGAGCTTCAGCGCCTCGCTCAGGTCGTGGGTGATGAAGACCATCGTGCGGCCCTCCTCCCGGTGCAGGCGGACGACCTCCTCCTGCATGTCCCGGCGGATGAGCGGGTCGAGCGCGCTGAACGGCTCGTCGAACAGCAGGACCTCGGGGTCCACGGCGAGCGCGCGGGCGAGCCCGACCCGCTGCTGCTGGCCGCCGGACAGCTGGCTCGGTCTGCGCTGTTCCATGCCGTCGAGACCGACCTTGGTGACGAACTCGGCCGCACGCCGGCGCCGTTCGCCGCGTCCCACGCCCTGGATCTCGAGCCCGTACGCGACGTTGTCGAGCACCGTCCGGTGCGGGAGCAGCCCGAAGTGCTGGAAGACCATGGCCGCCCGGTGCCGGCGCAGCTCGCGGAGCCGGCCGGTGTCCATGGACAGCACGTCCTCGCCGTCGATGGAGATGGTGCCCGAGGTCGGTTCGATGAGCCGGGTGAGGCAGCGGACGAGCGTCGACTTGCCCGAGCCGGAGAGGCCCATGACGACGAAGACCTCTCCCTTCCGGACGTCGAAGGAGACGTCGCGGACGGCGGCGGTGCAGCCGGTGCGTTCGCGGAGCTCCGTGGCGTCGAGCGAGGCGAGTTCCGTGTCCGCGGGCACGCGGTCGGCCTTCGGGCCGAAGACCTTCCACAGGTCGCGTACGGAGAAGACGGGTTCGGTGGTGTCCTGCGTCGGGTCGTTCATCGTCGGGTGCCTCCCAGCAGGTCCACGCATTTCTCGCCGACCATGAGCACGCCGATCATCGGGTTGACGGCGGTCATGGTCGGGAAGACGGACGCGTCGGCGATCCGGATGCCGTCGAGGCCCCGGATTCTCAGGTCGGGCGCGACGACGGCGAGTTCGTCGTCCGCGGAGCCCATCCGGCAGGTGCCGGCCGGATGGTAGACGGTGTGTGCGACGTGGCGGGCGTAGGCGCTGAGCTCCTCGTCGGAGGTGACCTCGGGGCCCGGGCACACCTCGCGCTTCAGCCATCCGGCCAGGGGTTCGCTCGCCGCGATCTGCCGGGCGATGCGGATCCCGTCGACGAGCGTCCGGCCGTCGTAGTCGTCCTCGTCGGTGAAGTACCGGAAGTCGAGGGCGGGTTTGACCTCGGGGTCGGCGCTCGTCAGGTAGAGCCGGCCGCGGCTGCGCGGCTTGGGGATGTTCGGGGTCATGGACACGCCGTGCGGGGGCCGTTCGTAGCCGATCCGCTCGGGGTTGTCGGTGAAGGGGATCTGGTAGAAGTGGAACATCAGGTCCGGCCCCTCGGACTCCGGGTCGCGGCGGACGAAGAGCCCGGCGTCGGAGTCCATCGCGGAGTTCTCCGGGATGGGTCCGTGCGTCTCCCACACGATGACCGACTCGGGGTGGTCGAGGAGGTTCTCGCCGACGCCCGGCAGGTCGTGGACGACGGGGATGCCGAGCTTCTCCAGGTCCGCGCGCGGTCCGATGCCGGAGTGCAGCAGCAGGCGGGGGGTGTCCACGGCCCCCGCGCACACGAGGACCTCGCGCCGGGCGCGGACGACGTGCTCCGCGCCCTCCTCGGTCCGGATGTGCACGCCGGTGGCGCGGGTGCCCTCGAGCTCCAGCCGGAACGCCCAGGTCTCCAGGGCGATGTGAAGGTTGGGCCGGTCCAGGAACGGGTGCAGGTAGGCGACCGAGGCGGACGACCGCTTGTTGTTCTCGGGGTGGTAGGCGAGGTCGAAGAAGCCGACGCCCTCGTGGAACGGCTGCCGGTTGAAGCCCTCGACGCGCGGCACGCCGAGCGCGGTCTGGGCCGCGTCGACGAAGTCCCGGGCTATCGCGTTCCGGTCGGCCTCGTCGACGGGGACGATGTTGTTGCGCAGCCGGGCGAAGTACGGATCCATCGCCGCCGCGTCCCAGCCCTCGGCGCCGGCCTCGGCCCACTCGTCCCAGTCGGAGGGCAGGGGCTTGAAGGCGATGAGGGTGTTGTGCGAGGAGCAGCCGCCGAGGACCCGGGCGCGGCTGTGGCGGATGTACGAGTTGCCGCGCGGCTGCTCGGTGGTGGGGTAGTCGTAGTCCAGCTCGCCGCCGAGCAGGCCCATCCAGCGGCGCAGGGTGAGGACGTCGTCGCGGCCGACGTCGCTGGGGCCGCCCTCGATGACGGCGACGGTGACGTCCGGGTTCTCGGTCAGCCGGGAGGCGATGACCGAACCGGCGGTGCCGCCGCCGACGACGACGTAGTCGTACACGTGCTGGTCGTCGTTCATGCCTGGCCCTTCGCCGTCGTGCCCGCGAACCAGCGCACGGGGCGCGGAGCGAGGTTCTGGTAGATGTGCTTGGCCTCGCGGTACTCGGCGAGGCCGCTGGGGCCCAGTTCGCGGCCGATGCCGGACTTCCCGAAGCCGCCCCATTCCGCCTGGGGCAGGTAGGGGTGGAAGTCGTTGATCCAGACGGTGCCGTGGCGCAGCCGGCCGGCGACCCGTCGGGCACGGTCCGCGTCGGAGGTCCATACCGCCCCGGCGAGGCCGTACTCGGTGTCGTTCGCGAGGGCGACGGCCTCGTCCTCGGTGCGGAAGGTCTCCACGGTGAGGACGGGGCCGAAGATCTCCTCGCGGACGACGCGCATGCGTCGGTGGCACCGGTCGAGGACGGTGGGACGGTAGAAGTAGCCGGGGCCGGCGGGGCGTTCGCCGCCCGCGCGCAGGACCGCGCCCTCGCCGAGGGCGGAGGCCACGTACTCCTCGGTCCTCGTCACCTGGGCCGCGGAGACCAGGGGGCCGCACTCGACGCCCTCGTCGGTGCCGCGGCCCAGCCGGATGAGGGTGGCCCGGCGGGCGAGCTCGGCGACGAATCGCTCGCGCAGCGGTTCCTCGACGATGAGGCGGGAGCCGGCGGAGCAGACCTGGCCGCTGTGGATGAAGGCGGCGTTGAGCGCCTGGTCGACGGCGGTGTCGAAGTCCTCCGGCGTCGCACAGGCGTCGGCGAAGACCACGTTGGGGTTCTTGCCGCCCAGTTCGAGGGCGACCTTCTTCACACTGTCGGCGGCGGCCCTGGCCACCTTCGTGCCGCTGACGAGACCGCCGGTGAAGGAGACCAGGTCGACGGAGGGGTGCTCGGCGAGCCTCGCGCCGACGGTCTGGCCGGGGCCGGTGACGATGTTGGCGGCGCCGAGCGGCAGCCCGGCCTCCAGGAGCAGTTCGACCAGCACGACGGTGGTCAGCGGGGTGATCTCGCTGGGCTTGATCACGAACGTGTTGCCGGCGGCGAGGGCCGGCGCGATCTTCCAGCTGGCCTGGAGCAGCGGGTAGTTCCACGGCGTGATCAGGGCGCACACGCCGACGGGCTCGTGCACGACGACGCTGCGGATGTCGTCCGAACCCGCGTCGACGACCCGAGCGCCGTCCTCCTTCTCGACGAGGTCGGCGAAGTAGAGGAAGGCGTCGCGGACGCAGTCGACGTCGACGCGGCCCTCCTCCAGGGTCTTGCCCGCGTCCTGGCTCTCCAGGGCGCCGATCCGCTCGCGGTCGCGCTCCAGAAGGTCGGCGACCCGTCGCAGCAGGGCGGCCCGCTCGGCGACCGGTGTGCGCGGCCAGGAACCGTCGTCGAAGGCGGCTCGTGCCGCGGCCACGGCGTCGTCGGTGTCCCGGACATCGCCCTCCGCCACGACCGCGAAGGCGGTCGCGTCGACGGGGTCGATGATCTCGCGCGTGGCTCCGGACAGGGCTGCGCGCCACTCTCCGCCCACGTGGATGGTCTGTTGTGCTGCCGTCACGTCGCGTAACGCCTTTCGTTCCTCTGGGTCCCCCTGCCGGTGTCACCGGCGGTTCGGCCGCCTGCCCTGGCTTCCCGGATCCATGCGCAATGCGTTGCGGAGAGTGTTCTGAGTCACGCTTCAAGTAGCGCTAAACGGGGCATATCGCAGAGTGGCCCGCGCCGGGCGGGTGTGGCCGACGACGTCGGGCGACGGGCCGGGCGTCGTACCCTGGCTGTCTGCGCGCATCGGCGCGGCCCGGAACGCACGGAGGAAGGAGAGCGACGTGGACGGCAACGTATGGCTCGTCGTGGCCCTGGTTCTCCTGCTCGCGGTGGCGGGATGCGCGGTCGTTCTGCTGGTACGCGTCCTCCGGACCCGCCGGCTGCTGGTGGACGCCGGTGTGCCGCTGCAGTCCAAGGCCCTCTTCTGGGCGGCGGTCGTCTACACGATCTCGCCGATCGACCTGATCCCGGACCCCGTCTACCTGGACGACATCGGTGTCCTCCTCATCGCCCTCAGGGCGCTGCACACGGCGGTCGCCAGGAGCGGGGCGGCCCGCGAGGGCCTGCCCACCGGCCCTGACGCCCTGATCAAGGACCCGGGCAGGGTGCCTCCGCGTCCTTGAGGGCGGAGCCGGGCGCCCGACCCGGGCCTCTGCCCGTCAGGCGCCTCTCGGCCGGTTCGCTCGTCACGGGCAGTGGACACACCCTGCCCGGCTGTGCCCGGCTGTGCCCGGGTGCGTCGGCCACCGCTCCGCCCCCTCCGCGCGCTCAGGCGATCGCGCCGGCCGCCGCCTCCACCGCTCGCTCCGGGAGCCCCGCCCGCGTCTCGTCCCCCTCCGGCCTCTCGTCCCGCTCGGCCTCCCCGCTCCTCTCGTGCGGGAACAGCGCCAGCGGGGTCTCCCCTTCGAAGTACGTCTTCGCCCGGGTCAGCGCCCGCTCGTCGCCGCGTATCTGGCCCGGGCGGGAGCCGTTGCCGAGGAGGACTCCGCCGAAGCGCATGCGGAGGTACGCGGCCGTGTTGTGGAGGGTGGTGGCCATCCCGTCGGCGACGGCCTCGTCCTCGTCCGCCATCGCCGCCACGGCCCACAGGGTCCGTCCCGCCATCCGCTTCTTGAAGTCGAGGCCGGGGACGCCGAGCCAGCCCGACCAGTAGTCGAGGTAGCGCTTCGTCTGCGCGGAGAGGGTGTACCAGTACAGCGGTGAGGCGATCACGATGTCGGTCGCCGCCGTCGTGGCCTCCCGCAGGGTCCGTTCGGCCTCCGAGACCGGCCAGTCGCCCTCCTCGTGGCGCCCGTCCTGGAAGTCCGGCAACGGCAGCCGGTTCAGGTCGATCCATCGCTGCGGGATGTCCGCGGGCAGCGCATCGGCGGCGGCCCTGGCGAGTATCGCGGTGTTGCCGTCGGCGCGGGAACTGCCCAGCACGAACAGGAAGGAGCGGTCCTCGGGACGCGGGGAATGATTCGTCATGGCTCGACGCTAACCGTTGACACTGATGTCAAGGTCAATCGATCCCGGACGGGGCGGAAGGCGGGGTACGCATGCTGATCGGGGAGTTGTCCCGGCGTACCGGGGTGAGCACCCGGCTGCTGCGCTACTACGAGGCGCAGGGGCTGCTGGAGGCACGGCGCGGCCCGAACGGCTATCGCGCGTACGACGAGGACGCGGTCGTCACCGTCCGCAAGGTGCGCGCCCTGCTGGCCGCAGGACTGCCCACCGAGGTGATCCGGGTCGTCCTGCCGTGCACGGACGGGGACGGGACGGCGTTCGACTGGTGCGCCGACATCCGGGATCTGATGCTCCGTGAGCTGGCGGCCACCGACGCCCGTATCGACGACCTCCACCGCCGTCGCACCACCCTCGCCGGCTACCTGGCCGGTTCGTGACCCCACGCCGGATCGAACGGGGCGGGCGGACCGAAGCCCTCGCAGCCGCTCCCGGCGCCGCGGTCCGGACGCCGGGACAGGGGGCTCTCGTGGCGTGAGGGCCCCCTGCCCCGGCTGTTCGTCGGACGGTCAGGAGCGGTGCAGCCCCGGGAGACCCTGCGGCGTCGGCAGCGGGAGGTCGAGACGGTTCTGCGTCTGGGCCGGCGTCGCCCGGCAGGTCGTGTCGGCGGCCGGCAGCCTGCCCGTCGTCAGGTAGGCGGTGGCGGTCGTGTCGGCGCAGGACCTGGTGCCGTAGACGCCGTGGCCCTGGCCGCCGAGGACGGTGACCATCCGGGCGCCCTTCATGGCCCGGCGCAGCCCCTGCCCGCTGACGAGCGGGGTCTGGGAGTCCCACTCGTTCTGGAGGATGAGCGCTCCGACGGAGTTGTTCACCTTCGTGGCGGGCTCGGACCCGTTCTTCCAGAACGCGCACGGCTTGATGTTCGACGCGAAGTCGCCGTACAGCGGGTACCTGGCCTTGTCACGGATCGCGTCGCGGCGGTACTGCTCCGGGTCGCGGGGCCAGGAGCGGGTGTCGGCGCACGCCACGGACCAGAAGGCCGCGTCCGAGTTGTCCGAGGGGACGGCGCGGGCGAACGACGGCGGTACGTGACGGGGCGCCGTGCCCCGCTTCGACGGGGCCGGGGGGAGGGTTCCCTCGGCGGCCTTCCTGAGCTCGACGATCGCCTCGGCCGCGCCCTTCACGTCGAAGAACACGGCCCGGCCGGCGCGGATGTCGTCGCCGGTCAGGGGCGTGCCCTGGAAGTCGATCGGCTCGCGGTCCGCCCTGGCGACCAGATCCCAGTAGGCCTTCCCGACCTCGGCCGGGGTGGCGCCGAGCCCGTACGTCGTGTGCCGCTCGGCGGTCCACTCGGTCCAGCGCGCGAACGCGGGCTCGGCGCCCTCCGCCCACACCTGGATCATTCCGCGCCAGATCCGCTGCGGGTCGACGGCGCTGTCCAGCACGAACCGGTCGGTCCGCTTCGGGAACATCTGCGTGTAGACGGCGCCCAGGTACGTGCCGTAGGAGTAGCCCAGGTACGAGATCTTCTTCTCGCCGAGCACGGCGCGGATGACGTCCATGTCCCGTGCGGTGTTGCGGGTGGTGAGGTGGGGCAGGACGTCACCGCCCTTCGCCCGGCACTTCTCGCTCACGGTCCGCGCCCACCGGACGTCCCTGGCGAACGTCTCGGCCTTGTACGGGCGCTGCCAGTTCAGCTCGTCCTCGTTCAGGCCGCAGCTCACGGGCGAGCTCTGGCCGACACCGCGGGGGTCGAAGCCGATCAGGTCGTACTGCTCCTTCACCGCGGTCGGCAGCTCCGGGGCCAGCCACAGAGGCATGTCGAGGCCCGGTCCGCCGGGACCACCGGGGTTGAGCAGCAGGACACCGCGCCGCTTCTGGGGGCTGGTGGCCTTCACCCGGGACACGACGACGTCGAGCTTCCTGCCGCCCGGCCGGGTGTAGTCGAGCGGCACCTTGAGCGTCGCGCACTGGTAGTTCGCCGGTGCCTCGGCCTCGCAGCGCTTCCAGCGCGGGGTCTGCTGGGTGTACTGCCTCAAGGGATCGGCAGTGACCGTCCGTCGGGTGACCGGTTCGGCCGCGGAGGCGACGGCGGGCGTGAGAGCGGGCACGAGGGTCGCGACCGCGCTGATGGCCACGAGGGGCGCTATGCGTGTGCTTCGCACAGAGTCAGATCCTTGCGGGAGGTGGATGATCTGTCTCATGCACCCTTGCGCAAAGGGGAGTTGTGCGAAATCCCTCCCCCGGCCATCGCGGTGTCCGACCACAGGAGGAGCGCGCCCCGGGGAATGGTTCCCGAGGCGGAGAACGCGACCCGCGGTTCTCGCGTCCGCCCCCCATGGCGTCAGGCAGACGACTGCGCCTCGGCCTCCGCACGGTACAGGCGGCGGAGCCGTACCACTCCCAGGTCGTGCTGGTACAGGTTCTCCCGCTGGTCGGCGTCGGCGGGCATGGCCTCCAGCATCACGCGGTCCTGCTCCAGAACCTCCCAGTGGCGCTTCTCGATCAGTGTCCTGTACAGGAAGCGCCAGGTCGCGCGCTGCCAGTCCTCGACGCGGCGGTAACGCCAGAAGAAGACCCCGGAGCGCTGCTCGTCGACGGGGCAGACCATGCCCACGATCCCGAACGGGCCGCCCGGGCCGGCGGACGGCGGGTACGGGATGGACAGGTCGACCCAGTCGACGCCGGTGCGGCACAGCTCGACCCAGTCGAAGTTGACGCCCCGCTGGTCGGTCTTCTCGAAGAAGTAGCCGCGGTCGGTCTCGCGGATGCGGAACTTGGCGGTCGTGTCGCCGGCGAACATGGTGTGCGACTCGTGGTGGAGGAACGCCCCGTGCATGGGGTCGAGCAGGTTCTCCACGGCGTACCGCCAGGGCACGTCCCACTCGGCGTAGCAGAGGAACGCGTCGACGGCGGGGTCCGTCAGCGGTTCGGGGAGTGTCGGTTCGGCCGGTTCGGGGTGTTGCTCGTCGCCGAACCAGGCGAGGATCGCGCCGCCGACCTCGCGTACGGGCAGCGAGGTGACCAGCTTCTTGCCCTCCAGGTTGCAGCCCGGCAGACCGGGGACCGAGGTCACGGTGCCGTCGGTGCCGACCTCGACGCCGTGGTACCAGCAGGCGACCCGGTCGCCGAGGTGCCTGCCCAGGGACAGGGGCGCTCCGCGGTGCGGGCAGCGGTCGGCGAGCATGGCGAGCGTTCCGTCGGAGCGCCGGAAGAGCAGCCACTGTTCGCCGAGCGCGGTCACCTTCCGCATGGCGCCGGGGGCGACGAAGCGCGAGGGGACGACGGGGTGCCACTGGTTGCGCAGACCGGTGGCGTAGATGCGGTCCGCGGCGGCGGTGGACGACAGCGTCATGTCAGGCTCCCAGTCGGTTCATCTCGGCGCGGAAGGACTCCTCGGTCCACGGCGTTCCGTCGGCGGTGTGGACCTTGCGGGCGTTGAGTCCGCGTACCACGTCGGTCAGTTCGTGGCCCTCGTGGCTGAAGACCTCTTCGAGGGTGGCGGCGAGCTTGTACTCGTACGGGGTGGGCTCGTGCGTACGGGACTGGTGGACGTCCAGGTACGGCCAGGTGTCGGTCACGGTCTCTCCTGAGCAGGCGGGGGAAGGGTCACAGATCGAGGACGAGCCGGCCGGAGGCGCACCGTGAGACGCAGATCATCATGGTGGCGCCGGCGGCCTGCTCCGCCTCGCTGAGCAGGAAGTCGCGGTGGTCGGGCGTGCCGTCGAGCACCCTGGTCTCACAGGAGCCGCAGATGCCGTCGCGGCAGGAGCTGTCGACGCCGATCCCGGCGTTCTCGACGGCGTCGAGGATCGAGGTGTGCGCGTCGACCCGGAGCGTCAGTCCCGAGGCGCGGCACTCGACCTCGAACTCCTCGTCGGCTCCGGTGCGTTCCACGGTGGGGGCGGCGAACCGTTCCAGTCGGAGGCGGCCCTCCGGGCAGCGCTCCTCCACGGCCGAGAGGAGGGGTTCGGGGCCGCACGAGTACACGAGCGCGCCGTCGGGCAGCCCGGTCAGCGCACCGTCCAGGTCGATGTGGCCCAGCTCGTCCTGCGGGACGAGCGTCACATCGCCGTCGAGCAGGGCGAGTTCGGCGGTGAAGGCCATGGAGTCGCGGCTGCGGCCGCCGTAGACCATGCGCCACTCGGCGCTCCGGCGGGTGGCCTCGCGGGCCATCGCGAGGAGGGGGGTGATGCCGATGCCCCCGGCGACGAAGACGTACGAGGCGGCGTCCTCCAGGGCGAAGTGGTTGCGCGGTGCGGAGACCGTCACGGGCTGTCCGGGGCGGAGCCGGGTGTGGACGAAGCGCGAACCACCGCGCGAGGAGCGTTCGTCGAGGACGCCGATCCGGTACGTGCCCTGCTCCTGCGGGTCACCGCACAGGCTGTACTGGCGGATCCGGCCGTCGACGTGGACGTCGATGTGGGCGCCGGGCGTCCAGGCGGGCAGGGGTTTCCCGTCGGGGTGGGTGAGTTCGACGGACAGTACGCCCTCGGCCTCCCATGTCATGCGGTGGACGATCAGCTGCAGCGGGTTCTCGCTCATGGCCTGGTGCCTCCTTACCGGCGATCGGGCAGTGCGGGTGCGGGACGGGACCGGATTACCGGCCCGGGATCCGTACGGGTGGGGTGAACGGGTTCTTCATCGGGCCCAGGGCCGCGAGGTCGACCTCGACGAGGGTCGGCCCGTCCGAGGCGACGGCCTCGGTGATGACCGGCGCCGCGTGTTCCTCGGCGGCGATCCGCAGGTACGGCAGACCGCAGGCGCGGGCGAGCAGTTCGAAGTCGGGGGTGACCAGGTCGACGCCGGAGCGGCGCTCGCTGTGGCGGTCCTGCATGTTCCGCAGCACGCCGTATCCGCCGTCGTTGAAGACGATCAGGGTGAGCCGGGGCCGTTCCTGGGCGAGGGTGAGCAGTTCACCGAGGTGGACGGCGAGTCCGCCGTCGCCGGCGAGGACGACGGTGGGCGCGTCGGGCCGCCCGACGGCCGCTCCGATCCCCATGCCGAGGCCCTGGCCGATGCCGCCGCCGCGCGGGAAGACGTTGTCCCGCGGGTCGTACATCTCGAGGAGGCGATTGCCCCAGCTGCTGGAGGGGATGGTGACGTCACGGGCGACGACGGCCTCGCGGGGCAGTGCGGCGCGGAGGGCGTCGCAGATCGCGGCCTGTGGTCCGATGGCGTCGTGCAGGGTGGTCCGTACCTCCTCGCGGACGGCGCGGACGCGTTCCCGCCAGCCGTCCTCGGCGGGCGTGGCGTGCCGGGTCAGGGCCGTGAGGGTGGGTGCGGCGTCGCCGTGCAGCGGATGGGCGACGGGGTAGACCCGGCCGAGTGCCGCCGCGTCGACGTCGATCTGGAGGTGCGCCGTGGGCAGTTCGAGGGTGTAGTCGGCGGTCTCGTTGGAGCGGAAGTGGGTGCCGATGGTGACGAGGACGTCCGCCTCGGCGAGCAGCGCGCGGACCGCGGGGGTGGTGGCGAAGTTGCCGATGACCTGCTCGTGGTCCTCGGGCACGGTGCCGCGGCCGGAGTTGGAGGTGAGCAGTCCCGCTCCGGTCGCCTCCAGGAACCGGGCGAGTTCGGGGCGGGCCCCGGTGGCGCCACCGCCGGCCCAGACGAGCGGGCGGCGGGCGGCGGCCAGGAGTGCTCCGGCGGCGGCGAGTTGACCGTCCTTGGGGGCGGGCGGCGCGGGGTGCTCCGGGACGACGGGGCCGTCGGTCTGGGGCGCGTACTGGAGGTCGACGGGCCATTCGACGCTCGCCGGTCCTCCGGTTCCGCCGGGCCCGCCGAGCGCGGCCCGTGCCGCCGCGCGCAGGATGTGGCCGGCCCGCTCGGTGTCCGGCACCGTCGCGGCGTGGGCCGACACGGCGGTGAGCATGCCGAGCTGGTCCTTGGTCTCGTGGATGAAACCCCGTCCGCTGCCGAGGAATTCGCTCTCGATCTGTCCGGTGACGTGCAGGACGGAGCTGCCGGCGCTCAGCGACTCGATCAGCGAGCCGGCGGCGTTGCCCGCGCCTGTTCCGGTGGAGGTCAGGGCGCAGCCGAGGGAGCCGCGGGCCCGCCCGTAGGCGTCGGCGGCGTTCACGGCCGATGCCTCGTGGCGTACGGGGACGAAGCGGAGTTCGCGGTCGACGGCCTCGACGAGCGGCAGGTTGTGCACGCTGACGATGCCGAAGACGGTGTCGATGCCCAGTTCGCGCAGGACGGCGACGAGGAGATCGCCTCCGTTGTCGTGACGCATGGTGTCTCCTCAGAGGATGGAGCGACCGACGCCGCCGCAGACGTCGATGCTGGTGCCGGTGATGTACGAGGCGCGGGGGGAGAGCAGGGTGACGACCGCGTAGGCGACCTCCTCGGCCCGGCCGAGCCGGCCGAGGGCGACGCCCCGGTCGGCGGCCAGGTCCGCCTGCCAGTCCTCGTAGCTCGTGCCGGTGCCGGCCGCGGTGTGGCGGCGGGTCCACTGGCCGGTGTCGATGAGGCCCAGGCACACGGAGTTGACCCGGATGCCGTCGCCGGCGAGTTCGGCGGACAGGGACTTGGAGAGGTTGAGGATGCCGGCGCGGGCGGCGCTGGTGGTGATGAGGCGGGGTTCGGGCTGTTTGGCGAGGACCGCGTTGATGTTGACGACGCTCGCCGCTCCGGAGCGGGCGAGGAACGGGCGCGCGGCGCGCAGGGGGTTCAGTACCCCGGCGAACTTGAGCTCCAGTTCGTCGCGCCAGTCCTCGGCCGTCGAGTCGTCGAGCCCCTTCATGCGGGACTGTCCGGCGTTGTTGACGAGTCCGTCGACGCCGCCGAAGGTGTCGGCGGCGGCGTGGACGAAGCGGTCCACGGCGTCGGCGTCCCGGACGTCGCAGACGCCGGTGAGCAGGCGGTCGCGTCCGGCGCCGAGCCGGGCGGCGGCCTTGGCGAGACGGTCGGCGTCACGTCCGCAGGTGGCGACACGGGCGCCCTCGTCGAGCAGGGCGCGGACCGTGGCCAGGCCGACGCCCGAGCTGCCGCCGGTGACCACGATGGTGCGGTCGGCGAGGCCCAGATCCATAACGGGTTTCTCCTGCTTGTCAGTTCATGGTGAAGCCGCCGTTGACGGCGATCACCTGTCCGGTCAGATAGCGGGACTCCTCGCCGAGCAGATGGGAGACGATCCCGGTGAGGTCGTCCGGCTGCTGCGGCCGGGTGACGGCCCGGTGCGCGCGGTAGAGGTCGTGCCGCTCGGCGGGCACGGTCTCGGTCGCCTCGCACTCGGTGAGTCCGGGGGCGACCGCGTTGACGGTGATCCCCTTGTCGCCGAGTTCGCGTGCCATGGCCCGCGTGAGGGCGATGACCGCTCCCTTGGAGGCGATGTAGTGGGCGAGGCGCGGGGAGCCGTAGAGGGCGGCGTCCGAGGCGATGTTGACGATCCGGCCCGGCGTCGCGAAGAGCGGGTGGAGGGCCTTGGAGACCAGCCAGGGGCCGCGGGCGTTGACCGTCATCAGCCGGTCCCACACCTCGATGTCGATGTCCTGGAACTCCTTGCCGCCCACGCCGTTGGCGAGCGCCGCGTTGTTGACC
The DNA here is from genome assembly GCF_055574655.1 of Streptomyces sp. NPDC029956. NCBI lineage: Bacteria > Bacillati > Actinomycetota > Actinomycetes > Kitasatosporales > Streptomycetaceae > Streptomyces > Streptomyces sp. NPDC029956. The sequence continues at coordinate 66,102 of NZ_JBVHZJ010000023.1, read as the reverse complement.
AGGCCGTACAGCGGGCCGATCTCCCGCACGGCGGCCGCGAGGGCGGCCACCGATTCCGGGTCGGCGACGTCGCAGCGTACGAAGCGGGCGTCGATGTCCTCCGCGCGCAGTTCCGCGGCCGCGCGCTCGCCGCGTTCCCGCTCCAGTTCGGCGACGACGACGCGGAAGCCGTCCTCGCCGGCCCGGCGGGCCATGGCCAGTCCCAGGCCACGGCCCGCTCCGGTGACGACGACGGTGCGCGCCTCGGCCGGGGGCAGGTCAGCCACGGGTGACGCCGTGCATCGGCGAGTACTCGGGGTAGGTGGGGACCTGCGGCTTCTGCGTGCCGATGACGACGCAGAAGAGGGCGTCGGTGTCCCCCTCGTTCTTCAGGGAGCGGGTCACGCCGGCCGGGACGACGATCATGTCGCGGTAGCCGAGGGTCCGGTACTCGGTCTCGTCGGGGCCGCGGTGGATGCCGACCTTGACCTCGCCCTCCAGGACGAAGAAGGCCTCTTCGACGTCGTGGTGGGTGTGGGCCGGGCCCTCGGCGCCGGGCGGCAGCAGCATGTTGGAGAAGGTGAAGCCACCGGACGGGATGATGCGGCTGTCGCCCTCGTGGTTGCCGGTGGCGCCGGAGCCGACGTAGCGGATCTGGCCGCGGCGGAACTGCTGGCCGGCCTTCTCCTGGAAGGAGAGGGTGTCGAAGTCGGCGACCCGGGAGGCCTTGGTGGCGATGAGGGAGTCGGTGTACGCGGCGAGGTCGTCGCCGTTGTCGTACGCGGTGGTGGTCAGAGGCATGGGGAGAGCTCCTGTTCGGGGGTGCGTGCGGTGATCTGGAGGTGGGAGAGGACCCAGGCGTTGAAGCGCCCGGGCTGCTCCTGGTTGGCCAGGTGACCGGCGTCCTTGACGATCACGAAGGCGGTCTTGTGGAGGGCTCCGGCGATGGCCTGGCTGCCCTCGATGCCGGTGACCCGGTCCTGGTCGCCGCAGAGGACGAGCGAGGGCGCGGCGATCGTGGGGAGTTCGGCGCGGAGGTCGGCCGAGGCCATGGACTCGGCGGCGTACCCGTAGCCCGGGAGCCGTACCGAGGTCGCCATGGTGTCGACGATCCGCCGGACCAGTGCGGCCGGGGCGCCGGGTGACAGCAGGCGTGGGGCGCGGGCCTCGGCGAAGGCGCGCGGGCCGAGTGCGGCGAGCTCGGTGGCGCGGGCCCGCATGCCCGCGGCCTTCGTCCCGTCCGTACCCGAGCCGGGGCTGGAGTCGGCGACGATCACCGAGGCCACGAGCTCCGGGTGGCGGGCGGCGAGCCGCAGGGCGATCACGCCGCCCCAGGAGACGCCGAGCACATGGGCGCTGCCGCCGCGCTGCCGGATCAGCCGGGCCGCCGTGTCCGCGAAGTCGTCGAGGGTGAGGGGGACTTCGGGGTCGGGCGACCGGGCGTACCCGGGGGCGTCCCAGGCGACGACCCGTGCGTACGAGGAGAGTTCGGCGAGCTGGGGGGCGAAGGCGGCCGACGAGGAGCCGATGCCGTGCAGGCACAGGAGGAGGGGGCCGCGGTCGCCGGCCTCCTCGACGTGGACGTCCGTGGAGACGAGGGCGTGGACGTCGGAGGAGGCGGGGGTGAGGGCGTCCGGGGAGGCGGGGGTGAGGGCGTCCGGGGAGACCGTGCCGAGGGCTTCGGCGCTCACAGGATCTGGCCCGTCCGGCCGGCCAGCGCGGCGAGCCCGCGCAGGACCGCGTACGGCACCACCTGGCTGGTCGCCGGGTTGCCCGGGTCGGGCAGGTGGGCGACCTCGAAGCGGTACGACCCGTGCGCGCCGGACGCCTCGATCACATGGCGCGTGTGGTGCGCCGCGGGGTCGGCGACGACCCGGACCCGCACAGCGTCCAGGTCGCCGACGGCCAGCGCGACCGAGGCGGCCACGTTGGTCGACTTGGGGAACTTCGCCGGGATCTCGCGGGCGGTTCCGGTCATGACCTCGACCGGGCCGGTCGCCGTCCGCATCCGGTCGAGCAACTCCTCGTCCATCCAGGGCTGTTCGAGGGTCGAGGGCAGTTTGGTGGTGGTCAGCCGGACCTCGTCCAGGGGACCGAGCGAGCGGGCGGCCTGGAGCAGGTCGAGTCCGCCGACGGCGCCGCCGGTGAAGTACACCCGGCCCGGTCCCGCCGCGAGCAGCCGCTTCGCGAGCTCCTCGTCGGTCATCGCGCCGCTGGAGGCGACGAGCAGGTCGGTGCCGGAGGCGAGCACCCGCTCGCCCCACTCCCGTACGACTCCCTGGCCCGCGGCCTCCACGATGAGGTCGCAGAGCTCCAGCGCCTCCTCGAAGGGAACCTGGGGGGCGGGCGCCGCGTCGCCGAGCGGACGGTTGTCGACGACGCACACCAGCTCGGCGCCGTCCACCTGCCCGTCGGCGAGCGCGGTGCCGACGATCCGGCCGATCGCGCCCCAGCCGACCACTCCGACCTTGCGTACGGTGCTCATGCGTGGTCCTTCCCGGCGTCGACGGGGGCGAGCGGGCCGGGGTCCGGCGAGCCCGCCATGTGGCGGCGGATCTCCTTCGACGGCGGTCCTGCCGTGCCCCACAGGTCGGAGAGCTCCGGGACCCGTCGCCACACGCGGGCGATCCAGGTGTCCTCGACGATCTGCGCGACCTCGGAGGTGTACTCGCAGACCAGTCCCGAGGGGTCGGTGAAGTAGGAGAAGGTGTTGTTCCCGGGACCGTGGCGGCCGGGTCCCCACTGGGGGGTGATGCCGTGGTGGCGGAGCCGGCCGAGGCCGCGCATGAAGTGGTCGACCGAGCTCATCTCGTACGCCACGTGGTTGAGCGAGGTCCACTCGGCCTGGTTGAAGGCGATGCAGTGGTGGTCGGCGTTGCAGCGCAGGAAGGCCATCTGGTGCTCGGACCAGTCGGAGACGCGCAGTCCGAGCACCTCGCGGTAGAAGGCGACGGCGGCGTCGATGTCGACGGTGTTGAGCACGGCGTGGGTGACCCCGACGGGCACGGCGCCGTCCCGTCCGCGCGGGGCGACCGCCTCGACGTGGGCGCTGATCTCGACGAGGCGTCCCTCGGGGTCGGTGAACCGCAGGCCGTAGCCACCGCCCGCCTGGTCGAGGGGGCCCGGGCCGAAGACGGGGACGATGCCCCGTGCTTCGAGGCGCCGGGCGGCCTCGTCGACCTCGGCGGGGGTGGCGACGGCGAAGGCGAGCCGGCCGAGGCCCACGCGCTCGCCTTCGGTCAGGTGCAGGACGTGGTGCTCGTCGCCGGTGCCGCGCAGCCACCGTGCGCCGCTGTCGGACTCGACGGTCTCGAGCCCCCAGACCTCCTCGTAGAAGTCGGCGGCCTCGGTGAAGGCGGGCGTGTGCAGCTCGACGTACCGCAGGGAGCGGAGCCGGGCGATCGGGCCGGGCGGTGACGGTTGCATGGGTCTCTCCAGTCGGGCGGGCGGGCCCGGACAGTCGGCTCGGGGGGCAGGCCTGGATGGTCGGCCCGGACAGTCGGCTCGGGGGGCCGGGCACGCGGCTCGGGTGGGCGGGTCCGGGCAGACGGCGGCTCGGGGGGCCGGGCCGGTCAGCCGGCCCAGGGAAGGGGGGTGTCCGTGGTGCCCCAGTACAGGGACTTCTGCCGCTGGTAGGCGCGGATCGCGTCCCGGCCCTTCTCCGTGCCGAGGCCGCTGTCCTTCCACCCGCTGAACGGGGTGGCGGCGCTGAACTGCTTGTACGTGTTGATCCAGACGGTGCCCGCCTCGATCCGGCGGGCGATCCACCAGGCGGCGCGCAGGTCGCGGGTCCAGATGCCGCAGGCGAGGCCGTAGACGGAGTCGTTGGCCTGGCGGACGAGGTCGTCCTCGTCGTCGTAGGGGAGGGCGACGAGGACCGGGCCGAAGATCTCCTCCCGGCAGGTGCGGGAGGTGTTCGGCAGGCCGTCGAGGACGGTGGGGAGGTAGTAGGCGCCGTCCTGGTACCGCTCCCCCGCGGGCGCCGACCCGCCGCAGAGCACGCGCGCGCCTTCGGAGCGGGCGAGGTCGACCCAGGCGGCGACCGAGTCGCGGTGGCGGTGGTGCACCAGGGGGCCGACCTGGGTGGAGGGGTCGGTGCCGGGGCCGACGCGCAGTTTGCGGACCCGCTCGACGAGCTCGCCGACGAAGGTGTCGTGGATCTCGCGTGCCACGAAGAGCCGCGAGCCGGCGATGCAGGACTGGCCGCTGGACGAGAAGATCCCGAACAGCACCCCGGCCAGCGCCTGCTCGATGTCGGCGTCGGCGCGCACGATCGTCGGCGACTTGCCGCCGAGCTCCAGCGAGGCGGGGACCAGCTTCTCGCCGGCGATCGCGGCGATGGACCGGCCCGTCCCGGTGCCCCCGGTGAATCCGATCCGGGCGACGAGGGGGTGGCGTACGAGGGCGTCGCCGACGGTCCGGCCGCTGCCGGGCAGTACCGACAGGAGGGCGGTGGGCAGGCCGAACTCGTCGAGTGCCCGGGTGATCAGCCGGCCGAGGGCGAGGGAGACCAGGGGGGTCCAGGCGGCCGGCTTGAGGAGGACGGCGTTGCCGGCGGCGAGCGCGGGGGCGATCTTCTGCGCGTCGCTGGCGACCGGGGAGTTCCAGGGGTTGATCGCCCCGACCACGCCGATCGGTTCGTGGACGCTCATGGTGACGTACGGGCCGCGGGACGGGGTGATCGTGTCCTCGGCCGTCTCCAGGGCGGCGGCCATGTACCGGAAGGTGCCCGCCGCGCTGAGCGCGAGGGCCCGGGTCTCCGTCAGGGTCTTGCCGGTGTCGGCGGTCTGTACGGCGGCGAGCTCGGGGGCGGCCTCCTCGGTCAGCTCGGCGATCCGGTGCAGGAGGCGGGCGCGCTCGTGGGCGAGCAGGTCCCGCCAGGCGGGGTCCGCCACCGCCCGCGCCGCCGCCTCGGCCGCCTCGCCGACCTCGGCGACGGAGGCGGAGTGGACGGTGGCGAGGACGCGTCCGGTCGCCGGATCGACGGTGTCGACGGGCTCGCCCGCACCGCGTCGCCACTGGCCCGCGATCAGGATGTCGGTGGGAAGGAGCGGCACGGGTGGACCTCCGGGCAGGGGCGGAAGGGGAGTTGGCTCCGGGCCTGGACAGAGTCCGGCCCGATCCGGAACCGGAATCGTCGAAGCGCTAGAAATCTAAGCGCTTAACTAATTCTCGACAAGCCCCCGAGTCGAGATCGTTGCCGAATCAGCCTTGAGCACGCCCTTCGCGGCGCCGATGATGGCTACCGGGCCCGCGAGACAGAGATCTCTAGGCGCTTAACCATTGACCGCTTAGATAAGGACCCCTACTGTCTCGGCAACTCCCCTGCCCGCGGAAGGACCCCCTCCATGACGACTGTGGCCGGTAAGCAGGCCCTCGGCTCCGTAGCCGCGCGACTCGAACGACTTCCGCACTCCCGGTGGCACGTCAAGGTCCGGTTCCTGATCGGCGCCGTCACCTTCTTCGAGGCGTTCGACCAGCTCCTGGCCGCGTCCGCGCTGCCCGTCCTGATGAAGGAGTGGCACCTCACCACCGGACAGGCCACCCTCGCGGTGACCGCCGCCTCGATCGGGATGCTGCTCGGCGCCCTGGCGGCCGGCTGGCTCGGCGACCGCATCGGCCGCGTCCGCACCGTCGCCCTGGGAGTCGGGGTCACCGGCCTCGCCAGCCTCGCCGTCGCGTTCTCCGGCAGCATCGAGACGTTCTCGCTCTTCCGCTTCGTCCAGGGCCTCGGCATCGGCGGGGTCGTCCCCGTCGCCGCCACGTACATCAACGAGATCGCCCGCTCCGACAAGCGCGGCCGGTTCGTCCTGCTCTACGAGATGATCTTCCCGGCCGGGCTCGCGGCGGCCACCCTGGTGGCCGTGTGGGTGGTCCCGCACTTCGGCTGGCGCGCGATGTTCGTCATCGGCACGATCCCGGTGCTGCTCGCCGCCGCACTCCCCCGCCAGGTCGCCGAGTCCCCGCGCTGGCTGTTGTCCCGCGGACGCGTCCAGGAGGCGGAGGAGGTCATCGCGCGCATCGAGGCGGAGGTCGCCCGTTCCACCTCCGAGGCACTGCCCGCCCCCGCCGCGGACCTGGCCGACGAGCCGGCCGGCGGCCGGCTGGGCGATCTGTTCCGGGGACGCTACCTCCGGCGGACCGTGGTCGTGTCGGGCCTGTGGTTCGTCGCCTACTACGTCAACCACGGCATCTCCACCTGGCTGCCCTCGCTCTACACGAAGACCTTCGGCCTGGACCTGACCACCGCCCTCGTCTACAGCCTGCTCAGCAACGTGACCGGCCTGCTCGGCACGTTCGTCGTCGCCCTCCTGATCGACCGCGTCGGCCGCAGGCCCGCCCTGGTGGGCGCGCTCGTCGGCACCGTGCTCTCGCTCGGCGTGCTCGCCCTGGCGGGCGCGACCTCGGGTGGCCAGGTGGCGGTCTTCGCCTCCTGTACGACCTTCTTCCTCTACGCGATCAACGCGGGTCTCTACCTGTACTCCCCCGAGCTCTACCCCACGTCCAACCGGGCCAAGGGCGCCGCGTTCGGCGGTGTGTGGAACCGGCTGGGCGTCATCCTCGGCCCGGTGACCGTCGGCGCGATCATCGGCGCGGGCGGCAGCCTGGCCCTCGTCTTCGCGCAGCTCGCCGTGGTGGCTGCCGTGGGTGCCGCGATCGCCTGCTTCGCCGTCGAGACCAAGGGCAGGACGCTGGAGGAGCTCAACGCCTGAACTGGCCCGGCCGGACAGGGAGCGGGCGCCCGCGACGGAGCGGGCGCCCGCCCGTTTTCACCTCAGGACTAAGATTCTCAGTGCTGTGAGAAGTCGGGGGACGACGCAGGACGAGGGGAAGAGCATGGCTGCATCGAGGCCGTCGGACCGTGACGCCGTCGCGCGCGTGATCGAGGACTGGGCGCGGGAGAGGCCGGAGCTGGACACCGGCCCGCTGGAGGTCCTCGCCCGCCTGCACCGCTCCTACCTGCGCTACAACACCCGGCTCACGGCTTCGATCGAACGCCACGGCCTGTCCGTGGCCGGCTTCGACGTGCTGACCGCGCTGCGGCGCGCGGGGCACCCCCACCGGCTGACCGCGGGGCAGCTCGCCGACTCGGGCCTCGTGTCGTCGGCGGGGGTGACGCTGCGGATCGACCGCCTGGAGAAGGACGGCCTCATCGTCCGGGAACGGGACGACGACGACCGCCGGGTCGTCTACTCCCGCCTCACCGACAAGGGCCTCGCGACGGTGGACGTGGTGTTCGCCGAGCACCTCGACAACGAGCGGCGGATGCTCGCGGGCCTGTCGCCCTCCGAGCACCGGCAGCTCGCACGACTGTTGCGCAAGCTGGAGGTGTCGATCGTCGCCTCCGACGAGGAGGCGACCGGCACCACGGCGTAGCGGGCGGGGACGGTCACGACCCTCCGGCCGGGCCGCGCGGGGCCACGGTCGCCAGGAAGTCGTGGATGTCGCGGATCTCCTGGACGGAGACGCCGTGACCCATGTCCGGATAGGTCCGCTCACGCAGCTCGGCTCCGGACCGCTCACGCAGCCAGGCCCCCGTACGCGCGACCAGATCGGCGGGAATCACCGTGTCCGCGGTGTCGCGCCCCCAGAAGACCGGGAGCCCGGCGAGCCGGCCGGCCTCCTCGGGCAGCCCGGCGTCCCAGGGCAGGGTGCCGGACAGCAGCACGGCGGCGGAGAAGCGCCGCGGTGCGGCCAGGACGAGGCCGCCCGCCATGGCCATCCCTCCGGAGAACCCGAGCACGGCGACGGAGGAGTGCCGCGCCTCCACGGTGTCGAGCCAGCCGAAGAGCCGGTCGGTGGTCTCCGCGAGGGAGTCCGGCAGCGGGCGTCCGATGCCGCGGTTGGCAAACCAGGCGTATCCCCCGCCCTCCGGAACGGGCGCCCGGACGGAGGCGACGGTCGTCCCGGACGGGAGGTGCGGCGCGAGCCCGGCGAAGGACCGCTCGTCGGCGCCGCGGCCGTGCAGGGCGACGACCAGCGGGGTACCGGCCCGCTCCTCCTCGCCGGCCGACCAGCTGATGACGGGATGGGACATGCTGCGTTCCTTTCTGTGTCGGTCCAGCGCCGCGTCCGTGCCCGGACCGCTATCCGCGCACCATCAGGACGACGGCGGCCACGACCGCGCCGAGCACCACCGCGAGCACGCCGTGTACGAGGCGGTGCGATCGGAGCACGGGCAGGAACCGGTCGACGGCGTGGCGGCCGGGACCGGTCAGGGCGAGCGCGACGGCGGCCGCGGTCAGGAGCAGTTCGTACTCCACTCCCTGAGGGGCGAAGAAGGAGAACCCGGCGTCCGTCTTCACCGCCAGGGCGTTGACCAGGGTGCCGACGAGGCCGGCGGCCACCAGCGGGGTGAGCAGACCGAGGGCGAGTCCGATTCCGCCCAGGATCTCGGTGAGCCCCGCGATGACGGCCAGCGCCTCCCCGGAGGGGTAGCCGACCGAGGTGAAGAACTGCGCGGTGCCGTCGACACCGCCGCCGCCGAACCAGCCGAACAGCTTCTGGCCGCCGTGGACGGCCATGGTGAGGCCGACGGCCAGGCGCAGGACCAGGAGTCCGATGTCGTACGTGTGGGACGGGGCGGCAGCCGTGCCGGTGCGGTCGATCGCGGGGGAGGTCACGGGGTGGTTCCTTCGTGTCGGGATCAGGTAGTTCAAATTTGAATTGTGCAGTGACTGTACCTACTGATTCGAATGTGAACAACAAAGGTAGGGTGGCCCCATGGACGAACCACGCTGGCTGAGCCAGGTCGAGATGCGCGCCTGGCAGGGCTTTCTCGTGGCGAGCAGTCTGATGTCCCGTCGCGTCGAGCAGCAGCTCAAGAGCGACGAGGGCCTCTCCCATCCCCAGTACGAGGTCCTCGTGCGGCTGTCGGCGACGCCGGACGGCGAACTGCGCATGACGGAGCTCGCCGACGCCGTGCTCACCTCCAAGAGCGGCCTCACCTACCAGATCACCCAGCTGGAGAAGGCCGGTCTGGTGCGGCGGCGCGACTGCCCCACCGACGTACGCGGAACGTTCGCGGTGCTGACGGAGGAGGGGCGCCGGGCGCTCCACGACGCCGCTCCCGGGCATGTCGCCCTGGTCCGCGAGCTCTTCATCGACGCCCTCGAACCCGAGCAGATCGCCCTGCTCGCCGACGCCCTCGAGACCGTGGGGCATCGGCTGCGCGGGGACGCCCCCTCACCGTCCGCACCCCTGGCGAGGTGACGGGACCTCCACGGACGGGGGCGGACACGCCTGCGCCGTCCCCGCCCTGCCGAAGAGCAGCGCGGGAACGGCGGTCGGCGGGAACGGCACCCCGATGCGCGACGGGGGCCTGCGGACGTCCCGGTCAGGCCAGGACGTTGAGGGCCGCGGGGCGGACCCTGAGGGTCACCGGCAGGACCGCGTCGACCTCGCCGTCCGCGCCGTACGGGAGAGGGCGGTCCGCTTCGAGGCGGACCTCCCTGCCGCGCAGGATCTCGACCTCGGGCCGGTTCACGTGCACGCCCGTCTTCAGCTCGTTCATCATGGCGAAGAAGAGCCGCTTGGGTGCCTGCTTGATGATCACGACGTCGAGCAGCCCGTCGTCGATCCGCGCACCCGGTGCGACGTTCCTCCCGAACCCGTAGTAGCCCGAGTTCGCCACGACCACGGTGTACCCGGTGCGCCCGTGCCGCACCCCGTCGACGGTGACGCGGTACGCGGCGGGCTTCCAGGCGAGGACCGCCCGCAGACCGCCCGCGTAGTACGAGGCCGCGCCGCGCAGCACCTTGGAGGCGTTGGCGTGGCGGTTGGCCACCGCGTCGACGCCCGCGTACACACTGCCGAGGACGCAGGTCCGCGCGTGCACGGCGGACTCCACCTCGATCGTGTCGACGGCCCGCGGCTCGCCGTGGAGCAGTATCTCGACGAGCCGTGAGGCGTCCGTGGGGAGGCCCAGGGCGCGGGCGAAGTCGTTTCCGCGCCCCGCCGGGACGAGGCCGAAGACCGTGTCCGTACCGCTGAGCGCACCGCCGACGCAGCCGGCCATGCCGTCACCGCCGACGGCGAGCACGACGTGCCCCTGCGCTCCGGCGTCCTGGGCGAGCTCGCGGGCGTGCTCCAGGCTGCGGCTGTAGACGGTGTCGAGCCTGGCACCCGCCTCCCGCAGCAGACGGGCCAGCGGGAGCAGACCCGCCGTGCCGCTGGAACCCCCTGCGGTGGGATTGACGACGGCGGTGAACTGTCGCATGGATCTGGCCTCCGGGCGGCAGAAGTAGGGATCAGCGGACGGGGATGAGAACTCCGGGGCTGAGCACACCGGAGGGGTCGACCTCGGCCTTGACGGCCTGCAGCATGCGGATGCCGAGGGGACCGATCTCCCGGGCGTACCAGTCGCGGTGGTCGGTGCCGACGCCGTGGTGGTGGCTGATGGTGCCCCCCGCGGCCAGGATCGCGTCGTTGGCCGCCCGCTTCACCGGCTCCCAGTGCGCGACGGCGTCCTCCCCCTGGGCGGAGACGACGGTGAAGTACAGGGAGGCGCCGTTCTCGTAGGTGTGCGAGATGTGGCACATGACGAGCGGCGGCGTGCCGGCCTCGGTGAGGGTGCTCGTCAGCGCGTCCCGGACGGCCGCGTAGAGGCCGGGAATGGCGGACCAGAAGGCCGCGGTCTCCAGCGTCTCGGCGAACGCGCCGGCGTCGAGCAGCGCGTCCCGCAGGTAGGGCGCGTCGTACCGGCCGTGCTCCCACTTGTCGCCGGGCTGCTCACCGATGAGCTCACCGTCGCAGGCGAGGAGGACCTCGCGGGCGACGGCGCGGCGGGCCATCGTCTCCTCCTCGGTGCCCTCGTAGCCGACGATGGCCATGCAGCCCGGGTTCTGCGGGACTTCGGTGCTGCCGATGGCGTCCGGCTGCGCGAGGCCGATGAAGGTCTCCGACTCGTCGGACAGCCGCAGCACCGTGGGCCGCGGGCCGTCCTGGGCGAGCCGGCGCAGTGCCGCCGTGCCGGCCTCGAAGGAGGCGAAGCGCCAGCCCTCGTAGATCCGCTTCGCGGGCAGGGGACGGATGCGCACGGTCACCGCCGTGATCACTCCGAGGGCGCCCTCGGAGCCGAGGATCAGCTGCCGCAGGTCGGGGCCGGCCGCAGAGCGCGGGGCCCGGCCGGTCTCCAGGGTGCCTTCGGGGGTGGCGACCGTCAGACCGAGGACCATCTCGTCGAAGCGGCCGTATCCGGCCGACGCCTGGCCGCTGGAACGGGCTGCGGCGAAGCCGCCGACGGTCGCCCATTCGAAGGACTGCGGGAAGTGTCCGAGGGTCCAGCCCCGCTCGTTGAGCAGCGCCTCGCACTGCGGGCCGCGCAGTCCGGGCTGCAGCGTCGCGGTGCGGGAGACCTCGTCGACGGCGAGCAGCTGGTCGAGTCGCCGCAGGTCGAGCGCGACGAACGGCCGCTTCGTGGTGGGCGCGAGGCCGCCGACGACGGAGGTGCCGCCGCCGAAGGGCACGGCGGCGACGCCGTGTTCGGCGCAGGCGCGCAGCGCGGCGAGGACCTCGTCATGGTCGCCCGGGAGCACGACCGCGGCGGGGATGTCGTCGACCTCGCCGGCGCGGATGCGCAGCAGGTCGGGGGTCGACTTCCCGCGGGTGTGCCGGATGCGGCTCTCGGCGTCCTCCCGCAGGGCGTCGGGCGCGCCGAGGGCGGCGCGCAGCGCGGTGCGGGCCTCGTCGGGCAGCGCCGGGGTCGGCGCTTCGATGTCGGCGAGGGCCGCCGGGCCGCTCTCGCGCGGGGTGACGCCGAGCAGGTCACGCAGGAGGCCGGTGACCGAGTCGGGCAGGGGTGCCGCCTTGGCCGGGTCGCCCCAACCGCTCCACAACATGTCCACTTCGAAAGGGTTCCTAACGGTCTGTTTCACGGGAGGCGCTGCCACTCGGCCGACGCTGGCATTACACTGTGACAGATGACGCCCATTCGTCACAACCATGAAGACGCAGATCCCGTGCTCGACGCCGCACGCGACTGCGTGCTCGCCGTCGGCGTACGGCGGACCACCCTCACCGACATCGCCCGGCGCGCGGGCGTGTCCCGGATGACGATCTACCGGCGCTGGCCCGATGTGCGCAGCCTGGTGGGCGACCTGATGACCCGTGAGTGGATCGCCGTCGCGGCAGGGGCCATGCCGCCCTCCGACGAGGACCGGCCCGAGCGGGAGCGGATCGTCGAGGGGCTCGTCGCGGGAGCCGCCGCGTTCCGGGCCCACCCGCTCTTCCACAAGATCATCGACGTGGACCCCGAGCTGCTGCTGCCCTACATCCTCGACCGCCGGGGCGCCAGCCAGGACGCCCTGCTCGGACTCCTCCACTCGGCACTCGAGGACGGCCACGAGGACGGCTCCGTACGCCGGGTCCGGGCGGACCTGCAGGCCAGGTCCCTGCTGCTCGTCGTCCAGTCCTTCACGCTCTCGCTGCGCACCATGACCGACGACACCGATCCCGAACTGAGCGAAGCCGCCTTCCTCGACGAGCTGCGCACCCTGCTGGAGAGGACCATCGCCCCATGAACCCCACGAGCAGCCCCGCCCTGCCCGGCTCGTCCCTCGACGCCCGGCGGCGCCTGCGCGAACTGGACCGGCTCGCCGACGGCAGTGCCGACAGCGTGGTCGACGTCCTGGTCGTCGGGCTGGGTGCCACCGGCGCCGGAGCCGCGCTCGACGCGGCCACCCGCGGGCTCACCGTCGCCGCGATCGACGCCCACGACCTCGCCTTCGGCACGTCCCGCTGGAGCTCCAAGCTGATCCACGGCGGGCTGCGCTACCTCGCGTCCGGACAACTGGACGTCGCCCACGAGAGCGCGGTCGAGCGCGGCATCCTCATGGAACGCACCGCCCCCCACCTCGTGCGCGCCCAGCCCTTCGTCCTTCCCCTGACCCCGCTCGTCAGCCGCGGCCAGGCCGCCCTCGCCCGCGCCGGATTCCTCGCGGGCGACCTGCTGCGCGTCGGCGCCCGCACCTCGCGGAGCACGCTGCCCCAGCCGCGCACCCTCTCCGCCGTCGAGACCCGCCATCTCGCCCCGGCCCTCCGCCCCACCGGGCTGCGCGGCGGACTGCTCTCCTGGGACGGTCGCCTCTCCGACGACGCCCGCCTGGTGACCGCGATCGCCCGCACGGCGGCCGCGTACGGCGCACGCGTCCTGACCCGCACCCGGGCCCTGGAACTGCACCGCGACGGTGCGCTGGTCCGCGACGAGACCACCGGCCAGGAGCTGCGGATCCGCGCGCGCACGGTCGTCAACGCGGCCGGCGTCTGGGCGGGCGGCCTCGTCGACGACGTACGCCTGCGGCCCTCGCGCGGCACCCATCTCGTCCTGCGCTCCGAGGACCTCGGCCGGCTCTCCGCGGGCCTGCACATCCCCATCCCCGGCGAGTCCAACCGCTTCGTCCTGGTCCTGCCCCAGGGCGACGGACGCGTGTACGTCGGCCTCACCGACGAGCCCGTCGACGGCGACGTCCCCGACGTGCCGGAGGTCCCCGAGACCGACATCGGCTTCCTCCTCGACGTCCTCGGCTCCGCGCTCGACGTCACCGTCCACCGTGCCGACGTGGTCGGGGCCTTCGCGGGGCTGCGGCCGCTGCTCGACACCCGGGACGCGGCGGGCCGCACCGCCGACATCTCGCGCAAGCACGCCGTGCTCACCTCTCCCTCCGGCGTCGTCACCGTCGTCGGCGGCAAGCTGACCACGTACCGCCGCATGGCCCAGGACGCCGTCGACGCCGCCGTCACCGCCGGCGGCCTGACCGCCGGGCCGTGCCGCACCGCCTCCGTCCCCCTCGTCGGCGCCGCCCGGCCGCAGGTCCTCGCCGGGCTCGACGTCCCGGCCAGGCTCGTGTACCGCTACGGCGCGGAGGCACCGGCCGTGCACGCGCTCGGTCTCGAAGACCCGGGCCTCGCCCGGCCCGTCGTCCCCGGCCATCCGGTCACGGGCGCCGAGCTGGTGTGGGCCGTCCGCCACGAAGGCGCCCTCGACACCTCCGACCTCCTGGACCGCCGCACGCGCATCGGCCTGGTCCCGGAGGACCGCGCCGCGGCCGAGGAAGCGGCCCGGGACGCCCTGGCGCAGTCGGCCCACGTGCAGTGACGTGCGCCGACGGCGACGTGGCTGCGGCACGGCGGGGCCCGGAGGAGCCCTCCGGCTCCGAGGGGCTCCGTGATGTCCGATCCGGCGAGCACGGGCAGAATTGACCTGAGTGTCCCGCTCCGTCGGTGAGCAGCGCGTTCGCCGTCCGTCCGGGCCCGGAAAGGGGGCCGTGTGTCCTCGCCTCGACCGGGGGGTCGGCCGGGGGACGAGCAGGCTCCCGGGCCGCTCTGGTCGGAGCCCGGAACGCTGCTCGAACACGTGGCGGTGGCCGTGCTCGGCATCGACCAGGACGGCCGGATCTGCTACTGGGGGCCCGGTGCGCAGCGGCTCTTCGGCCATGGGGCAGCTGACGTGCTGTCCCGGCCGGCCGCCGTCCTCTTTCCCGCCGCTCCCCTCGACGGGGCCGGTGCGGCGGAACGCCTCGCGGAGCGCGGTCGTACGTTGGGGTACTGGCGGGCCCGCGTGCCGACGCTGCACCGGGACGGCAGGGTCTTCGACTGCGGGTTCCGCGTCTTCCCGGTGACCGGCGCCGGGGGCCGCTCCGTGATTCTGGGACTGGCGAGCGAGAGTGCCGGGCTCGACCGGGTGAAGACCAACCTGGCCTTTCTCGACGCGCTCTTCGCGACGTGTCCGATCGGCCTGGTGATGCTCGACGAGAACCTGCGGTACGTCCATCTCAACCAGGCCCTCGCGGACATGGACGGGAGCCCGATCGAGGAACACATCGGCCGGACCATGGCCGACTTCATGATCACGTCCGACGGGGGCGCGTACCAGCGCATGCTCCGGGCCGTCGCCGACGAGGGCCGGACCGTCGTGAGCACGCCGGTGGTGCTGCGTACGCGGGGCCGTCCCGACCGGGAGCAGGTGCGCTCCGTGAGCTTCTTCCCGCTCAGTCGGGCCGTCGGCTCGCGGGCCGGCGTGGGCGGTCTCCTCGTCGACGTCACCGACCGTGAGCAGGCTCTTGTGGAGGCCGCCGCGGGCAGGCGGCGCCTTGCGCTCCTCGACCGGGCGGCGGCCCGCATCGGCACCACGCTGGATGTGAACGTCACGGCCCGCGAGCTGGTCGACACCGTCGTTCCCGAGTTCTGCGACGCCTCCGTGGTGGAGGTCGTGGAGTGGAAGGACGAACGCGAGGTGTTCGATCCGGGGTCGGTGCTGCTCACCCGCAGGATCGCGGCCGGCACCTGCCTGCCGCCGCCCGCCCCCGAACTGGTCGGCGGCCTGGAGAGCGTGACCTATCCGCCCGGCTCGACCATCCACCAGGCCCTCACGACCGGCCGCCCCGTCTGCGTCCCCGTGAACGCCGACTTCGTGACCCGCACCGTCATCCACCAGGCCCGCGCCCGGCTCCTGGTCGACAGCGGTCTGACGTCGCTGCTCATCGCTCCGCTCATCGCACGGGGCACCGTGCAGGGCATCACCATGTTCGGACGCGCCCGGGGCCGTCCGGACTTCACCGAGGACGACCTCAGCCTGGCGGGCGAGCTGGCCTCGCGGGCCGCGCTGTGTCTGGACAACGCGCGGCTCTACAGCCGGGTCCAGGACATCGCGCTCACCCTCCAGCGCGCGCTGCTGCCCACCGCCGTAGCGAGCAGCCCGTCCGTGCGCGTCGCCCACCGCTACCTGCCCGGCAGCCAGGCCACCGAGGTCGGCGGCGACTGGTACGACGTGATCGATCTGCCCGGCGGGCGGGTGGCCCTGGTGGTCGGCGACGTGGTGGGACACGGCGTGCCCGCGGCGGCGGCGATGGGGCGGCTGCGCATCACCACCAAGGCGCTGGCCCGCCAGAACCTGGAACCCGACAGCCTCCTGGAGGAGCTCGACGCCACCGCCCAGGACGCCGGCATCGCGTACGCCACCTGCCTCTACATCCGCTACGACCCGACGACGGGCCTGGCCCGCATCGCGAACGCGGGTCATCTGCCGCCGCTGCTCCGCCGGGCGAACGGCACGGTCAAGTCGGTCGACGAGGTGCTGGGGGTGCCGCTGGGCGTCGGGGGCGTGCCGTTCCGTACGACCGAGATCGAGCTCCACGACGGCGACACGCTCGCCTTGTACACCGACGGTCTCGTCGAGGCGCGCGGAGTCGACATCGACGAGGGAATGGCCACCCTGCGATCCCGACTCGAAGGCGCGACAGGCACGTTGGAGGAGACGGCGGACGGCGTCCTGGCCCGACTGCTGCCCGAGGCGCCCACCGACGACGCCGTGATCGTGCTCGCCCGGATCCGACGCGAAGGCCTCGGGGGCGCACCGGTCTGATCGACACGCCTCCTGGCGCGACCGGTTCCGCTCAGCCGCCGCTGGACGAGCGCACCCGCAGCCGCGGAAGGACGAAGAGCCGGTGCCGGGGAGCGTCCGGCTGCTCGATCCTGCGCACCAGCAACTCCACCGCGGACGCCCCGACTTCGTGCTTCGCCGGCGCGATGGCGCTCAGCGGGATGTCGGCGAGTCCCGCCACCTCGTCGTCGTACGCCACGATCGCGACGTCGCCGGGGACCTGCACGGACCGCGCGCGCAGCCTCCTGAGCAGGGCGAGCGCGTGGTTGTCGGGGTGGGCGACGACCGCGTCGACCCGGCCGGCCGCCACGGCGTCCAGCAGCTCCTCGACGGGGTCGTCGTACTCCGGGGTGCCGGGCCCCGCGTCGCCGGTGTCCAGGACGGACGCCGGCAGCGGGGCTTCGAGCCCGGCGGCGCGTACGCCCGCCTCGAAGCCCTCGATGATCCACTGCGCGGTCGGGCTGGTGCCGCGCACGAGCAGGGCGAGGCGGGTACGACCGGCCTCCGCGAGATGCCGCACGGCCAGGCGTGCCCCGTGGACGTGGTCGGACACGACGTGGTCGATGCCGGCCGTCTCGTCCGACTCGGGGCGGCGCTCCACGATCACGACGGGGACGGGCAGGTGCTCGTACCAGCCGCGCGGCCCGGTCGGGACGACCAGGAGTCCGTCGACGCCGTCGCCGATCATCCTTTCGACCTGGGCGCGCTCCTCGTCCGCGTCGTACCCCGAGATGTCGAGCGCGAGCCGGGCGTTCCGGGCGGCGGCGGCCTCGCGCGCGCCCTTGATCACCTCGGGGTAGTAGTAGTCGGCGGACGGCACGATGAGGCCGATGACGCGCTCACGGCCGCGGGCCGGTACGGCGGGGTCCGCTTCGGCGGGTGCGGTCTCCGCCCAGGTCTCGGGCAGCATGGCCCCGCCGTGCACCCGGGCGACCAGGCCGCGGTCGGCGAGGATCTCGACGTCGCGGCGGATCGTGACCGGGGAGACTCCCAGCTCGGCGGCGAAGTCGCTGACCCGGAGGGAGCCTTCTTCGCGCAGCCTGCGCAGGATCGCCTGATGCCTGTGTTCCGCGTGCACTTCCCCGCTCCCCTCGAACGACGGCCCAGTTCAGGAGCAGTGTAGCCACCTTACGATCGATTCTGTCTGTTCTTTGTCGAATGGACAATCGATGGCGGTTCCTGTCCAAACCGTTGCTCTCTTGCTTTTCTGCGTGTTAGAAACCCCACGCTTACGAGCCAGCGACAGCGCCGAGGCAACGACGCGCTCCTCCCGTAAAGGTCGTCTCCCATGCCATCTCCCTGGCCTCGCCGCACCTTCCTCCACGCCGCGGGCGGGGGCGCGCTCGCCCTCGGACTCACGGGGACCCTCGCGCAGCCCTCCGCCGCCTCCGCAGTCCCCGGGGCCGCCGGGACGTCCGCCTCCACCACCCCCACCTCCGACGCGGAGTTCGACGCGCTGCGCGGGAAGTGGCGCGACCTCGTCCTCGGTACGGGCTTCAGCCCGACGGCGGAACCGTTCCGGACCATCCTCGGCACCCTCGGCACGACCGCGGCCGGCTACCGGGCGACCATGGCCCCGGCGAGCGGTTCGCTCTGGCCCGGCCGCTCCTGGGCCGACCCCGAGCCCGATCTCGACGCCGAGTCGTACGCCTTCTCGGCGACCATGAACGACAGTTACAACCGGCTGCGGACCATGGCAGAGGCGTACTCCCAGCCGGGCACCGGACTGACCGGCGACCCCGGGCTCCGGGACGCCGTCCTCACCGGCCTCGACCACATGTACTCCGAGGTCTACAACGAGCGCACGACGCGGTACGGCAACTGGTACAACTGGCAGATCGGCGCCCCGCAGGCGCTGATGGACACCTGCGTGCTGATGTACGACCACCTGTCGCCGACCCGGATCGCCGACTACTGCAGGGCCGTCGACGCGTTCGTGCCGGATGCGGTCTTCGCCTCGTACACCGGGACGAGCACCGGCGCCAACCGGGTCGACCTGTGCCGTGGCGTCGTCCTGCGCGGCATCGTCGGCAAGGACCCGGCCAAGATCGCACTGGCGTCCCGGGCACTGGCCCCGGTCTTCCCCTACGTCACCTCGGGCGACGGCTTCTACGACGACGGATCCTTCGTCCAGCACCGCAACGTCCCGTACATCGGCGGCTACGGCGCGGTGCTGCACGACGGCGTGGGCCGGCTGCTCGCCCTGCTGCGCGGATCGAGCTGGGAGGTGACGGGCCCGGACACCCAGCTCTTCCTCGACACGATCGAGAAGGCCGTCGCGCCGTTCATCTACAACGGTCTGATCATGGACAACGTCAGCAGCCGGGGCATCAGCCGCATCGGCACCAATGAGCACCAGCGCGCCCACGGCCTCATGGCGACCATCCTGCTGGTCGGCCAGGGGGCGAGCCCCGAGGAGAACGCCCGCTGGCGGGCGATGGTCAAGGGCTGGCTCCAGCGCGACTACTACTACCCGGCGCTCAAGAACCCCGGCCTCAGCCTGATCCGGGCATCGCTGCTGCAGGCGCTGCAGGACGACACCTCCGTGAAGGCAGCCCCCGAACCCGTCGAGCACCGGCTGTTCCCCAGCATGGCCCGGGCCACCCACCGGCGCCGCGACTGGGCGGCCTCCTTCTCCATGGCCTCGAACCGCATCGCCCACTACGAGTTCGGCAACGGCGAGCACGCCCGCGGCTACCACACCGGCGCCGGGTGGCTCTCCTGGTGGGGCGGCGACTTCGGTCTGGAGCAGTACTCGGACGCGTACTGGCCCACCGTCGACCCGTACCGACTGCCCGGCATCACCGCCTCGCGCAAGCCGCTAGCCGACGGCGAGGGCGGCAACTGGGGCCAGCCCATGCCGGACGCGGCCTGGGTCGGCGGCACGACCGACGGCGAGTACGCCGCCATCGGCCAGCACCTCAAGGGACTGTCCAGCACCCTGGACGCCAAGAAGTCCTGGTTCTGCCTCGACGACTCCATCGTCTGCCTCGGCGCCGGCATCACCGCCACGGACAACCACGCCGTCGAGACGACGTTCGACAACCGCGCCCTCGGCGCCACGGGCGCCCCGGTGCTCACGGTCGACGGCCGTCCGCAGCCGGTGACCCAGGGCTGGACGGCGACCTTCGACGACGCCGAGTGGGCCCACATCGCCGGGCAGGCGGGCTATGTCTTCCCCGGCGGCACGAAGCTCGGCGCGGTTCGCGAGGAGCGCACCGGCTCCTGGCGGGACATCAACACCGGCGGCTCCCCCGACCCGGTCACCCGCCGCTACCTGACCCTGTTCACCGACCACGGCGTCGATCCGGCCGCCGGCGACTACGCGTATGTCCTGCTGCCCGGAGCGAGCGCCAAGGCCACCGCCCACCGCGCACACGACCGGGGCCGACTGCGGATCCTCGCCAACTCCGGCGCCCAGCAGGGCATTCGCGTGCCGAAGCTGCACCTCACCGCGGTGAACTTCTGGAGCGCGGGCAGCGTCGAGCGGCTCCGGGCGAGCGCCCCCGCCTCCGTCCTCGTACGGGAGCACCGCAACGGCACGGCGACCCTCGTCGTCTCGGACCCCGCGCGACAGGCCACCTCGCTGGACATCGTCTGGGACCGCAGGGTGACCAAGGTGCTCTCCCGGCCCGCCACGGTCACCGCCGCCACGACGGGCTCCTCACTGCACCTCTCCTTCGGCGACCTCACCGGCCGGGCCGGAGCGCCCCAGAAGGTCACCGTCCGCCTCGGCTGAGCCCGACCGGAGACGCGCGCCCGGGGCGTGAACACCCCCAACACCACCCGGGCGCGCGCCTCTTGCCGACTCCGCTATCCCCTCCGGAGGAATTCATGCCTCACAGCGCCCCCCGCGTCTCCCCCTCGGCCACCCCTCACTCCCCCGCCGACCGCCCGGCCCCGCGCCGCCGGCGCCGGTGGCTCTCGGCCGTCGCGGCGCTCGCCGCGGCACTCCCGCCGGTCCTGGCGACCCCCGCGCACGCCTCGGTCGAGTGGAACGGCGACGCGGACAACGGCGGCACCGCCGTGTTCGACGCGGTCCTCTGCGACTCGCCGTCGTACGTCTACCAGCCGGACTGGGGCGACGGCCGCGGGAAGGTCTTCGGCTTCACCAAGGCGGTGGGCTCCGAGCGGTGCGAGGGGCACGGCATCGCCGGCCGCACCCTGACGTCCGGCCGGACGTACTGGTTCGGCTGGGAGTCCATGACGAAGACCGGGAACGCCCAGACCGTCTTCCAGTGGAAGTCGTGGGGCACCGGCGCCGAACACGACCAGAACTACCCGGTGATCATGAAGGTCGAGGACAGCCGGCTGAAGATCTGGTACGTCGCCCCGGGCGAGCAGTGGATGGCCCTCGGCGACGTCGCCTGGACTCCGGGCACATGGAACAAGATCGAGCTGGGCATCGACGCCCGAACCTCCACGACCGGTTCCGTACTCCTCTATGTGAACGGCCAGTCGGTCGCGGACCGCCGGAACGCGCGGACCTGGGACCTCAAGGGAAACGTCCCCCGCTGGGGCTCGTACGGCTCCACCATCACGGACGTCGAATCGGTCCACTGGGTCGACGGCCTGAGGATGGGCACGACACGGGCCGACGTCGGCTGAAACGTGCGAAGGGGGGCGCGTGGTCTCAACAGGGGTCAGGACGGAGGCACTTCGGCGCGAACAGGCTAAAGAACAAGCCAAGCACGACTCGCCCGGCACCTCCGCTTCGGCTCGGATCCGGAGGTGCCGGAAGCCCGGAGTGATCGCGTCGTCACAGGTCACCCGGCGTGTCCCCGTCGCCAAGGCGCTCGGGGGCCGTCACTCTTCAGTGACTCAACCTTCAAAGGTTCAGCACAAATTGCATACATCCCCTCTCCAGGCGGGCCCCGATGCTCTAGATTGACCATGCTTCACAGCTCGGACACCAGGCGACAAATCATGATCTTTCGATCCAGCGTCGGGGACGGCCGTCAACGCCGTCCCCGGTCGCCTGCATGAGCGTGTTCACGTAACGCCGCAACACCGTTACGTGATGCGCGGGATGGGCGGGGGCCCCTCCCTGACGAGAGGAACAGCGCGGCGCGGGGGGCGGGGGCCTCCCGAGGGGAGGAGCGGCGCGGGGGGCGGGGGCCTCCCGGGGGGAGGAACCGTGTGGAGCCAACACGTCGAGCCCACTGACGCCCTGGGGGGGTCTGTGCAGCAGGGTGAGTTAGTCAGTCCTTTTCCATCGGCGCGCGGGCGTCTGGAGAACGGGCCGTTCAGTCGGACCACGATCGACTGGGAGCAGCGCTACCGCCGGGCCGTGATCATCACGGACACCGTGGCCACCGCCTTCGTGGTGGCGGCGATCGGCGGTTTCTTCGGGGCCCGCGACGCGGCCAACTGGCACGAGAAGTGGAGGATCCTCGCCTTCGCCACCGAGCTGCTCGTGCTCGCGGCGCTCGCGGTGAGCCGGTCCTGGTCTCCGGCCGTACTCGGCCAGGGCGCCGAGGAGTTCCGCCGGCTCGGACGCTCCCTGGGCACGGCGGCCGTCGTGCTGGCGCTGGTCGGGATCGCCCTGACCTCGCGCAACATCAAACTCTGGATCTTCGTCGCGATACCGGTGATCGCGCTCGTCACCATGACCGAGCGCTATCTGCTCCGCCTCTGGCTGCACAAACAGAGGAAGGAAGGACGGTGTCTGCGTCCGGTGCTGGCTGCCGGGAGCGCGGCCACGGTACGCGACCTGATCACCCGGACCCGCAAGTTCCCGCACCTCGGCTGGCGCGTGGAGGCGGTGTGCACGGCGGACAGTCCCGGGCTCGACACCGACCAGGTCGACGGGGTGCCGGTCGTCGGTGAACTGGCCGACGTCGCGGGCCATGTACGCCGCGACGGCTACCGCGTCGTCGCGGTCACCCCCGATCCGCACTGGTCGCCGGACCGGCTGCAGCGGCTGGCCTGGAACCTCGAGGGCAGCGACGCCGAGATGGTCGTGGCCCCCGTGCTCATGGAGGTGGCC
This sequence comes from Streptomyces sp. NPDC029956, assembly GCF_055574655.1. Lineage (NCBI taxonomy): Bacteria > Bacillati > Actinomycetota > Actinomycetes > Kitasatosporales > Streptomycetaceae > Streptomyces > Streptomyces sp. NPDC029956. The sequence continues at coordinate 43,756 of NZ_JBVHZJ010000023.1, read as the reverse complement.
GGCCCACGGCTGCACGTCGACGCGGTGCTCGGCATCCCGCTGCTGCGGGTCAGCATGCCGACCTTCACCGGCGGCCGTCGGGCGGTCAAGGAGGTCGTCGACCGGATGGGCGCGGCGATCCTGCTGATGCTGTTCGCGCCGCTGATGACGGTGGTCGCGCTGCTCGTGCTGGTCGACAGCCGGGGCGGAGCGGTCTACCGCCAGCGCAGGGTCGGCAAGGACGGCCGCGAGTTCACCATTCTCAAGTTCCGCACCATGGTCGTCGGGGCCGACGCTGCACGCGCCGAGCTCGCCCACCGCAACGAGGGCGCCGGCCTGCTGTTCAAGCTCCGCCGCGACCCGCGGGTGACCCGGGTGGGAACGGTGCTGCGCCGGTACTCGCTCGACGAACTGCCGCAGCTCTTCAACGTGCTCACGGGCTCCATGTCGCTGGTCGGCCCGCGGCCGCCGCTGCCCGAGGAGTCCGCCGCCTACGGCCCGGACATCCGGCGGCGTCTCCTCGTGAAGCCCGGGCTCACCGGCCTGTGGCAGATCAGCGGGCGCAGCGACCTGTCGTGGGAGGAGGCGGTACGGCTCGACCTGCGGTACGTGGAGGACTGGTCGCTCGCCCTGGACACGGTGATCTTGTGGAAGACGCTGCGAGCGGTGATCCATGGAAAGGGGGCCTACTGATGCGCGGGGGACGTCGTCCGGTCGGCTCGGGGACGGCAGGCCGCAAGGGCCTGCCCAGGGGGAGGAACAGGGCATGAGAGTCAGCGTTTTCGGGCTCGGTTACGTGGGCTGCGTGTCGGCCGCGTGCCTGGCCGACCTCGGTCACGAGGTCATCGGCGTGGACGTGAACCAGGTGAAGGTCGACCTGGTCAACGACGGCAAGGCCCCGGTGGTCGAGGAGCGGATCGGCGAGCTCATCGCCGACGTCGTGCGGGCCGGCACGTTACGCGCCACCCGGGACGTCCGTGAGGCGATCACGGGCAGCGACGTGTCGCTGATCTGCGTGGGCACGCCGTCGGAGCCCAACGGCAGCCTGTGCACCACGTACCTGGAGCGGGTCACCGAGGAGATCGGTGCCGCGGTGGCCGAGCGGGGCGGGCGGCAGACCGTCGTGTTCCGCAGCACCATGCTGCCGGGCACCTGTCTGAACCTGCTGGTGCCGATCCTGGAGAAGTTCGCCGGCGGCACGGCCGGGGTGGACTTCGGGGTCGCGGTCAACCCGGAGTTCCTGCGCGAGGGTACGAGCGTGCGGGACTTCTTCGACCCGCCGAAGACCGTCATCGGCGAGCTCGACCCGGCGAGCGGCGACGTCGTGGCGGCGCTGTACGACGGGCTGCCCGGCGAGGTGTTCCGAGTGCCGGTCCCGACGGCCGAGGCCATCAAGTACGCGGACAACGCGTTCCACGGCCTCAAGATCGGCTTCGCGAACGAACTGGGCGCGGTCTGCCAGGCGCTCGGGGTGGACTCGCACCAGGTGATGGACGTGTTCCTCGCCGACCGCAAGCTGAACATCAGCCCCGCCTACCTGCGGCCCGGCTTCGCCTTCGGCGGCTCCTGCCTGCCCAAGGACCTGCGCAGCCTGGTCCACGCGGCGCAGCGGCACGACGTCTCGGTGCCCATCCTCGCCCATGTGCTGCCCTCCAACGCCGACCATCTGCAGCGCGCGGTGGAACTGGTCGAGCGCACCGGGAAGCGCCGGGTGGGCATGTTCGGCCTCTCCTTCAAACCCGGCACCGACGACCTCCGCGAGAGCCCGCTCGTCGAGCTGGCGGAGCGGCTCTTCGGCAAGGGGTACGACCTGCGGATCTACGACCCCAACGTGAACCTCTCCCGGCTGCTCGGCGCGAACCGCGAGTACATCGAGACCCGGCTGCCGCACCTCGCGCAGCTGCTCGCGGACTCCGTCGACGAGGTGCTCGACCATGCCGAGGTGTGCCTCGTCGGGACCGGGGATCCGGCCGTGCTGTCGGCGCTGCCCCATGGCGACGGCCCCGTGATCGTCGATCTCATCCACCTTCCCGACGCCGACGCGCGCCGGGCCGAACCGGGGTACGTGGGCCTTGCTTGGTGACATGACCGGGGGCGACGGGCCGGCTCGCCGCGCCCTCGTCCTGGTGGAGAACCTGTCGGTGCCGTTCGACCGGCGGGTGTGGCAGGAGTGCACGACACTGCGCGACGCGGGCTGGGAGGTGCACGTCATCTGCCCCCGCGGCGAGAAGCGGGACACGGAACCGGAGGCGGTGATCGACGGGGTACGGATCCACCGCTACCCGCTGCGCGCCGCCACCGGCGGTCCGGCCGGCTACCTCCGGGAGTACGGGACGGCCTTGTGGCACACGCTCCGGCTGGCCCGCGAGGTCGGTCCGGTCGACGTGGTCCACGCCTGCAATCCGCCGGACCTGCTGTTCCTGCCGGCCCGGTGGCTGAAGCGGCGCGGGGCACGGTTCGTCTTCGACCAGCACGACCTGGTGCCCGAGCTGTACCTCTCGCGGTTCGACCGCGGCGAGGACCTGCTCTACCGCGCCGTGTGCGCGCTGGAACGGATGACCTACCGGGCCGCGGACGTCGTGCTCGCCACGAACGAGAGCTATCGGGACGTCGCGCTGCGCCGTGGGGGCCGGCGGCCCGAGGACGTCTTCGTGGTGCGCAGCGCGCCCGACACCGACAGGTTCCACCCGGTGCCGCCCGAGCCGGAGCTGAAGCGCGGCAAGCCTCATCTGCTGTGCTACCTCGGTGTCATGGGGCCGCAGGACGGCGTCGACTACGCCCTGCGGGCCCTCGCGAAGCTGCGCGACGACCTCGGGCGGACCGACTGGCACGCGGTGTTCGTCGGGTCCGGTGACGCCTTCGACGCGATGGTCGAGCTGTCCCGGCGGCTCGGGCTCTCGGAGCAGGTGGAGTTCACGGGCCGTATCCCCGACGCCGACCTGGTGCGGTACCTGTCCACCGCGGACGTGTGCCTCTCCCCCGACCCGTGCAACCCGCTCAACGACGTGTCGACCATGAACAAGGTCCTCGAGTACATGGTGATGGGCCGGCCGATCGTCTCGTTCGACCTCCGGGAGGCGAGGGTCTCCGCCGGTGACGCCGCCGTGTACGCGCCCGCCGACGACGAGGCCGTGTTCGCCCGGCTCGTCGCCCAGCTCCTCGACGACCCGGAGGAGCGCGCCCGGATGGGCAAGATCGGCCAGGAACGCATCAGCGGGCAGCTCGCCTGGCGGCACTCGCAGCAGTCGCTGCTGGCCGCCTACGCCGCAGCCTGCCGTGATCACACCCCCGTGTCGGTGAACGGCCCGGTCCGGACGGGGAGAAGGCCGCGCCGTTGAGCGATGACACCATACGTCTGGTCACGATCGGACGGATCATCCGTCGGCGTGGGCGGCTTCTCACCATCCTGGCCGTGGTGGGCGCGCTCGTCGGCTACGGCACCTCCCTGCTGGTTCCGCCGCGCTACACGACGTCGGCATCGGTGCTGCTGCCCGGGGCGTGGGAGGAGCGCGAGCTGCTGACCCAGGCGGAGATCGCGACCAGTTCGGTGGTGGTCGACCGCGCGGCGGACGCGCTCGGCTGGGCCGGGGTCGACGGCATCGAACTGCGGGAACAGGTGGGCGCCGAGGCCGCCGACGGGAACATCATCAAGATCTCGGGCACGGCCGACACCCCGGAGCGCGCCCAGCGCCTGTCGGACACGGTCGCCCAGCAGTTCGTCACCTTCGCCGCGCAGATCATGGGCGACAACACCGACCCGGAGAAGGCGGCGCAGCCCGAGGCGCTGCGGCAGCTGGTGGTGAAGACCACCCGCCGCATCGAGGAGCTCGCCGACGAGGCCGGTACGGGGCGGAGCGTGGAGAGCGTGCAGACCCGTACCGAGCTCGCGAAGCTGCGCACCGCGCTGCAGGAGTCCGTGGACAAGCTGGACAAGGCCGATACGGCGACCGACCGGCCCGACATGGTCGTCATGGGTCCGGCGGCCCGGCCGGCCGGGGAGGCACCGCCGACGAGGACGCAGCTGATCGTCGGCGGGGCGCTGCTGTTCGTCCTGTTCGCGGTCATCGGTCATCTCGCCGCCGCACGGGTGGGCCGTCGGCCGCGCACCGGGGCGGACATCACCGCGGCCCTGGGCACGACGCTGCTCGGCGCCGTCGACGTACCGGGCGAACGGGCCGCGGACCGGCCGAAGGGCGGTGGCCCCCGGGCGCTGCTGCGCCGGCTGCTCGGCGTCGACGTCCGCTGGGACATGCCGTCCCCGGGGGCCTCGGGCGACGAAGAGAGCAGGCAGATCCGGTACCGGCGGGTGTGCGCCCGCCTCCGGGACCGGCTGCCGGCTCCCCGGCGGCTGCTTGTCGTCGTCCCGGACGGCGACGAGACCGCCCGCCGGGCCGCCGTGCAGCTCGTCGCCGAGGCCGGGAACGACTCCGCCCCGGACTCCTCGGGCAGCGGACTCCTCGTGCTGGACGTCGTGGAGGTCGCCGTGTCCCGGCCGATGGTGCCGGACCGCGCCGGCGAGTCCGGTGCCCTGGTCGTGGTCAGCGCGGGCAGCTGGACCGCGGGCGAACTCGCGGGGATCACCGAGGCCTGTGCCGACGCCGGGCACGAGGTCGTCGGCACCGTCCTGGCCGGCACGGTCTGGACCCGTCCGGCGCGCTCCTCCGGCCGTCCTCGCCGGGCCGCCACGCCGGTTCTCGTGGCCGGTGGCGAAGCGACGGGGGGTGAAGGGTGACGGCGCGCACGACGCCGGAGTCGTCGGCCACCGCCCCCCTGCTCGACCTCCAGGTCCTGGTGGTGGCGGTCCGCAGGCGACGCCGCCTCTGGGGTTCCCTGGCCCTCGTCGGACTGCTGCTCGGCGTGGCCATGGCCGTGCTGCTGCCGCCACCGCCGACGGCGACGACCAAACTCCTGGTCGCCCATCAGGAGGACCAGCCCAACGACCCCGGAACGCTCATCCGGACCGACGCCGCGCTGCTGCAGACCACCCGGATCGCCGACCAGGCGCTGCGGTCCCTCGGCTCCCGGGAGAAGCCCGAGGAGTTCATGAAGGACTACGAGGGTGTCGGACTCACCAACAACCTGCTGCGGATCGATGTGGCGGGTGACAGCGACGCGGAGGCCGTGGCCCGCGCCCGGGCGCTCGCCGACGCGTTCGTCGCCGACCACGTCAGGCGGATAAGGGAAGCGGCGAACGCCGAGTCCAAGGCCCTGCTCGACCAGCGGGACAGGCTGCGGGGCGACCTCGCCCAGGTCGACAAGACCATCGGGGAGGGCTCGTCGGAGAGAGGGCCGAAGGTGTCGGCCGACATGGAGTCGCTCTTCGCCCGCCGGGCCGAACTCACCTCGCAGATCTCCGACTTCGGACGACGCGCCGCGGAGGCGCGGATCGGCACACCCCGGCTCATCGCCGGCACGCAGATCGTGGACGCACCGCGCGCGGTGCGGCACTCCCTGCCCAGGACCGCCGCCACCAACGCCGCGATCGGGCTGGCCCTGGGGCTCGCGCTCGGGCTCGCGGTGGCCGCGGTCGGCGCGGTGGTGGCGGACCGCCCCGTGCTGCGCCGGGAGATCGCGGCGAATCTCGGCGCGTCGGTCATCGCCGAACTGCCCCGCCGGTCGCCCCGGTTGTGGCAGCGCCGAAGGGTGCGGGCGGCGCGGACCAGGCTCACGGCGTCCCTGGCGCGCACGGTGCGCGGCTCCGCGGGACCGGTGTCCCTGCTCGAACTGGGCTCCGCGCGTGCCACCACCGGGATCGCCCTGGACCTCGCCGACGCCCTCGCGGCGGACGGGCCCGTGGCCGTCGTCGACGGCCTGCCCGGCCTCCCGCTGACCCACCGCCGCCCGAAACCGGGGGACCCCACCGTGGTCAGCGCCGAGGGCGCCGCATCCGTCCCGCACCAGCAGCGCCGGCTCGGCGTCGGCTCGGTGGCACCCGGTACGGCGTGGACCGACCTCCAGCACCTCGGCACCCGGACGGTCCTCGTCGTACGCGCAGGGCACGGCAGCACCGCATGGCTGCACACCGTGGCGCGGCATCTCGCGGACCAGCGGATCGCGGTGATCGGTGTGGTGCTGATCGACCCCGATCCGGGCGACCGGACCGACGGCACGCTGTGGGACGGGCCGCACAGCGCGCCACGCGGCGAGGGCGAGCGGCCGGCCCGGCGGAACGGGACCGGCCGGCGGGCGGAGCGGCTGCCGATGTGGGCGGCACGGGGCCAGGACAGCGACGACCAGGAGGGGCGGTAGGACATGTGTGGCATCGCAGGCACGTACCGATGGCCGGACGGGAAGGTCGTGAGTGACCGGCTCACCGAGACCCTCGCCCACCGCGGCCCGGACGGGGCGGGCCGGTACAGCCATCGCGCGGGTGACGGCGAGGTGCACCTCGGGCACCGCAGGCTGGCGATCGTCGACCTGTCGGAGACCGGCGCCCAGCCGATGGTCTCGGACGGTCTCGTCCTCACGTACAACGGCGAGCTGTACAACGCGCCCGAGCTGCGGGCCGAGCTGGCGGCCGGCGGGGTGCGCTTCCGCGGTACGTCGGACACGGAGGTGCTGCTGGAGGCGTGGCGGCGCTGGGGCACGGACTGTCTGCCCCGGCTGCGCGGCATGTTCGCGTTCGGGATCTTCGACGAGCGCACCGGGGAGCTGGTGCTCGCCCGCGACCAGCTCGGCATCAAGCCGCTCTTCCTGCTCCGGCGCGGAGAGGGCCTGGTGTTCGCCTCCGAGCTGAAGGCGCTGGCCGCCGCCACCGGCGGGTCGCTGCGGGTGGACGACGCGGCGCTGGTGGCCTCGCTGCTGTACTACTGGGTGCCGGACTCGCGGTGCGCGTTCCGCGAGGCGGAGAAACTGCCGCCGGGGAGCTGGCTGCGCGTCCGGCCCGACGGCCGGGTGGACCGCGGCCGGTTCTGGCACCTCCGGGATGTCGCCGCCGAGGGCCGCGAGCGTGCGCTCAGCGGCGAGCTGCCGGATATCGCCGCCGTCGTCGAGGAGTCGACCCGGCGTCATCTGATCTCCGACGTACCCGTGGCGACGTTCCTCTCCGGTGGTCTCGACTCCAGCTATCTGACCGCCCTGGCGGCCCGCGACCTGCCCGGGATCTCCGCCTACACGATCGGGTTCCGTGCCGAGGACGCCAGGTTCGAGGCGATGCCGGACGACCTCCGCTATGCGCGCCAGGTGGCCGAGCGGTTCGGCGTCGACCTGCACGAGATCGAGATCGCTCCGAACGTGCTCGACCTGCTGCCGCGGATGACGTACCACCTGGACGAGCCGATCGGCGACCCGGCCGCGATCAACACGTTCCTGATCTGCTCGGCCGCCCGGGAGGCCGGAGTCAAGGTGATGCTCTCGGGTATGGGCGCCGACGAGCTGTTCGCCGGATACCGCAAGCACCTGGCCAACCTGATCGCGCTGCGCTACCAGCGCGTCCCGCGCCCGCTGCGGCGCGGCCTGTCGACGGCGGTGGACCGGCTGCCGGTCGCCACGGCCCGGCGGGGCTACCGGTCGGTGCGCTTCGCGAAGCGGTTCCTCTCCTTCGCCGATCTGCCGGAGGAGACCGCGTTCCGGCGCAGCTACACCATGTACGACCAGGACGAGCTGCTCGCCCTGGTCAACCCGGACCTGGCCGGGACGGTCGGGGACGTGCTGACCGAGCACGCGGACGTCTACGAGGACAACGAGCTCGACGACTTCGTCAACCGCATGTGCCTGGGCGACGCCCGGATGTTCCTGCCGGGCCTGAACCTCGCGTACACGGACCGGTCGAGCATGGCCGCGTCGACCGAGGTGCGCGTTCCGTACGTGGACGTCGAGGTGGTGAGGGCGGCGTTCGCCGTGCCGGGCGACCGCAAGATCATCGGACGGCAGGGCAAGGCCGTCCTCAAGGAGGCGGCGACCTCGGTGCTGCCCCGGGAGATCGTGTACCGGCCCAAGGGGCTGTTCAGCGCCCCGCTGCGGGCCTGGATGAGCCGGGACCTGGCACCGCTGGTGCGCGAGGTGGTGAACGACGGCGTGCTCGTCAGGAACGGCTTCCTGCGCCGCGACGCGCTGGCGCGCATGGTCGCCGAGGACGCCGCCGGGCAGCGGGACTTCTCCAAGCATCTCTGGCATGTGCTGACCCTCGAGTACTGGTATCGCGGCGCGACCTCCGGGTCCGGCCGGGACACGCACGAGAAGGCTTAGGAACAAGGGGACTTCGGTGAAACAGGTCGTACAGAACTACAAGACCGGCGAACTCGCGGTGCTCGACGTGCCGGTGCCGGGGTGCAAGCCGGGCGGGGTGCTCGTCCGCACCTCCTACTCGCTGATATCCACCGGGACCGAGCTCATGAAGGTCTCCGAGGCCGGCATGTCGATGCTGGGCAAGGCCCGCTCGCGGCCGGACCAGGTGGCCAAGGTCATGCAGAGCGTGGCCGCCAACGGGATCCCCGCCACCTACCAGAAGGTGATGGGCAAGCTGGACTCCTACACCCCGCTGGGCTATTCGCTGTGCGGGGTGGTCGAGCAGGTCGGCCCCGGCGTCGACGACGTGAAGGTCGGCGACGTCGTGGCCTGCGCGGGCAACGAGCACGCCTTGCACGCCGAGCTGAACTGGGTGCCGAAGAACCTGTACGCCAAGGTTCCGGACGGTCTCGCGCCGCAGTACGCGGCCTTCGGCACCGTCGGATCGATCGCGATGCAGGGCGTCCGGCAGGGCGAGCCGCAGCTCGGCGAGGTGGCGCTCGTGATCGGTCTCGGGCTGATCGGGCAGTTGGTCGTGCAGCTCCTCACCGCCTCGGGCGTCCGGGTCGTCGGGGCCGACCCCGACCCGGCGCGCTGTGAGCTCGCCGAGCGCCTGGGCGCCGTGGCCTGCGGGGATCCCGCGTCCACGGCCGTGGAGGCCGCCGTCGCCGAACTCACCGACGGTCACGGCGTGGACCAGGTGTACCTGGCCGCCGGCGGCGGCAGCAACCAGCCCGTGGAGCTGGCCGCCCGGTTGTGCCGGGACCGCGGCCGGGTCGTCGACATCGGCAAGTGCCGCCTGGACCTGCCGTGGAACGCGTACTACGAGAAGGAGCTGGACGTCCGGTTCTCCCGCTCGTACGGTCCCGGGCGCTACGACCCGGAGTACGAGTTGGAGGGGCGGGACTACCCGATCGGCTACGTCCGGTGGACCGAGCGCCGCAACCTGGCGTGCTTCCTCGATCTCATGGCCCGCGGCAGTGTGGACGTGGAGCCCCTGGTGTCCCACGTCGCCGACTTCGACGACGCCGTGGAGACGTACCGGCGGCTGAAGGACGGCGATCTGAAGGCCGTGGCCGTGCTGTTCCGGTACCCCGAGGGGGACGGCGCGGCACCGGCCCCGGCGGTGGCCGTGCCCGCGGTGCGACGCGGCGGCGGAGTTCCCGTCCAGGCCCGGCCGGCGAAGACTCCGGTGCGTCTCGCGTTCGTCGGCGCGGGCAACTACGCGACGTCGATGCTGCTGCCGCACCTGGTCGGGCGGGACGGCGTCGAGCTGTCCACCGTCGTCACCACGACGGCGCTGTCCGCGGCCAACGCGCAGCGGAAGTTCGGCTTCGCCGAGGCGACCACCGATCTCGACGCCGTGCTCGGCGACAAGGCCGTCGACGCGGTGTTCGTCGTCACCCGGCACAGCTCGCACGCCGACCTGACCCGCAGGGCACTCCTCGCCGGCAAGACGGTGTTCGTGGAGAAGCCCCTCGCCCTCTCCGAGGACGAGCTGGCCGGGGTCCTCGCGGCGGTGGAGGAGTCCGGCAACGACCGGCTGCAGGTCGGCTTCAACCGACGGTTCGCGCCGCTCCTGCAGGAGGCCAGGGCCCGGTTCGGCGTCCGGACCGGCCCGGCGAACCTCCGGTACCTGGTCAACGCGGGCCGGCTCCAGCACGGCAGCTGGTACCTCCGGCAGGGCACCGAGGGCTCGCGGTTCGCCGGCGAGGGCGGACACTTCATCGACACGGCGAGCTGGCTGCTCGGCGCCGATCCGGTCTCCGTGTACGCGGTCGCCTCGTCCGGCGACGACGACCTGCAGGTCGTGCTGCGGTACCCGGACGGGTCCACCGCCACCATCAGCTACGTCACCACGGGCCCGTCCAGCTTCCCCAAGGAGACGCTGGACCTCGTCGCCGACGGCAAGGTGCTGCGGCTCGACGACTTCGTCCGCGCCTCGGTCTACGGGAGCAAGCGCTGGGTGAGCTCGCGGCTGCCCCAGGCCCGGGACAAGGGCCAGAACGCCGAACTGGCCGCGTTCGTCAGGGCGGTGCGGACCGGCGGGCCGATGCCGGTGCCGCTGGAGTCGCTGGTCGCCACCACGGCGGCCACCCTCGCCGTGCGGGCCGGTCTGGCCGGCGGTGCGCCGGTGACCCTGGCGGGGGCTCGATGAGCATGAGCGCGGGCTGGTACCTCAGGCGCCTGTCCCGGATGGGACCGCAGGAGGTCGGCGGCCGGGTGGCCGACACGGTGCGCAGGCGGCGCTGGCGGTCGGCGCTGCCGGACGCGCCGAGCGTGACCGGTGCCCGGTTCACCGCGATCCTGCCCGCCGGGGCGATCGCCGCGGTGCCGCCGGACGCGGCGAAGCGGCTCGTCGCCGAGGCGGACCGGCTGATGGCCGGGCACGCCGAGTACTTCGGGGTGCACCGCGACGACCTGACCGACCCGGACTGGTGGTACGACCCGAAGACCGGGCACCGGGCTCCGTGGGGTTACGCCTTCGACGTGCCGTACCGGAAGGAGGAGACGGTCGGGGACATCAAGCAGATCTGGGAGCTGTCCCGGCACCAGTACCTCACCGTGCTCGCCGCCGCCTACGCGGTCACCGGGGACGAGCGGTACGCCGAGCGGGTGGCCAGGCATCTGCGGCTGTGGTGGGCGTCCAACGCACCGCTGCGCGGGGTGCACTGGATCAGCGGCATCGAGCTGGGCATCCGGCTGCTCTCCTGGGTGTGGATCCGGCGGCTGCTGGACGGCTGGCCGGGCGCGGCCGCGCTGTTCGAGGACAACCCGGTGGCGCGGAAGCAGATCTGGCACCACCAGCGCTGGCTGGCCGCGTTCCCCAGCCGGGGGTCCTCGGCGAACAACCACGTCATCGCCGAGGCCGCCGGGCAGCTCGCCGCGGCCTGTGCGTTCGGCTGGTTCCCCTCGTCGGAGCGTTGGCGGGCCGACGCGATGCGGTCCCTCGACCGGCATCTGCGGAGCAACACCTTCGGCTCCGGCCTCAACCGCGAGCTGGCCACCGAGTACCACGGGCTCGTCCTCGAACTCGGCCTGGCCGCGGTGGCCGAGGCGGATGCCGCCGGCGTGGCGGTCCCCGCGACGGTCCGGCTGGTGCTGCTGCGGATGACCGACGCGCTGGCCGCCGTCGTGGACGGCCGGTTACGGCCGCCGCGCCAGGGGGACGCGGACGACGGGCACGGTCTGATCGTGGACGGCGCGGGCACCGACCGCTGGGCCTCGCTCCTGGCCACCGGGGACGCCGTGTTCGGCCGGCTCGACTGGTGGCCGGAGGTGACCGGCACCGATGTGCGCACCCCGCTCCTCGCGGCGCTCGTCCGGCCGTACGCGAAGACGGGACCGGCGGTGACCCGCCCGGCGAGCCGGCCGGCCCACTTCGCCGACGCGGGCATGACGATCCTGCGCGGTCCCGAGGAGATCTGGTGCCGCTGCGACGGCGGTCCGCACGGTTTCCTGTCCATCGCCGCGCACGCCCACGCGGACGCGCTCTCCGTGGAGGTCCGGCACGACGGGGTCGACGTGCTCGCCGACCCGGGGACGTTCTGCTACCACGGGCAGCCCGAGTGGCGGCAGTACTTCCGGTCGACCCTCGGCCACAACACCCTGCAGTGGGACGGCGGTGACCAGTCCGTCTCGGGTGGCCCGTTCCTGTGGACCCGGCATGCCCGCACCCGCGTCCTGGTCGCGGACCCGTCCCCCGGCCCCGCCGGGGGAACGGCCCGCTGGTGCGCCGAGCACGACGGCTACCAGCGCTCGGTGCACCGCCGAAGGGTGGAGCTGACCGCCGCGAGCCGGGAGCTGCGCGTGGTGGACGAGGTCCGCGGCGACCGCGGGGCCGTACGTCTGGCGTTCCACCTGGGCCCGGCGATCTCCGCGGACCTGTCGGGGAACCGGGCGGTGCTCACCTGGACGCGCGACGGGGAGGACCGCTCGGCGGTGCTCGACCTGCCCGGGGAGCTGTCCTGGCGGGCGCACCGCGGGGAGACCCACCCGCCGCTGGGCTGGTACTCCGCGGGCTTCGGGCGCAAGGTACCCGCCACCACGCTGGTCGGCACCGGATTCGCCGACGGCGAGTCCGGGTTCACCACCGTGCTCGGGTTCCGCGGCTAGGGGGGCGCGTGGGGATCAGGGGGAGGTACGGGGCGTGGGCGGTGGCACCGCTGACGGCGGTCCTGCTGATGGCGACCGGGTGCACGGGCACGCCGGCCGCCCCGGCGAGGGCGGCCGGCGGATCCGGCGGGTCCGGGGCCGCCGCCTCCTCCGACGCGTCCGCCTCTCCCCCTGTCTCCGGGGCGCCCGACGCCACGGGAGCGCCGTCCGCCTCCCCGGCCCGTATGTGCGGCAGGACCGCGCCCGGGCCGACGAAGGCGCCGGCGGGCGCGGTGACGGTCGACCCCGCGGTCGTCGGCGACCTGGCCGCGAAGACCGAGAACAGTCCCCCGCACACCACGTTCTGGCTCCGGCCGGGCCGGCACACCCTGGAGCCGGACCCCTATGCCCAGGTCATGGCCAAGGAGGGCAACCGCTACCTCGGCGCGCCGGGCGCGGTGCTCGACGGCCGGAGGATCAACCAGTACGCGTTCAGCGGCACCGCCCGCGACGTCACCATCCGCCACCTGACCGTGGAGCGTTTCATCGCGCCGCACGACGAGGGCGTGGTCAACCACGACATGGCCGACGGATGGGTGATCGAGCACGCGACCGTCCAGTACAACTCGGGGGCCGGGATGATGGCCGGTGCCCGGCAGCAGGTCCGCGCCAGTTGTCTGCGCGACAACGGCCAGTACGGCATGAACGCGTACAAGACCGGTGACTCGATCCGCGGCCTGGTGGTCGAGGGCAACGAGATCACGGGCAACAACACCGACGACTGGGAGCGGCGGCAGCCGGGCTGCGGCTGCACCGGCGGCATCAAGTTCTGGGCCGTGGACGGCGCCGACGTGCGCGGCAACTGGGTGCACGACAACCGCGGGACCGGGTTGTGGGCGGACAACAACAACAACGACTTCCGTATCGAGGACAACCTGCTGGAGTCCAACGACGGTGCCGCGCTGATGTACGAGACGAGCTACAACGCCGTCGTCCGCAACAACACGATCCGGCGGAACAACTGGGTCGAGGGCCGCGCGTACGCCGAGGACGGCGACGACTTCCCGTACGCGACCGTCTACGTGTCCGAGGCCGGCGGCGAACCACGGATCCCGGCCCGCACGGACAGGATCGAGATCTACGGGAACGTCCTGGAGAACAACTGGAACGGGATCACCCTCTGGGAGAACGCCGACCGGTTCTGCAACAGCCCGGCCAACACGTCGACCGGATACTGCACGCTGCTGGTGAAGGACACCGCCCGCTGCGCGCGGCCGGCGATCGCCTCCGCGCCGCTCTACGGCGACTGCCGGTGGAAGACACAGCGGGTCGACATCCACGGCAACCGCTTCGTCCTCGACCCCTCCGTCGTCGGGTGCACGACGGAGTGCGGGCGCATGGCGGTCTTCGCCGACGAGGGCACCTCTCCGGACTGGTCGCCGTACAAGGGCAGGCGGGTGGCCGAGGCGATCACCCATCAGCAGGGGAACCGCTGGCACGGCAACGTCTACCGCGGGCCGTGGAGCTTCGTCGCCGCCGACCGGAGCCGGACGCTGGACTCCCGGCAGTGGCAGGGCGCGCCGTACCGACAGGACGCGGGCAGCAGCTTCGGTCCCCGGGCCGGTGGTTGAGATGGCCGGAGACCTGAGGCGCGACCGGCTGCCGGACGGCGTCGACGCGACGGGCACGCCGCCCGCCGCCGCACCCGGCCCGGGCGGCACTCCGAGGGCCGTCGGGATCGTCTGGGCCCTGCTGGGCCTCAACACGCTCGGCTCCGCGGGGGCGAAGACCGTCGTCGCGATCCCCCGCTCGCTCATCCAGATGGCCACCATGGGGGCGCTGGTCGCGGCGTTCGCGCTGGCTCTGGCGCTCAACCCCCGGCTGCGCGTCCGGCCCAGCGCCTTCGTGTTCCTGCTCACGCTGCTGCTCGTGCCGAGCGTGATCGCCAGCGTGCAGCTGGAGGTCGGGGTCGGCGCACTGTTCCGCTGCGCCCGGCTGGCACTCTTCGTCGGTACGTTGTGGCTGCTCAGCCGCTGGTGGGACGGGAGCCTGACGTTCGTCCGGTTCCACATCCGGATGTACTTCGCGGTCCTGGTCCTGGTGGCGGCGGGCCTGGCCGTCTCGCCGGCCACGGCCATGCCCGAGTACTACGGCGGGCGGCTGGTCGGCGCGCTGTGGCCGCTCACCCCGCCGCAGATCGGGCAGTACGCCGCCGTGGTCATCGGGCTCGCCGTGCTGCTCCTGCTCGGCCGCCGGACCACCGCGGCCGGTGCCGCGGTGGTCATCGTGCCGTCCCTCGTCCTGCTCGCGATGACCCACACCCGGACGGCCACGCTCGGCCTGCTCATCGGTCTCGTGCTGGCGATCGGCTCGCTCATCCTGACGAGCGCCGCCGCCCGCCGGTTCTTCGCCTGGGCGGTGCTGTGCGCGACGGTGGCCGCGGTGGTGTTCAGCTCCGCGCTGCGGGCGTGGTTCCTGCGCGGACAGAGCCAGGAGAACTTCGCCAACCTGACCGGGCGGGCCAAGGTCTGGGACGCGCTCCTCTCGGCGCCCCGGACGACCGGGGAGAAGGTCTTCGGCACGGGCCTGGGCGACAAGTCGTTCGACGGGCTGCCGATCGACAACAGCTGGCTTGCCGTCTACGACGAGCAGGGTCTTGTCGGCGTCACCCTCGTGGCGGCGATGGTCATGGTGCTGGGCGGTGTCGCGCTGCTGCGGCCGCCGTCGCTGCCCCGGGCCTGCGCGATCTTCCTGATCGGCTACTGCGGCATCTCGTCGTACACCGAGGTCGGCCTCGGCGACGCCTCCGCGTATCTGCTCCATCTGGCTCTGGCCGCCTCGCTCCTCGCGCTCCCCGCCCCGGCCGTTCCCAGCCCGACACACGACATCACCCGACGACGTATCCCGCTCTGGGCCAGGAGGTGACCTGACGATGCATGTCCTTGTGGTCCACAACCGCTACTCCTCGGCGCAGCCGAGCGGGGAGAACAGGGTCGTCGACGAGGAGGTGGGGCTGCTGCGCGCGGCCGGCCACCGGGTCGACCTGTTCGAACGGCGCAGTGACGACATCGCCGGCCGCTCCCTGCCGGGGAAGGTCGCGGTGCCGCTGCTGGTGCCGTGGAACCCGGCGACCCGCGCGGAGCTCGCGGCCCGGCTCCGCGCCGACCGGCCGGACGTGGTGCACGTCCACAACGTGTTCCCGCTGCTCTCGCCCTCGGTGCTCGCCGCCTGCGCGGACGCCGGTGTGCCCGTCGTCACCACGCTGCACAACTACACCCAGGTCTGCCCGCCCGGCACGCTGCACCGGGACGGCCGGCAGTGCACCGAGTGCGTCGGGCCGGCGCTGCCGCTGCCCGCCGTCCGGCACGGCTGCTACCGGAACTCCCGGCTGGCGACGGTGCCGCTCGCGATCAGCCTGGCGGTCAACCGGCGGCGGTGGTGGTCCGGTGTGGAGCGGTTCCTCTGCATCTCCGCGGCGCAGCGCGACGTCCTGGTGCGGTCCGGCATGCCGCCCGAGCGGCTGGCGGTGAAGCACAACTTCGTGCCCGATCCGGGCACCCTGCGGACGGGCGAGGGCGATCATCTCCTCTTCCTCGGCCGGCTCGCGGAGGCCAAGGGCATAGGGCTGCTCATGGCGGCATGGGACGAGATCGCCGCGGGCGGCGGTGTGGGCGTGCCGCTCGTGATCGCCGGGGCGGGGCCGCTGGAACGTGAGGTGACCGCCTGGGCGGCGGGCCGGAACGACGTGCGGTACGCCGGGCTGTGGGACCCGGCGGAGTGCCGGCGGGCTGTCGCGCGGTCGGTGGCCGTGGTGGCTCCCTCACTGGCCATGGAGACCTTCGGCCTGGTGGTCGCGGAGGCGATGGCGGCGGGGGTCCCGGCCGTCGCCGCCGCCCACGGCGCCTTCGTCGAACTCGTCGAGGACGGGGTGACCGGCCTGCTGCACGCGCCGGGCGATCCCTCCTCGCTCGCGTCCCGCATCCGCCGGATCACGGCGGAGCCGGACCGCAACCGGGAGATGGGCGAGGCGGCCCGGCGCCGTTACGAGAAGGGGTTCAGCCCGTCCGTGGGGCTGGAGCGCCTCCTGGAGGAGTACCGCACCGCGATCGCGGTGCGGTCGGGCGGCGGGAACAGCGCGCCGCCGGCAGGGACCGAAGAAGCCGGCTCGTCGCGGGGCACCCGCGCGAGCGGAGATGGGGGGCAGGAGAAATGACACGATGCCGACTCTGCGGTTCGGCGGCGCTGGCCAGCGTCGTCGATCTGGGAGCGACTCCGCCGTGCGAGAGCTTTCTCGCCGCGGACCGACTCGACCAGCCGGAGCCCGCGTACCCGCTGCACCTGCGGGTCTGCACCGACTGCTGGCTCGCGCAGATCCCGCCGCTGATCACACCGGAGGAGACGTTCCAGGAGTACGCGTACTTCTCCTCGTTCTCGACCTCCTGGGTGGAGCACGCGCGCACGTACGTCACCGACGCGGTGGGGCGGGTCGGGCTCGGCCCGGACTCCTTCGTGGTCGAGGTCGCGAGCAACGACGGCTACCTGCTGAAGCACGTGGTGGACCGGGGGATCCGCTGCCTCGGCATCGAGCCGTCGGTGAACGTCGGTGGGGCGGCGCGGGACGCGGGTGTGCCCACGCTGACGGAGTTCCTGTCCCCGGCGACCGGCTCGGCCGTCCGCGCCGAGCACGGGCCGGCGGATCTGGTCGTGGCCAACAACGTGTACGCGCACATTCCCGACGTGGTCGGCTTCACCGAGGGACTGCGCGCCCTGGTCGCCGACGACGGCTGGGTCTCCGTCGAGGTGCAGCACCTGCTGACGCTGATCGAGGAGAACCAGTACGACACGATCTACCACGAGCACTTCCAGTACTACACGGTCGCGTCCGCCGCCCGGGCGCTGGCGAGCGGCGGGCTCACGCTGGTGGACGTCGAGCTGCTGCCCACGCACGGCGGCTCCATCCGGCTGTGGGCGCGGCCGTCCGAGGTCGCCGGCGAGCCGAGCAGCCGGGTGGCCGACGTCCTCGACCGGGAGAAGGCGGCCGGGCTCCAGGAGCTGTCCGGGTACGCGGAGTTCTCCGCCCGGGTGGCCAAGGTGCGCCGGGACCTCCTGCGGTTCCTCATCGACGCCGCCGAGCGCGGCGAGACGGTCGTCGGCTACGGCGCCCCGGGCAAGGGCAACACCCTGCTCAACCACTGCGGCATCCGGCCCGACCTGCTCGCCTACACGGTCGACCGCAACCCCTACAAGCACGGGCGGTTCACGCCGGGCACCCGCATCCCGATCCTGCCGCCCGAGCAGATCGCCGCCGACCGGCCGGACTACGTCCTCGTCCTCCCCTGGAACCTGCGGGACGAGCTGGTCGAGCAGCTTTCCTTCGTGCACGAATGGGGCGGCCGGCTGGTCTTCCCCATCCCGGAACTGAGCATTGTCGAGGTCAAGCCATGAAGGTCGTACTGTTCTGCGGCGGTTATGGACTGCGCATGCGCAGCGGAGCCTCCGACGACATCCCCAAGCC
This sequence comes from Streptomyces sp. NPDC029956, assembly GCF_055574655.1. NCBI lineage: Bacteria > Bacillati > Actinomycetota > Actinomycetes > Kitasatosporales > Streptomycetaceae > Streptomyces > Streptomyces sp. NPDC029956. Next base: position 25,941 of record NZ_JBVHZJ010000023.1, on the reverse strand, counting down.
GATGGCGATGGTCGGGCCCCGCCCGCTGATCTGGCACGTCATGCGCTACTACGCGTCCTTCGGGCACACGGAGTTCATCCTGTGCCTCGGGTACGGGGCCCATCACATCAAGGACTTCTTCCTCAACTACGAGGAGACGACGTCCAACGACTTCGTCCTCCGGGGCGGGAAGACCGAGCTGCTCTCCACCGACATCGCGGACTGGACGATCACGTTCGCACAGACCGGCATCGAGTCTCCGATCGGGGAGCGGCTGCGCCGGGTGCGGCACCACCTGGACGGCGACGAGATGTTCCTCGCCAACTACGCCGACGTGCTCACCGACGCCCCGCTGCCGGAGATGATCGACCGGTTCGCCCGGCGCGACGCCGGGGCGTCGATGATGGTGGTGCCGCCGCAGTCCTCGTTCCACTGCGTGGACCTGGGTGAGGACGGTCTCGTCGGGGGCATCACGGCGGTGAGCGACATGCCGCTGTGGGAGAACGGCGGCTACTTCGTGCTCCGCCAGGAGGTCTTCGACCACATACCGGAGAACGGCGACCTCGTCGCCGACGGCTGTGCCCGACTGGCCAAGCAGGGAAGGCTGGTGGCGTACCGGCACCGCGGCTTCTGGAAGCCGACCGACACCGTGAAGGAGCGGGCCGCGCTCGACGCCGCCTACACCCGGGGCGACCGCCCGTGGGCCGTGTGGGAGCGGGACGGTGTGAGCACGAGCGCGCCGGTGGGGTCCGCGTGATCCGGCTCGGCTCCGGGCGCCTGGAACGGATCGTCGCGGTGGGGGCGCACTGCGACGACATCGCCATCGGTGCCGGCGGCACGCTCCTGACGATGTGTCGCGCGCGGCCTGGCGTACGCGTCGACGCGCTGGTGCTCTCCGGCGGCGGCAGCGAGCGCGAGGACGAGGAGCGGGCCGCGCTCGCCGCCTTCTGCCCGGGGGCCGACCTGCGGCCGACCGTGCTCAAGCTGCCGGACGGCCGGCTGCCCGCACACTGGGAGGAGGCCAAGTCCGCGGTCGAGGAGCTGCGCGCCCGGACCGAGCCCGATGTGATCCTCGCGCCGCGTACCGATGACGCCCATCAGGATCATCGTGGCCTGGCGCGGCTGCTTCCCACCGCGTTCCGCGACCATCTCGTGCTGGGCTACGAGATCGTCAAGTGGGACGGCGATCTCGGCCGTCCGGCGGCGTACCAGCCGCTGTCGCCGGAGGTCGCCGAGGAGAAGGTGCGGCTGTTGCAGGAGCACTACCCCTCGCAGCGGCACCGTCCCTGGTACGACCGGGAGGCCTTCCTCGGCCTGGCCCGGATCCGCGGTATCGAATGCCACGCGCGGTACGCCGAGGCGTTCGCCGTCACCAAACTCACTCTCGATCTGGGGGAATGAACCTTGCGCGTACTGCTGACCGGACACCAGGGCTACCTGGGCACCGTGATGGCCCCGGTCCTCGCGGCCGCCGGCCACGAGGTCGTCGGTCTCGACTCCGGCCTGTTCGCGGACTGCGTCCTCGGCCCGTCGCCCGCGGACCCGTCCGGGCACCGGGTGGACCTGCGCGACGTCACGGCCGAGCACGTGGCCGGGGTGGACGCCGTGATCCATCTGGCCGCGCTCTCCAACGACCCGCTGGGGTCGCTGGCTCCGGACCTCACCTACGACATCAACCACCACGCCTCCGTACGGCTCGCCCGGCTGGCCAAGGACGCCGGGGTGCGGCGCTTCCTGTACGCGTCCACCTGCTCGGTCTACGGCGCCGCGGGCGGTGACGAGCTGGTGGCGGAGGACGCCCCGCTGCGCCCGGTGACGCCGTACGCGGAGTCCAAGGTGCGGGTGGAGGACGATCTGCACGCGCTCGCCGACGGCGACTTCAGCCCGGTGTACATGCGTAACGCCACCGCGTTCGGCTTCTCGCCGCGGCTGCGCGCCGACATCGTGCTGAACAACCTGGTGGGGCACGCACTGCTGTCCGGTGAGGTCCTGGTGATGTCCGACGGCACGCCCTGGCGTCCGCTGGTGCACGCCGCGGACATCGCGCGGGCCTTCACGGCAGCGCTGACCGCGCCGCGCGACGCGGTGCACGACCGGGCGTTCAACATCGGCAGCGAGATCAACAACGTCACGGTCGCCGAGATCGCCGAGCAGGTCGCCGAGGCGGTGACCGGCTCGAAGGTGGTGATCACCGGGGAGACCGGTGCCGACCCGCGGTCGTACCGGGTGGACTTCTCCCGGTTCCGGGCGGCGCTGCCCGGCTTCGACTGCGAGTGGACGGTCAAGCGGGGTGCGCTCGAACTCGCCGACGCCTACCAGAAGTTCGGTCTGACCCGGGAGGACTTCGAGCGCCGCTTCACCCGGCTCGCCGTGCTGCGCGCGGCGTCCGGGAACGGCGCCGTCGACGACACCCTGCGGTGGCGCCCGTGACCGCGGCCGGCGAGGAGCCGACGACCTCGGCCGGCGAGCGGATGCACGCGCTGGTGGAGCGGCTGTACCCGCTCTGCCGGAGCATCACCGGCGACGGGGTGCGCGCCACCCTGGACATCGTCGGGGAGTACGTTCCGCTGGAGGTGCACGAGGTGCCGACCGGGACGCAGGTGCTCGACTGGACGGTGCCGCAGGAGTGGAACATCCGGGACGCGTACATCGCCGACTCCGCCGGCCGTCGCGTCGTCGACTTCGCCGCGTCCAGCCTGCATGTGCTCGGCTACAGCGTGCCGGTGTCGCGGACCATGCCGTTGGCCGAGCTGCGGGAACACCTGCACACCCTGCCGGACCACCCGACGTGGGTGCCGTACCGCACCAGCTACTACACGCCGGAATGGGGGTTCTGCCTGGCCCAGGAGACCCTGGACGCGCTGCCGGACGGCGAGTACGAGGTGCGCGTCGACTCCACCCTGGCGGACGGCCACCTCACGTACGCCGAGCACGTGGTCCCGGGGCAGGTCACCGACGAGGTGATCGTGTCCTGCCACGTCTGCCACCCGTCGCTGGCCAACGACAACCTGGCCGGCATCGCGGTGGCGACGTTCCTGGCCATGGCACTGGCCGAGGAGACGCCGTACTACACCTACCGGTTCATCTACGCGCCGGGCACCATCGGGGCGATCACCTGGCTGGCCCGCAACGCGGAGCGGATCGAGAAGGTCAGACACGGGCTCGTGCTGGCCTGTGCCGGCGACCCGGGCCGGCTGACGTACAAGCGGAGCAGGCGCGGCGACGCGGAGATCGACCGGGTGATGTCGCACGTCCTGGCCGCCTCCGAACGCCCGCACCACGTCACCGAGTTCACGCCGTACGGCTACGACGAGCGGCAGTACTGCTCGCCCGGTTTCGATCTCGGTGTGGGCTCGCTCAGCCGGACCCCGTACGCCGGATACCCCGAGTACCACACCTCGGCGGACAACCCGGGCTTCGTCTCCCCGGAGGCGATGGAGGACACGCTGGCCGTCTGCCGCGAGGCGTTCTCCGTGCTCGACCGGAACCGGCGGTACGTCAATCTCAGCCCGTACGGCGAGCCGCAGCTGGGACGGCGCGGGCTGTACGACTCGCTCGGCGGCCGCAGCGACGCGAAGCAGGCACAGATGGCGATGCTGTGGGTGCTCAGCGACGGCGAGCGCGGTCTGCTGGACGTCGCCGAGCGGTCCGGGCTGCCGTTCGACTCGGTCGCCGGCGCGGCCGACGCCCTGGCCGCCGCCGGACTGATCAAGGCGTGACGTGACGAGCACCGAGAGGGAGAAGACGACGACGCCCCCGGACCCGGCCGGACCCGCCCGGCCGACCGCGCGGCGTGCCATGGCCGGCCGGCTGTCCTGGGGCCTCGCCGACCAGGCGGCGTCCAGCGCGACCAACTTCGTGGTGGGCATCTACGTGGCCCGCTCGCTCGGACTGGCCGCGTTCGGCGTGTTCAGCCTGGCCTGGGTGACCTTCGGCGTGGTGCTCGGCGTCTCCCGCGGGCTGGCCACCGACCCGCTCATGGTGCGTTTCAGCGGCGTGCCGGAGGCCTCCTGGCGCGGGGCGGTGGCCCGGTCGTCGGGTACCGCCCTCGGCGTCGGCGTCGCCGTCGGCGCGGCGTGTCTGGCCCTCGGGCTCGGGGTCGGCGGCCCCGTGGGATCCGCGTTCGCCTGCCTCGGCGTCGTCCTGCCGGGGCTGTTGCTCCAGGACGCCTGGCGCTTCTCCTTCTTCGCCGCGGGCGCCGGGCGCAAGGCGTTCGTCAACGACGTCGTGATGGGCGTCGCACTCGTCCCGGCCATGATCGTGGCGGCCCACGTGGGCAGCGTGGCCGCCTTCGTGCTCGCCTGGGGGGCGTCCGCCGCGGTGGCCGCGGGATACGGGTGCCTCCAGTCCGGCATCGCGCCCCGCCCGGCGGGGGCGCGCGCGTGGATGCGCGAGCAGCGCGACCTCGGCTACCGGTACCTCGTCGAGAACGTCGGCGTCAGCGGCGCGGGCCAGCTGCGGGCGTACGGGCTCGGCGCGATCGTCGGCGTCAGCGCGGTCGGGGTGGTCCGGGGCGCCGAGCTGCTGCTCGGTCCGTTCCTCGCCGTCCTGATGGGCCTGTCGCTGGTGACCGTCGCGGAGGCGGCACGGGTGCTGCGGCAGGCCCCGCACCGTCTGCGCGCCTTCTGTCTCCTGCTCGGCGGCGGGCAGGCCGCCGCCGCGCTGCTCTGGGGCGCGGCGCTGCTGCTCGTGCCGGACCGGCTCGGTGAGCTCGTGCTCGGCGACGTCTGGCAGGCCGCCTCGGAGCTCATCGTGCCCGCCACGCTCGGCGTCGCGGCCGCGAGCCTCGGCACCGGCGCGGCGGCCGGACTCCGCGCGCTCGCCGCGGCCCGGCGCAGCCTGCGCTGCCAACTGATCGCCTCCACCCTCTATGTCGGCGGCGGGCTCGGCGGGGCGATCGTCGCCGGCACGGTCGGCTCGGCCTGGGGCGTCGCCGCCGCGACGCTCGGCAGCTCGGCCGTGTGGTGGCTGGAGCTGCGGTCCGCCCTGCGCGAGCACCACCGCACACCCCTTCCCGAAGTGAGGACACCATGACCGCCCCACCCCGGCTCGGCATCGGCCTGCCCGTGTACAACGGCGAGGAGTACCTCGCCGAGGCGCTCGACGCCCTGCTCGGCCAGACCTACGAGGACTTCGAGCTGGTCATCTCCGACAACGCCTCGACCGACGGCACCCAGGACATCTGCCGCGCCTACGCGGCGCAGGACCCCCGCATCCGGTACATCCGGCTGACCCGGAACATAGGTGCCGCGCCGAACCACAACTACGTGTTCACGCAGTGCCGGGGCGAGCTGTTCAAGTGGGCCTCGCACGACGACCTGTACGCCCGGGACCTGCTCCGGCGCTGCGTGGACGCGCTGGACGAGCGGCCGGACGTGATCCTGGCCCACGCCGACCAGGCCGTCATCGACGAAGAGGGCCGGGTGAAGGTCCCGTACGAGTACACGCTCGCCACGGACTCGCCGCGCGCCCCGGAGCGCTTCCGCAGCATGCTCTTCGAGCCCGGCGGGGACGACTTCTACGGGGTGATGCGGGCCGACGTACTGCGCCGGGTGAAGCCGCACGACAGCTACCACCACGCGGACCGCACGTTCGTCTCCGAGATCGGGCTGCACGGGCCCTTCCACCAGGTCCCGGAGCTGCTGTACTTCCGCCGGGACCACCCCACCCGCGCCGAGCGGGCCAACCCCTCGAAGCGCTCCCGGTGCGTCAACCTGGACCCGCGCCGGGCCGGCCCGCTGCACCCGACGCCCCGGCTGCTCGCCGAGTACGTCTGGGGCTTCGTCGCGGCGATCCGGCGGGCGCCGTTGTCGCCGGCGGACCGGCGCGCGTGCTACGGCCACCTCGTCTCCTGGGCGGCCAGCCGGGCCCGGCCGGGCGCCGGCGAGCGGGTCGAGGACCGCGCCCCGGTCGTGCCGGACCGGCTCGCCGTCTCCCTCGACGCCCTCGTGGCCGGCCGGGAAGGCAGGCGTGCATGAGGCCCCCCGCACGCCCTCCCACGCGACCTCCGGTGCGCGTCGGACTGTTCGGTCTGCTCGGCTCCGGCAACCTCGGCAACGACGGGTCGATGGAGGCGGTCCTCGGCTGGCTCCGCCGGGACCACCGGGACGCGGTCGTGGACGCGATGTGCGGCGGTCCCGAGGTCGTACGGCTCCGGCACCGGCTCCCGGCGACACGGCTGCACTGGTACCGCGGGGAGTACCGGACCGCGTCACGCGCGGGCGCGGTCGCGGGGAAGGGGTTCGGCAAGCTCGTCGACGCCGTCCGCACCGCCGCCTGGGTGCGCCGGCACGATGTGGTGATCGTGCCGGGCATGGGCGTCCTGGAGGCCACGCTGCCGCTCCGGCCGTGGGGCTTCCCGTACGCGCTGTTCCTGCTCTGCGCGTCCGGCCGGCTGTTCGGCACCCGGGTCGCGCTGGTCGGCGTCGGCGCCGCCCCGATCGGCAACCGGGCGACCCGCTCCCTGGTCCGCCGCTCGGCGCGGCTCGCCGCGTACCGGTCGTACCGGGACGACCAGTCCCGCGACGCCCTGCGGGCGATGGGTGTGGACACCACGCGCGACGCGGTCCACCCGGACCTCGCCTTCGCCCTGCCGGCACCGCCGTCGAGCACCCCCGCGGGGACGCCGGGCCCGGTGTGCGTCGGCGTCATGGCCTTCCACGGCGGTGACGACGACCGTGCCCGGGCCGAGGAGATCCACCGGCGCTACCTGGACGGGACGACCCGCTTCGTCCGCGCCCTCGTGGCGGACGGCCGGCCGGTCCGGCTGCTCACCGGCGACGAGGTCGACCGCGAGGTGGTGGACGCGATCCTCGACGCGGTGGACTCCCCGCTGGTCACCGCCGCCGGGACGGCCTCGCTCGACGACCTGATGAAGGAGATGGCGGCCGCCGAGGCGGTGGTGGCGACCCGCTACCACAACCTGGTCTGCGCGCTGAGGGTCGGCGTGCCGACGCTCGCGCTCAGCTACGCCGCGAAGAGCGACGCGCTCATGGACCGGATGGGCCTCGGCGCGTACTGCCACCCGGCCCGCGAGGTCGATGCCGACCGGCTGCTCGACCGGTTCCGGGAGCTGGAGAAGCACGCGGCGGAGCTGCGGCAGACCCTCGCCGAGCGCAACCTGACCGTCGCCCGGGAGCTCGACGAGCAGTTCACCGCCCTGACCGCGGCCGTGTTCCCGAGCACCGTCCCTGACCACGCCCACGCCCTGCGGGAGACCCCATGAAAGCGATCCGCGTCCCGGAGATCGACGGCGCCTACCTGTTCGAGCCGACGCCGTACGCCGACGAGCGCGGCTTCTTCTGCCGCACGTTCGACGCCGACGTGGTCCGCTCGGTGGGCCTCGACCCGGACGTCTTCGTCCAGGACAGCGTGTCCCGTTCGGTCCGGGGCGTGCTGCGCGGCATGCACCTGCGCTCCGGCGCCGGCGAGGCCAAGCTGGTGCGGTGCTCGTACGGCAGGATCTTCGACGTCGTCGTGGATCTGCGGACGGACTCGCCGACCTACCGCAACCGGGCGTTCTTCGAACTGTCCGGCGAGTCGCAGTCGACCCTCTACATCCCCGCGGGGTGCGCGCACGGCTTCCAGGCGCTGACCGAGACCGCCGACACCTCGTACCGGATCGACCGGCCGCACGACCCGGCCGAGGACGTGACGATCGCCTTCGACGACCCGGAACTCGCCATCCCCTGGCCGCTGCCGCCCGTGTCGATGTCCCCGCGGGACCGGGAGGCACCCCGCCTCGCCGAGGCCCTGAAGCACAAGTCCTGACGCCCTGGAGAGGGGAAGTCCGCGTGGACACCCGAGAGACCGAAGCGACCCGAGAGTCCGTGGAGACCGCAGAGTCCGTGGAGACCGCGGAGTCGGCAGCGACTGCCGAGTCCGCAGCGACCGAGGAGTTCTTCTCCCTGCCCCGGTCGCGGCAGGCGAACGAGCGGCTGCACGCCCTGATCCCCGGGGGCGCGCACACCTATGCCAAGGGCGACGACCAGTACCCCGAGGACCTGGCCCCGGTCATCAGCCACGGCCACGGCGCGCACGTGTGGGACGTCGACGGCAACCGCTACATCGAGTACGGCTCGGGGCTGCGTTCGGTCAGTCTCGGCCACGCCCACCCGCGCGTGCTCGAAGCGGTACGGCGGGAGATCGGCCGCGGCGGCAACTTCGTCCGGCCGTCCATCGTGGAGGTCGAGGCCGCGGAGCGCTTCCTGGCCACCGTGCCGACCGCGGAGATGGTCAAGTTCGCGAAGAACGGCTCCGACGTCACCACCGCCGCGGTGCGCCTCGCCCGCGCCGTCACCGGGCGCCCTCGGGTGGCCGTCTGCGGCGACCACCCGTTCTTCTCCGTCGACGACTGGTTCATCGGCACCACGCCGATGTCCGCCGGCATCCCGGCGGCGACCACCGAGCTCACCGTGGCGTTCCCCTACGGCGACCTGGCCGCCACGGAGGAGCTGCTGAGCCGGTACCGGGGCGAGGTCGCCTGTCTGATCCTCGAACCCGCCGGGCACACCGAACCCCCGCCCGGGTACCTCGCCGGCCTGCGCGAGCTGGCCGACCGGCACGGCTGCGTCCTGGTCTTCGACGAGATGATCACCGGTCTGCGCTGGTCCGAGGCGGGGGCGCAGGGTCTGTACGGCGTCGCCCCCGACCTCTCGACGTTCGGCAAGGCGCTGGGCAACGGGTTCGCCGTCTCCGCGCTGGCCGGGCGCCGCGAGCTGATGGAGTGGGGCGGGCTGCGTCACTCCGGCGAGCGGGTCTTCCTGCTGTCGACCACGCACGGCGCGGAGACGCACTCGCTCGCCGCGGCGACGGCCGTGCAGACCACCTACGTCGAGGAGGGCGTCACCGCGCGACTGCACGCCCTCGGCGAGCGGCTGGCCGCGGGAGTGCGCGAGGCCGCCGCCGCCATGGGCGTCGGCGACCACCTCGTCGTCCGGGGCCGGGCCAGCAATCTGGTCTTCGCCACCCTCGACGAGAACCGGCAGCCGTCACAGGAGTACCGCACGCTGTTCCTGCGCCGGCTCCTCGCGGGTGGGGTGCTCGCCCCGTCGTTCGTGGTGAGCAGCGCGCTCGACGACGAGGACATCGTCCGCACGGTGGACGTGGTGGCCGAGGCGTGCGCGGTGTACCGGAAGGCACTGGACGCGGCCGACCCCACGCCGTGGCTGGGCGGGCGGCCGGTCAAGCCCGTCTTCCGGCGCCTGGTGTGAGGCGGTCCGACGTGACGTCGCGGGGGGGGGGGGGGGGGGGGGGGGGGGGGGGGGGGGGGGGGGGGGCCCCCCCCCCCCCCCCCCCCCCCCCCCCCACCTCAACGGGGCTTCCCACGAACGGAGTCGGCCACCCGATCTACCACCCACGCGGTCGCCGGGATCACCGCCAGCGCGGTGAACCAGCCACCGAGGGCGTCGGTCGGATAGTGGGCCCCCAGGACGACCTGCGCCCAGCCCATGGCGACGCCCGCGACCAGCGCCACGAGCAGCACGAGCACCGTTCCGGCCGTCCTGCCGAGGCCGGACCGGCCGGTCACGAGCAGCGTCAGGACGAGGGCGAGCGCGGTGAGGAAGGCGGTGTGCCCGCTCGGGTACGACAGGTTCTCGTCGCCGTGGATGGTGCGTCCCACCAGGTGCTTGAGGAGCCTCGTGGTGACCACGGCGAGGCCGACGCCCGCGACGACGAGCACCGCCGCGCGAGGCCGACGCAGCAGCAGACAGCCCGTGACGACGGCCAGGACCAGGGCCGCCGCGCCCACGGGTTCACCCAGGAAGTCCGTGGCCAGGGCCACGTCACGCGCCCGCGGGCCCACGCCCTCGATCGCTGCCAGGATCCGCGCGTCCGCGCTGCCGGGCCGGCCGGCATCGGTGTACAGGACGCCGAGCGCGACGACCCCCAGGGCGGCGAAGGCCGCCGTCAGTCCGAGCGCTCCGCGCATCGGCGGGGGCAGCACCGCGGGCGCGGGCCGGTCCCCTTCGGCCAGGCGTTCCAATACGAGCCCCCCGTCGCGTCCGGCCGTCGTGGCCGGGCCTGCCTCCCACGACCCTATACCGCGAACAGGGCCGGTTCTGGGCCGATTTCGGCTATGGCCGGGCGGCCGTCACGTCGACGTGGGCGAGGTGCGCGAGGGGGTGCCGCTCGCCCTTCAGCATGTCGTCGAACCGTGTGTCGTGGGTGAGGTACCGGCGGAAGAAGGCCTCGACGTAGGCCGCGCCGAGCCGGCGCCGGCTCGTCTCGGTCAGCTGGGCTGCGCAGACGGAGCCACCGCGGTCGGTGCACCGGCCGGGCCGGGCGGGGGCGTGGGTGGCGTCGTCGCGGGCGGCGACCTCCCCGCTCTGCGACCACCACTCCGTGTGGAAGTAGTTGTGGTTCGCGCCGTGGATCGCGAGCGGGTGGAAGCCGGCGGCGCTCCGGGCGGTGGCGTCGGCGGCGAACTCGAAGGCCTCACGGCCGACCTGGCCGTCGCAGGTCCCGCGCAGCACGGCCATCGGGATCCGCGTGATCCCGTAGGCGGTCATGTCCTCGGTCATGACGTTGTAGGCGGGGGCCAGTGCCGGGACCGCCCGGACCTCGACCCCGGCGGGCCACTTGTCCTTGTGCCGGTCGGCCGCCTGCCGCGAGTTCGGCGGCGGACCGGGCCTCCGCCGCGGCCCGGTCCGCACAGGTCTCGTGCCAGCCGTGCAGCTGGACGACGAGGGGCCGGGGCGTGGTGCCGAGATCCGTCGGGTAGTGCACGGTCCCGGCGAGCTCGACCGGCTCACCGGTTCCCGGCAACCGATAGGCCTGGTCCCCAGGTCGTAGGTGACGGTGGCGACGCCCTTCGAGGTCCCGGCGGCGTCGGGGACGACAGGGGTGGTGGGGACGACAGCGGCGGCGGGAGTGGCGGCGAGGCGGGGCTCCCGGTCAGGGCCTGCGGTCCGAAGAGGGCCGCCGTGGCGGCGGCGAGTGCGCAGGCGCCCGGCAGACGGCGAGCGGCCGTGGATGTGTCGGCGTGGTTCAGGAGTCGGTCTCCATGAGCGGTGAACGGCGTGCCGTGTGTGCGTGGGGGGGCGGGAGAGGCGCCCGCACCCCCCCCCCGGAGGTGTGGCGCGCGGCGGCCCACGTAGCACGGGAGCTTGCCGTTTATCACGGAGACCACTACAGGAAGT
>NZ_JBVHZJ010000023.1:0-14811 GCF_055574655.1 Streptomyces sp. NPDC029956 | reverse complement strand
AACCAGCGCATACCATTGGCTCGTCCGTCTTTTTCGGTCTCCCCTCTCCCCCGGCCCCTGGCACGCCCCGCCGTTCGCCCCCCCCCCCCCCCCCCCCCCCCCCCCCCCCCCACCGTGGCTTCACTGCGACGGACGTCCGACGGGGCCCGGGGTTGCGTCGTGTCCCGGGGAATCCGTGACCGGGGTCAGGAGGCGGTCCTGAGAGTCCGCCGGATCCAGTCCGCGTACACGGGCACGTGGGTGTAGAGACCCGGCCCGGCCGAGCAGGCGACCCCCGGGGCGCCGGGGCCCGACGCGGCGCCGACGAGCTCCCACCGCCCGTGCCCGCCCTTCTGAAGCTGCGGCCCGCCGGAGTCCCCGAAGCACGCCATGGCCTCGGGCACCCTGCTGATCGTGCAGAGCCGGGTCCGGTCCGCGTAGCCGGGGGCGCACTCGCCGGCGGCCCCCGTGCGCGTCCTCAGCTCCTGCAGCCGCTCCGCGAACCTCAGCTCGGTGTCGACGGTGGTGCCGAAGCCCAGGATCCGGGTGGGAGTCCCGGGCCGTCCGGCCCGCTCCGCGATCCTGACGGGCTGCCCGGAGACCGGTCGGTCGAGACGGACCAGGGCGATGTCGTGCTTGTTGGGCCCCTTCCCCTCGCCGCTCACGAAACCGGGATGGACGACGGTCCGCTCGATGGCCCGTACGGTTCCCCCCGACTTCCGCGCCTCGCTGCCGATCCGGACGATGCCGTCGAGGACCAGGCCGTCACCCGTCACGCAGTGGGCCGCCGTCAGCACCCACTCGGGATCGATCAGCGACGCCCCGCAGTTGCCGTCGTGGAGCCCGTGCTTCGGGGCCGACTCCGGGATCGTCGCCATGAACGGGTACCGCTCGGTGGAGTCGGTGCCGTTGACGATCGCTCCGGCGCTCCCGGCCGGCAGGGTGGCGCAGGCCGCGACGGCGAGAGCACCGGCGGCGGTGGCGCGCGCCGCACGGCGCCGGATCGACTTCGAACTGAACACAGGTGGTTCCTCTCCTCATGCGTCTGGTGTGCCCGATCCACCCTGGCCGGTGCGGGATCCGCCGGACCATCCGGTCAGCGGGCACGCATGCGGTGGGGATGCCCCCAGGAGAAGGCCGGTGGCCCTCCCCAGGGTGCCCGGGACGTCACGAGCGGAAGGGGCGGCGGCTCCGGGGGTGCGCGACGGCATCGCTCCGGAACGCCCTCGTCCGGGCGCACTCACGTTCTAGCGTGCTTGTCATGACCTCGATCAGGATGTGGCGGGCGCCGGCGCTCGCCCTCGCGGCCGTCCTGCTGCTCGTCCCGCAGTCGGCCGTGGCCCGGGCCGCGGCGGACCCCGTGGAGTCGACGGCCCCGGTGCGTGCGGCGACACCGGACCGGCCCTCGTACGACGTGGCACTGCGCGCCGACGGCGACGGCTCGCACTGGACCGGCCGCCAGACGGTGTCCTTCCGCAACGCCGCCCGTACTCCCCTGCGTTCGGTCGACGTACGCCTGTGGGGCAACGGCACGGACGGCTGCGGGACCCCGGGCGGCCCCCCGCCGGTCCGGGTGAGCAGGGTCGTCGGCGGCACACCGCGGCCGCTGACCGTCGGGTGCACCGCGCTGCGGATCGATCTGCCGACGCCCCTTCCCCGGGGAGCACGCGCGAGCGTCTCCTTCGACGTCGCGATCACCGTCCCGGACCGCGTCCACCGCTTCGGCAGGGACGGCGCGTACCGCTACCTCGGCAACGCGCTGCCGCTGCTGTCCGTGCGCGACGCACAGGGCCGGCACCTCGACCCGGACGTCGGCTTCGGCGAGAGCTTCCACACCCTCGCCGGCGACTTCCGTGTCGCCCTCGACCACCCGAGCGCGCTCGTCGTCCCCGCGACGGGCACCACCACCCGCCGCGCGGGCGCAGCCGGCCGCACGATCAGCACCAGCGTCGCGCGCGGGGTACGGGACTTCGCGTGGGCGGCGGGTCCCTTCGCGACGAAGACCGTGACCACGCCCGGTGGGATCCGGCTGAACGCGTACTGGACCGCCACCACGTCCCCCGAGGGGGTCGCCACCGACCTCCGGGACGCCGTCGGCTCCGTGGACGAGTTCGGCAAGCGCTTCGGGCGCTATCCGTACGGCGAACTGGACCTCGTCATGAGCGACGGCCTCGACGACTTCGGCAGCATGGAGTTCCCGGGCCTCGTCCTGCTGTGGACCGAACCGGAGGGCTCCGCCGTCGTCCACGAGATCGCCCACCAGTGGTTCTACGGCATCGTCGGCAACGACCAGTTCGCCTCGCCCTGGCTGGACGAGTCCTTCGCCCAGTACGCGAACGAGCTCTACTACCGGCTGGACACCACCAGCTGCTGGGACGACCAGGGCATGTGGCCCAGCGACACGGCCGCCCTCACCCGGTCCATGGCCTACTACGCGGACGGCCGGCGCTCGGAGTACGTCCGCGTCGTCTACCGGCGCGGCTCCTGCGCCCTGCACGACCTGGAGCGCGTCCTGGGCGGCCCGGCGATGGCGGGCATGCTGCGCGGCTACGTACGGGACCACTGGCTGGGTGTCGCCACCACCGCGGACTTCGAGCGGGCTGCCCAGGCGGCGACGCCGCAGGACCTCGGTCCCTTCTGGACGGAGCACAGGATCCGCTGACCGCCGGGGGATACCGTGGGCCCATGATCACCACTCCGTCACGGGTCGCACTGCACCCGCTCACCCTCGCCGACCAGGAGGAGTTCTGCTCGCTCGTGCGCGCCAGCTCCGAGCTGCACGGGCCCTGGATGCAACTTCCCACCACCGCGGAGGAGTTCCGCACCTGGATGCGCCGTTTCGACGACGGCACCAACCAGGGCCTGCTGATCCGTGTCCGGGAGACCGGCGCGGCCGCCGGCATGGTCAACATCAACTCGATCATCCGGGGCCGCTACCAGGGCGCGTCCCTCGGCTATGCGGCCTTCGCCCCGTCCGCGGGGCGCGGCTACATGACCGAGGGGCTCACCGCCGTCCTGGAGTACGCGTTCACCGAGCTGCGGCTCCACCGCCTGGAAGCCAACATCCAGCCGGGGAACAAGGCCTCCCTGGCCGTGGTCCGGCGGCTGGGCTTCCGCCACGAGGGCCTCTCCCCCGACTACCTCTACATCGACGGGGGCTGGCGGGACCACGAACGCTGGGCCGTCACCGCACCGACCCCGTGGACGCCCGACCCGTCCCTCCCCGAGGTCTGAGGCCCGAGGCCCGAGGCCCGATGAGGCCAGGGTCTGAAGCCCGAGGCCCGAGGCCGCAGCTCGAAGGCGTCTGGGCCGACCGCGGCTACTACGGCTCGCTCAGTCACAACGTCAAGGCCGAGTACCAGCGGTACATGGGCTGGTTCGACGGCGATCCGGCCCACCTCTGGGAGCACCCGCCCGTCGAGGAGGCCCGCCTCTGGGTGGAGTCCCTCGGCGGTCAGGCCGCCACCCGCGCCCGCGCCCGGTACTACGCCGAGCGGGGCGAACTGCGCTTGGCCGTCACCCTGCTCGACCACGCCGTCTTCAACGACCCCCGGGACAGCCGGGCCAAGCGCCGACTCGCCGCGCTCTACACCTGTACCTGGCCCTGGCCGTCGGCCAGATCGTCGACAGCCTCGCCGTCCGCGTCGACGGCCCGAAGGCCTGGTCGTTGCGGATCGTCATGGACTGGCGCATCGGCGCCGACCACTGGCACCTCCGCCTCGCCAACGGCCTGCTGACCTGGACCCAGGACGGCAGGCCCGCCGCCGACGCGGGCCTGACCATGACGATGACCGGGCCCCAGCTCGACTCGCTGCTCGCGGGAAAGGGCACCGACGGCATCGCCATGACGGGCGACCGCACGCTCCTCCCCCGCCTGCTCGCGGTCCTGGAGGCCCCCGATCCGGAGTTCCCGATCGTGACACCCTGAGGACCCGGCGGACCTAGCGGACCGAGCGGATACGGCGTACCAGCACCGATCCCGCGAGGGCCAGGGCGCCCGCGAGGGCGTACAGGGCCGTGTAGCCGCCGAAGTGGGTGACGACCGGGGCCGCGATGACGGGGGCGAGGACCTGCGGCAGGGCGTTGGCGATGTTGATGACGCCCAGGTCCTTGCCGCGGTCCTCCGCCGTCGGCAGCACGTCCGTGAGCAGAGCGAAGTCCACGGCCGTGTACACGCCGAATCCGAGGCCGAGCACGAGCGAGGCGACGACGGCTCCCGTCCAGGTCTGCCAGACGGCGAGCAGCAGGGTGGCCGCGGAGATGACGAGGCCGGACCGGATCACATAGGACTTCCGCCGGCCGCTGCGGTCCGACCGGATGCCGCTGATCACCACGGTGGAGAGCAGGGTGAGCGCGTTGAGCGCCGTGAGGATCAGTACGCCGGTGTCCGCGTCGCCGTCGTAGCGCACGGCGTCGGTCAGGTAGTACAGCAGGTACATCGTGCTGATGGAGTACGAGAGGTTCATCAGGAAGCGGGTGAGCCAGGCCCACCCGAAGTCGGGATGGCGGCGCGGGTCGATCCAGAAGCCGCCGAGGAACGTCCGCCACCGGAAGGCCGGTCGGGCGGCCGGGGAGAGCGGGGTGTCGCGCCGCATCACGACGTACGGAACGGCCGCGAGCACTGTGAAGACCGCGCAGGCCAGATAGCCGCCGACCACCCCGCCCGCGAACGTGGCCAGCGCCGTGCCCACCAGGATGCCGACGACCTGGGAGACGCCGAGCCAGCCGCCGACCAGACCGCGCTGCCGCGGCGGCACCTGGTCGGGTACGGCCGCGGTGAGCGCGGCGAAGGCCGCGTTGAGTGCCAGCTGGACCAGGCACCAGCCGGCGATCACGGTCGCGACGCTCTGCGCCGCGGCGAGGACGAGCAGTCCGGCCGCGCCGCCCGCCACTCCGCCGGCCACCCAGGGGATGCGCCGCCCCACGGACGCCGTCGTCCGGTCGGAGAGCGCGCCGAAGACGGGGTTGGCGACCATCGACACCGCCGCTCCGACTCCCGTCACCAGGGCGAGGGTGGACGCCTTGTGGTCGGGGGTGAGCTGCTCGGCCTGGCGTGCCAGGAGCAGTTGGAGCGGGCCGAACCAGCCGACCCAGACCCCGAGGTTGGCGAGGGAGAGCGCACCCACCCAGCGCCCGCCCGGCGGGGTAGCGGTCTCGGGGGCCGGCTCGGCGGCGGTTCCCTCCGCCGCCGTCCCCTCGGCGGTCATCTGCCGCTCTTGATCAGGTCGCGGTACCAGGCGAACGACTCCTTGGGCGTCCGCGCCAGCGTCTCGTAGTCGACGTGGACGAGCCCGAAGCGCTGCCGGTATCCCTCCGCCCACTCGAAGTTGTCGAGGATCGACCAGATGAAGTAGCCGTGGACGTCGGCGCCCTCGGTCATCGCCTCGTGCAGCGCGCGGACGTGGCCGTCGTGGTACGCGATCCGGCGGGCGTCGTCGACGCGCCCCGTCCCGGGGTCCGGCCCGTCACCGTACGAGCAGCCGTTCTCGGTGATGTACACGGGCGGCAGCCGGTCCCCGTAGCGCTCGCGCATGACGGCGAGGAGTTCGCGCAGTCCGTCCGGGACCACCGGCCAGCCGAAGTCGGTGAGTTCGCGGCCCTCGATCTGCCGGATGGCGAAGGGGAGGTCCGGCGGGATCTCGATGCCGCCGAAGGACGAGCCGGCGGAGGCCGCCGCGGCGGGTGACGCGACGGCGGGCTGCGGGGCGCCGACGAGCATCGGGTTGTAGTAGTTGATCCCGTACCAGTCGAGGGGTTCCGAGATCGTCCTGAGGTCCTCCGCGACCGGGCCGGGGAGGAGCGAGTCCAGGCCCGCGGGGTAGGCGCCGGTCAGGAGGGGGTCGGCGAAGAGGCGGTTCGTGAGGGTGTCGTACAGCTCGGCGGCCGCCCGGTCGTCGTCGCTGTCGCCGGCGGGCCAGACGGGGCTGTGGGAGGCGGCGATGCCGATCTGCCGGGCGCCCGCGGCGCGCAGGGCCTGGACGCCCAGACCGTGGGCGAGGAGTTGGTGGTGGGCCACGGGCAGGGCGTCGAAGACCATGCGCCTGCCGGGGGCGTGCTCGCCGAGGCCGTACCCGAGGAGGGTGACCTCGGCGGGTTCGTTGATGGTGATCCACATGGGGACGCGGTCGGCGAGCCGCTCGGCGACCACCGAGGCGTACGCGGCGAACCGCTCCGCGGTGTCCCGGTCGAGCCAGCCGCCGTCCTTCTCGAGGGCCAGCGGGGTGTCCCAGTGGAAGAGCGTCGGAACCGGGGCGATGCCCGCGGCGCACAGCTCGTCGACGAGCCGGTCGTAGAAGTCCAGGCCCTTGTCGTTCACACGGCCGTGTCCTTCGGGCAGGACGCGGGACCAGGAGACGGAGAACCGGTAGGCGCCGACGCCGAGTTCGGCCATCAGCGCGACGTCCTCGCGGTAGCGCCGGTAGTGGTCGGTGGCGACGTCCGCGCGTGAGCCGTCCTTGACGCGTCCCGCTTCGCCGGTGAAGGCGTCCCAGCTGGAGGGGCCGCGGCCGTCGGCCGTGAGCGAGCCTTCGATCTGGAAGGCGGAGGCGGAGACCCCCCAGAGGAAACCGGCCGGGAACTCGGGTACGGGCGCTGTCATGAGGACTCGCTTCGATCGGCGGCGTGCGGGTTGCTCACGGCACTTTCGGGTCCCCCGGTCCGCCCTGTCAATGGAAAGTGAACAATTCTCAGGTTTTACCGGTGCGCGACGCGAACGGGCCCTTCCCGTGCGGGGGAAGGGCCCGCCCTCGGTGTCGGCGCGGTACCGCGAGCCCGGCGCCGGCGCGGTACCGGCGAGCCCGGCGCCGGCAGCGGCGACGCGGAGTGGTCGCGTACGCCCAGGGGCGTGATCAAGCCCTTCCCGAGGCGCGGCGCATGGCCCGGGAGGTGGTGGGGCACCCATGCCCGCGTGCACCCTACAGACGAGTCACAGCGCTTCACGGCCCTCTCGGTACGGCTGACCGGTTTCGACGGAGCGGACCTGGAGGCCACCGGGATGGCCGAGGTGTACCGTGCGATCGCCGCGGAGCAGCTCGGCGCGCGGCGGTACGGGCGGCTGCTGTGCGAACTGCCGGAGGACCCGGAAGACTCCGGGGATCAAGAGCTGCGGAAGTCGGCGGAGGCGGTCGCCCACCTCTGGTACACGGGCAGTTGGCCGGGGCCGCCGCCGTTCCTGGTGTCCCCGCGCGCCTATGCCGAGGGCCTGGTGTGGAAGGCGGCCGGCCTCAGGGCGCCGGCCACCGGGCCCGGTGGGTACGGGAGTTGGGCCGAGGCGCCCGGCCGTTCCGAAGGCCGCGGCCGGGGCGACGCGGCCGAGGGGAGCGGGCCGTGAGCCGGTACGACGTGATCGTGGTCGGCGCCGGTGTCGCGGGCTCTCTCGTCGCCCACCGGCTCGGACGGTACGGGCGTCGGGTCCTGGTCCTGGAGGCGGGCGCGGCGGATCCCGGAGACGGAGCGGCCGACGATCCACTGGCCACCTACCTCGCGGCCTCGGGCCTGGTTCCCGGTTCGCCCCTCGGACCCCACCCGGAAGCGCCCTCGCCCGAGGTGACGGACATCGTCGGCACGGAGGGCGTGCCCGGATACCGGACGGCCGGGCATCTCCGGCAGGACGGCCCGCTGCCGTACGCCAGCGGATACGTCCGTGCCAACGGCGGCACAGGCAACGTCTGGACCGGGCTCGCGCCGCGCATGCTCCCGGAGGACTTCGACACCGAGGCGTTCGGATACGGGCGGCGGTGGCCGCTCGGCTACGCGGAGCTCGAGCCTCACTACCGGGCGGCCGAGGCGGAGTTGGGGGTGGCCGGCGATGCCGACGAGCAGCGCGCTCACGTCGGGCTGCCGCTCCCCGACGGCTATGTGTTTCCCATGCGGCCGCTGCCTGCCGCTCGCCTGGACGGCGTCCTCGCGGCCCGCCTCGACGGGCGGCGCGTGCGGGATCCGGTGACCCGGGACGAGGTCGAACTGCGGGTGGTCGGCACCCCGCACGCACGCAACGGCGTCCCGGATCCCCGCTACGACGCCGGTCGCGGGTACGTCCCGCGCGGCCGCCGCGGGCGGCCGGAGCCGGAGAACCGCTGCGTGGGCAACGCGAGCTGTATCCCGCACTGCCCCTCGTACGCGAAGTACACCCCGCTCAAGACCCAGGGCCGCTGGAGCGACGGCGTCACCCTCCGGGACCGGTCCGTGGTGAGCCGCGTCCTCGTCGACGCGAACGGGCGGGCCACGGGCGTGGAGTACCGCTCGTACGACGGGGGCGTCTCCGTCGCGCACGCCGATGTCGTGGTGCTCGCCGCGCACGCGGTGGAGAACGCCCGGCTGCTGCTTCTCTCCGGGCTCGCCGACCGCAGCGGCCAGGTCGGCCGCAATCTGATGGACCACCCCGTCCTGCTGACCTGGGGCCTGCTGCCCGAGGACGCCGGACCGTACCGGGGTCCCGGCTCGGTCTCCGGTTTCGAGGGCTTCCGGGCGGGCCCGGCGCGCCGGCCCCGGGCGCCGTTCCGCGTCGAGTTCGGGACCTGGGGCTGGGTCTGGGCGAAGGGCCCCGTCGACACCGACGTACGGCACTTCCTCACCGAACGCGGTCTCCTCGGGGCCGACTTGAGGAAGGCTCTCGGTGACCGGATCCGCCGCCAGTTCACCCTGCAGTTCGAGATGGAGCAGGGTGCCGACGCCGCCAACCGGGTCACGCTCCACCCGTCCGAGCGCGATCCGCTGGGACTGCCCCGCCCTCTCGTCACCTACGACCTCGACGAGCACGTGAGGCAGGGGATGGCGGCGGCCCGGGCGGTCTCGGACCAGATCTTCGGGCTTCTCGGCGCCGAGGACCACACCGACTACACACCGGCGGCGGCCTGGCCCGGCCGCTTCGAGCACAGCGGCCGTACGTACGGCTATCGCGGGGCGGGCCACGCCGCCGGCACCCACATCATGGGGGACTCCCCCGGCACGTCGGTGGTCGACGCCTGGCAGCGCTGCTGGGACCACCCCGGCCTGTACGCGGTCGGCTGCGGCAGCATGCCCTCGGTGGCCACCTCCAACCCGACGCTGACGATGGCCGCGCTCGCCCTGCGCAGCGCGGAGCGCGTCGAGGCGGACCTGGCGTCCCGCGACCGTCCGGTGTCCCTCGCCGCACCTTCGGCCTCCCCCCTCGTCAGCGAGACCTCACCGACCCGAGGAGTCCCGGAATGACCGCACCTGTGAACCCGTCGCCTCCACTGCCCCTGCCGCCCGTGAACGAGCCCTTCCGACTGCCTTTCCACTACGGGGCGTTGCATCAGATCGGCCTCGACTGGCTGGTCGGGCCCGAGCCGGTCCGTGAGCTGCTCGCGAAGCACCACCCGGATCTGACCGCGGCCACGTTCGAGGACGGGCGCGCGCTGGTCTCCGTCGACTACCAGCTGTACTTCGCGCAGTACGCCTTCGGCGGCGGGGTCACGCAGGAGATCGAGTTCAGCGTCGTCGCGTTCCCGACCGGCGCGGAGGGACGGCTGCCGCGGCTGAGCTACGCCCAGTACGCGCAGGGCTGGGACCAGACGAAGCTGCTCGGGATCGCACGCGTCCACGTCGTCTGCGACAACCCGTTCGCGATCAGGGCGGGCCGCGAGCTCTACGCCGAACCGAAGTACCCGGGCCGGTTCGTGGTGGATCTGCCGTCGCTCAACGGGCCCGCGGGCGAGACCTGGAACGTACGGTGCAGGGCGGCCGCCGTCGGCGGGGACGACACCCTGGAGGAGGACCTGGGTGCCCTGGTCGACCTCACGGCGGAACTCGACGGCCTCTCCCCGGCCGTCGCCAACTCCGCCCCGGTCACCGGTTACGGCACCGACCTCGAGGGACGGCTGCTGGCCGGCCCGATGAACGTCTACCAGCCGTACCGCTGGTTCGACCTGGCCGCGCACGCGGGGCGTGCGCGGCTGGCGGTGCACGCGCCGGAGAGCGACCTCGGCCGCGACGTCCTCGCCCTCGTCGGCGAGGCACCGGCCACGGGTGCCTGGTCGTACCAGTCGCCCCCGGTGGCCGCCCACAACCGTCCGTACTACGTGCCGACCGCACCTCGCCGCTGACCGAGCAGGGGGCCCGCGGGGGAACGTCGTCCACGCCGCGGGCCGCCCCCCGTCAGCAGGTCTCGCGGACGTACCCCGGTTCGCCCGCGGGGCGGACGTCGGTGTCGCGCAGGACGACGGAGAGCGTCCCGCCCCAGCGCGCGCAGGCCCGGGCGAGGCCCTTCCGTTCGTACTCGATGACGAGCACCCGGTTGTCGAAGGCGGTCGCGTAGGGACCGCATTCGTCGTACTGGCCGCACTCCTCGGCGACCGCGAAGTCGAATCCGAGCTTCCGGCCCCGCTGCGCGAGATCGGGGGCGTTCTTCTGCCCCATCGCGAGTCCGGCGGCGTGTGCGCGGGCGACGAGCAGCCGGGCGAAGGCGAGGTCGTGCTCGGGTGTGAGGTGGCCCTGGGACCGTTCGTACGAGTCGAGGTTGTCCGCCTCGACGGCCTGGTAGCCGGCGTCGGCGCAGCCGTCGATCCACTCGCCGACGATCACGGCGAGCCGCTCCCGTTTGGCCGGTGTGGAGACGTCGAAGAGCGCCTCGTCCCAGTCCTGGTCGATGACCGGTTCTCCCCCGGCGCCCCGCAGGAGGAGGTCGGGGTGGTGCTCCTCCCACCAGTCGGTGGCGTCCGGCTGGGCCTGGAAGGCGTTGACGTAGCAGATGTTGTACAGCCCCTTCGCCGGCTTCGCCGTACGGTCGCGGGAGACGGCGCCCACTCCGGGCGGCGGGGCGTAGGGGCCGCCGATCTGGTAGTCGAATCCGACGCGGGGTTCGGGCGGGACGACCGTGCGGGGGGAGGACGGCGGCGGGGAGGAGGGGGCGGAGTCGCCGTCTCCCCCGTCGCCGGACGAGGTGCATCCGGCCACCCCGACGGCGAGGAGGCCGGCCAGGGTGAGGGCCGACAGGCGGTGGCGGCGCCGGCGCACGCTGCGGAGGGGTCGGGGTTCGCGGGCGATCACGGTGCGGGGCTCCTGGTCGTCGATTCCTCGGAGCGACGCACGGCCGCCCACGGGCCTACGGTACGGCCGCTGTCCGACCGAGCCGTGGCGGCCTGCCGGACGCGGCGCGAACGGCTCGACATCGCGTCAGGGGGCCTCATACATCCCCGCTGGGCACGTATGTGAACCCGAGCCATGTCCGCGGATTCTGCGCAAAGCCTTGCGTCGCCCCTTCAGCCGTCCCTACTCTCCCGCGCAATGGTTAGGAACACTTCCTAACCATCGACCGCACATCGACGCGAGCCCCCCACCGCTGCCTTCGCGCAGCACTCACCCAGAGGACGTCGGATGTCATACGCACATCAGGCACGCCCCGCACAGAGAGACCGCATCCTCCGACGGCGCCGCCCCCTGGCGGTCGCCGCGGCCCTCGCCACCGCGCTGACCGGCATCACCGGGCTGGCCGGTGGCACCGCCGTCGCCGTCCCCGACGACGACCGGGCCGCCGCCCTACCCGATCTGACCAGCGCCAACCGGCGGGCCCCCGTCGCGGGCCTGCCCGACTGGAGCAGGGCGGGATACCGGGGCGGCGCCGCACTCCCCGGCGCCGCAGAGGCCCACCCCGACGCCGCCTGCCACATCACGGCGGCGGATCTCGCCTCCCGGTACGGCGTGCGCGCCGACGGCAGCGACGCCACGACCGGCCTCCAGCAGGCCGTCGACG
Organism: Streptomyces sp. NPDC029956; assembly: GCF_055574655.1. Classification (NCBI taxonomy): domain Bacteria; kingdom Bacillati; phylum Actinomycetota; class Actinomycetes; order Kitasatosporales; family Streptomycetaceae; genus Streptomyces; species Streptomyces sp. NPDC029956. The sequence goes on along the minus strand of NZ_JBVHZJ010000023.1, from coordinate 3,122 downwards.
CCCTCAGGACCGGCTGCACCCCCTCGGCCGGCTACACCAGGATCTCCTCGATCACCCTGCCGGCCGGGCGGATCGTCGTGACCCGGCAACTCGCCCTGGACGCCGACTACATGGTGCTCCGCGGTGCGGGCATGGGGCAGACCACGCTCGCGTTCCGGCCGGATGCCGACACCCGTTACGACACCCTCACCCCGGACGGCAGCGACTGGGACGAGGACGCGATGACCCACGGGGCCGGGAAGGGCGGCTGGACCTGGCCGGGCCGCGGCCTCCTCCGGGTGCAGACCCGCGAGGTCTCACCGAAGTACGCGAGCGACCACGCCTCCGCCCCGGCCGACCGCAAGGACATCTTCGAGGGCAGCGTCAACCAGCACTGGGCGAGCGGAGTCCCGCTGCGCGAGGGCTCGGCGATCGGCACCACGCAGATCAGGCTCGCCACCACCACGGACATGTCGCGCTTCAAGGTCGGCGGCCATCTCTGGGTCGGCGCGGCCAACACGGCGAAGTTCTACCAGCAGCAGACGGTCACCGACTCGTCCAAGTACGTGAACCTGCACATGCGGCAGCAGATCTTCCGGATCGCCGCGGTGGACAGCACGGGCAAGAACCTCACCCTCGACAAGCCCCTCGAGTACGACCTGCCGCTCGACTCGACCTCCGACGGCTCGGCCGCGATCGGCGGGACCGTCTACCCGAGCCGTGTCACATCTCTGAAGGTCGTCCAGGGCGTCGGGATCGAGGACCTGAGCATCACCCAGGAGCTGGACGGGATGCCCCGGCTCGGCGGCGGCACCTACGACGTCGACCCGGCCGACGCGAAGACCGACTTCGGCAACATCGCCCCGGAGTACGCCCAGCACGGCATCGTCCTGAAATGGGCCGCCAACGTCTGGATCCGGCGCGTCGGCACCCGGATGACCGGCTCCCACGCCGTCGTCACCGAGAGCGCCAAGAACGTCCAGGTGCAGGAGTCCTCCTTCGACGGCTCCTGGAACAAGGGCAAGGGCGGCAACGGCTACTTCCGCGGCTCCCGCGTCTGGGACTCGCTCTACGCCTACAACACCAGCCGCAACCTGCGCCACTTCACCTTCCAGTGGTCCGCCTCGGACAACGTCGTCGTCGGCAACGACTTCGACAGCGACCTGAACCTGCACGGCGGCTGGGAGCGGCGCAACCTCTTCGAGAACAACAAGGCCGCGGTCCCCTTCGAGCACTCCTCGAAGAACTGCCGCGCGAACTGCGGTGAGGAGGGCGGCGGCGGGCCCGACGACTCGACCTGGTGGCCGATCTGGTGGGGCGCGGGCCCCAAGGCCGTGAAGTGGTCCGGCGCCACCGGGCCGCAGAACGTCTTCTACGGCAACGACCTCAGCAAGCAGACCTCGGCCGGCGGCGCGTACCAGCCGTACTACGCCGACCGCCGGCGTCTCTACCAGCTGGGCAGCGCGGCCGCCGACCCGACGGCCTACCAGCACCTGGCGGAGAGCGGCTCGACCATCCTGGACTGGGCGGGCAAGGAGACCCTGGACTACAGCAGGACCCCGCACGCCGGTGTGAACGCCACGAGGACGGACACCTCCGGTTCCCTCTTCCTCAGGTCGACCGGTTCGGACCCCGGCGGGGGCACGCCCACGCCGACCCTGATCTCGCGGGGCAGGCCGGCGACGGCCTCCTCGGTGGAGTCGGCCGGCTTCGAGGCCTCCCTCGCGGTGGACGGCGACACCGGAACCCGATGGGCCAGCACGGAGGGCGTGGACCCGCAGTGGATCCGCATCGACCTCGGTGCCCCGCACGACCTCTCCCGGGTGAAGCTCGGCTGGGAGGCCGCGTACGGGAAGGCGTACCGGATCCAGACCTCGGACGACGGCACGAACTGGACCGACGTCCACTCCACCGGCACCGGCGACGGCGCCGTGGACGACCTCACGGTGACCGGCACCGGGCGCCACGTGCGCATGCTCGGGACCGCACGCGGCACGGCGTACGGCTACTCGCTCCTGGAGTTCGAGGTGTACGGCTCCCCCGCCACCGGGTCGTCCGGCGGTGGCGGGACGGTCGTCGACGTGTCCACGGCAGGGCAGTTGCAGAGCGCGCTGGCGAACGCGCAGCCGGGGCAGACCATCAGGCTGGCCGCCGGCGAGTACCGGGGCTCGTTCGTGACGCGGCGGGCGGGCACGGCCGCCGCGCCGATCACTCTCACCGGTCCGTCGAACGCCGTCCTCGTCAACGACGGCCCATCGGGCACGGCCCCGTCCTGCCCCGCTCCGACCGCCGGCTGGGACTCCGGCTACGGCCTCTGGCTGTACGGCGCGCCGTACTGGCGGCTGACCGGCTTCACGGTGAAGGAGTCGAAGAAGGGCGTCGTCCTGGACGACTCCCCCCATGTGACGCTCGACGGTCTCTCCGTGCACCACGTCGACGAGGAGGCGGTGCACTTCCGGCGCTCCTCGGCCGACGGCGTCATCAAGAACTCGACGATCACCCACACGGGTCTGGTCCAGGCCGGGTACGGCGAGGCGGTCTACATCGGCTCGGCCGGCTCCAACTGGGCCTGCCACGGCAACCAGGGCGGCGTGGACCGCTCGGACCGCGTCCAGGTGCTGAACAACCGGATCGGCCCGTCGGTCGCCGCCGAGCACATCGACATCAAGGAGGGCACGTCCGGCGGCGTGATCCGCGGGAACACCTTCGACGGGACGGGGATCAGCGGCTCCAACTCGGCCGACTCGTGGGTGGACGCCAAAGGCGTCGGCTATCTGATCGAGGACAACACCGGGACGTTCTCCTCACCCGGCACGTTCGCGAACGGCTACGAGACCCACAACCCGTCGACGACGCCGTCGTTCCCGAACGGCTGCGGCAACGTGTGGCGCGGCAACCGTTCCGACCTCGGTGGCGTGGGGGCGTACGCCATCAGGATCACCTCGACGTCGAAGTGCGCCGCCGACCCGAACGTCGTACACGCCTCCAACACGGTGACGAACGCCGGCAGCGGCCTGACGAACGTCCCCGTCACACCCTGACGGTCGGCGGAGAGGGGGGGGGGGGGGGGGGGGGGGGGGGGGGGGGGGGGGGGGGGGGGGGGAGGGGCGGGGGGGGGGGGGGGAGGGGGGGGGGGGGGGGAG
>NZ_JBVHZJ010000022.1:4614-125481 GCF_055574655.1 Streptomyces sp. NPDC029956 | reverse complement strand
GGGACAACAAGAAAGCTTCCCCCCGACGGCCTCTTCGTCCCTGGGATGCTCGTGGGGGGGAAGGGGACTTTGCTCCTCGACTGTGCCGTCGGGGGGGGGGGGGCGGCCGCGCGGCCCCCCGACGCCGACACCGACGTGCGCGACCTCACGTCCGACCAGCTCCAGCCCGGCTCGCTGGCGGAGCTCACCAGCCCCTCGCTGTTCGCCGAGCGCAAGGTGCTGGTCGTGCGGAACGCCCAGGATCTGTCCGCCGACACGATCAAGGACGTCAAGGCGTATCTCGACGACCCGATCGAGGACATCTCGCTCGTCCTGCTCCACGCCGGCGGCGCCAAGGGCAAGGGCCTGCTCGACGCGGCGCGCAAGGCGGGGGCGCGGGAGGTGGCCTGCCCGAAGACGACGAAGCCGGCGGAACGGCTGACGTTCGTGCGGCAGGAGTTCCGGACCCTGGGGCGTTCCGCCACGCCCGAGGCCTGCCAGGCGCTCGTCGACTCCATCGGCAGCGATCTGCGGGAACTCGCGTCCGCGGTCGCGCAGCTCACCTCCGACGTGGACGGGACGATCGACGAGGCCGTCGTCGGGCGTTACTACACCGGCCGCGCCGAGGCCTCCTCCTTCAACATCGCGGACCGCGCGGTGGAGGGGCGTACGGCGGAGGCCCTCGAGGCCCTGCGGTGGTCGCTCTCGACCGGGGTCGCGCCGGTGCTCGTCACGAGCGCGTTGGCGCAGGGCGTGCGGGCGATCGGCAAGCTGTCGTCCGCGCGGGGCGGGCGGCCGGCGGATCTGGCGCGGGAGCTGGGCATGCCGCCGTGGAAGATCGACCGCGTACGGCAGCAGATGCGGGGCTGGACGCCCGACGGGGTGTCGCTCGCGCTGCGGGCGATCGCGGAGGCGGACGCGGGGGTGAAGGGCGGCGGGGACGACCCGGAGTACGCCCTGGAGAAGGCGGTGGTCGCGGTGGCTCGGGCGGCGAGGATGCGGCCGGGCGGGTAGCGGTGGGGGGTGGCTGGGCCTGGGGTTGAGCCTGGGCCAGTGCGGGCCTGCGCCGTGCCCGTGCCGTGCCCGTGCCGTGGATGTGCCGTGCCCGTGCCGTGCCCGTGCCGTGGATGTGGCCGGGATGGATCCGTTGGTGTGCTGTGCCGGGGCGTGGTCCGTGGGGCGTGGGTGCGGGGCGGTCGGTCGCTGGTGCCAGGGCGGACTCCCCCACCCCACCCCTTCCCGAAACCCTGCCGGGGGCTGGTGGTGGGGGGGGAGTTCACGGGGGCTGCGCCCCTGGACCCCCGCTGGGGCTGTGCCCCTGGACCCTGCTGCGGCTGCGCCTCCCCGGGACCCCCGTTCGGGGCTGCGCCCTGACCCCTGCTCCGGGCTGCGCCCCGACCTCTGCCTGGGCTGCGCCCCGGGGGCCCAGGAGCTGTTCCCGGGACGCCTGCCTGGGGCTGTGCCCCACGGGACCTCTGCTTGGGCTGCGCCTGGGTTCTGCCTGGGGCTGCGCCTCGGAGCCCTGCTCGGGGCTGCGCCCCGAGAGGTAGTGCCCCCCGGGACCCGCTCGGGGCCTGCGGGCCCAGGCCCTGCCTGGGCTGTGCCACGAGGAGCCCTCAGGGATCTGCCCCGGCCCCCTGGGGTCATGCTCGGGCCCCCGTTCGGAGCTGTGCCCAGCCCCCGCTCGGACTTCCGCCCCCGTGGAGCCTCCCCCTGGACCTCGGGGTTGCGGCGCCCCCTGAGGGCCACCGGCCCAGGGCTCTGCACCCGGAGGAGGCTCACCGCCGTGTGTCCCGCAGTCGGGCCTGCCTTCCGCGCCCCGCTCCCGCGCCCCGCGTTCTGTATCCCGCGCCCCGCGCCCCGTATCCCGCGTTCCGTACGCATGCCGAAGGCCCCACCGCTCCTGGGGAAGGAGGTGGTGGGGCCTTCGGTGTTGAGCTGGTGGGCTCGCACCCGCGTGGCGAACGCGTCCGCGTGCGAGTCCTGGGTGGCCGGGTGGGAGCGGGAGAGAGGGCCCGCTGGGTCCCGTGCGGCCGTTACATCAGAGCTCAGCCCTGGAGAGCGGCAACCTTGGTGGCCAGCGCCGACTTCTTGTTGGCGGCGGCGTTCTTGTGGATGACGCCCTTCGAGACAGCCTTGTCGAGCGCGCGGGAGGCGGCGCGGGAAGCCACGGTGGCCTTCTCGACGTCACCCGCGGCGACGGCCTCGCGGGCCTTGCGGATCGCGGTCTTGAGCGAGGACTTGACGGCCTTGTTGCGCAGGCGCGCCTTCTCGTTCGTCTTGTTCCGCTTGATCTGGGACTTGATGTTCGCCACGAAAAGAGCCTTTACAGGTTCGATGTTCCTTCTGGATGCGTCTCGCAGGCTGAGAGGGCACACGAGACACAGCTGTCCACACTATCAGCCACTCTCGTGCCCGCCCAAACCGGGCGCAGGGCGACGGGCATGGGACGATGGAGCCTACGTATCGATCCGACATCGCCCCGAGACGAGACCCTGCGTGCCCGCGACTCCTACCAACGTGCCCGAGCCGAGCCGTACCGACCCGGCTCTGATCCGCAACTTCTGCATCATCGCGCACATCGACCACGGCAAGTCCACGCTCGCCGACCGGATGCTCCAGCTGACCGGTGTGGTCGACCAGCGGCAGATGCGTGCCCAGTACCTCGACCGCATGGACATCGAGCGGGAGCGCGGCATCACGATCAAGTCCCAGGCGGTCCGGCTCCCGTGGGCGCCGACCGAGGGGCCGGGTCAGGGCGACACGCACATCCTGAACATGATCGACACTCCCGGGCACGTCGACTTCACCTATGAGGTGTCCCGGTCGCTCGCCGCCTGTGAGGGCACGATCCTGCTGGTCGACGCGGCCCAGGGCATCGAGGCGCAGACGCTGGCCAACCTCTACCTGGCGATGGAGAACGACCTCACGATCGTTCCCGTACTGAACAAGATCGACCTGCCGGCCGCGCAGCCGGAGAAGTTCTCCGAGGAGCTGGCCAACCTCATCGGCTGCCAGCCGGAGGACGTCCTCAAGGTCTCCGCGAAGACCGGTGTCGGCGTCGACGCGCTGCTCGACCGGGTCGTCCGGGACGTGCCGGCCCCGGTCGGTGTCGCCGACGCGCCCGCCCGCGCGATGATCTTCGACTCGGTGTACGACTCGTACCGGGGTGTCGTGACCTACGTGCGAGTGATCGACGGGCAGCTCAACAAGCGCGAGCGCATCAAGATGATGTCGACCGGCGCCACCCATGAGCTGCTCGAGATCGGTGTCTCGTCTCCGGAGATGACGCCGTCCGACGGTCTCGGCGTCGGCGAGGTGGGCTACCTCATCACCGGTGTGAAGGACGTCCGCCAGTCCAAGGTCGGTGACACGATCACCTCCCTGCACAAGGGCGCCACCGAGGCCCTCGGCGGTTACAAGGACCCGAAGCCGATGGTCTTCTCGGGCCTCTACCCGCTGGACGGCTCGGAGTACCCGGACCTCCGCGAGGCCCTCGACAAGCTGCAGCTCAACGACGCGGCGCTGGTCTACGAGCCGGAGACCTCCGCCGCTCTGGGCTTCGGCTTCCGCGTCGGTTTCCTGGGGCTGCTGCACCTCGACGTGATCCGTGAGCGGCTCGAGCGCGAGTTCGGTCTCGACCTCATCGCCACCGCCCCCAACGTGGTCTACCGCGTGGTCATGGAGGACGGCAGCGAGCACACGGTCACCAACCCGAGCGAGTTCCCCGAGGGCAAGATCGACGACGTGTTCGAGCCCGTCGTGCGCGCCACGATCCTCGCTCCCAGCGAGTTCATCGGCGCGATCATGGAGCTGTGCCAGACGCGTCGCGGCACCCTGATCGGCATGGACTACCTCTCCGAGGACCGGGTCGAGATCCGCTACACCCTGCCCCTCGCCGAGATCGTCTTCGACTTCTTCGACCAGCTGAAGTCCAAGACGCGCGGTTACGCCTCCCTCGACTACGAGCCCACCGGCGAGCAGGCCTCCAGCCTGGTCAAGGTCGACATCCTGCTGCACGGCGACAAGGTCGACGCCTTCTCCGCCGTCACCCACAAGGACGCCGCGTACGCCTACGGTGTGCGGCTCGTCGCCAAGCTGCGCGAGCTCATCCCGCGGCAGGCCTTCGAGGTGCCGATCCAGGCCGCGATCGGCTCCCGGGTGATCGCCCGAGAGACCATTCGCGCCATCCGCAAGGACGTCCTCGCCAAGTGCTACGGCGGTGACATCTCCCGTAAGCGGAAGCTGCTCGAGAAGCAGAAGGAAGGCAAGAAGCGCATGAAGATGGTCGGCTCGGTGGAGGTGCCGCAGGAGGCCTTCATCGCCGTTCTGTCGAGCGACGAGTCCTCCGGGAAGAAGAAGTAGAGCAGGGCGCACCACGCAGCTGTCCTGTGCGGACGACGGGTCCACGCGCCACGTGCGCGTGGGCCCGTTCGTTATGAAGCGGCGCCCTGTAGGGCCTTACGCGCCGGACCTCGGGCCTTTACTCTGATCCCGGCTCGAAGGTTACTCGCCAGTTAGTTACGAACCACCAGAAGGCACCGCCGCCGCCCGGAGGACGTCGTGAGCGACACACAGACCCAGATCGAGAACCGGCCGCCCTCCGTGGCGACCCTCTTCCTTGAGCGCGTCGAGCGGACCCCGGATGCGGAGGCCTACCGCTACCCGGTGCCCGCCGCCGCCGGTGCCGGCCCGGACGACTGGAAGTCGCTCAGCTGGGGGGAGGCCGCCGAGCGGGTGTACGCGATCGCCGCCGGGCTCGTCGACCTCGGTGTCGAGTCCGAGGAGCGGGTCGCCCTCGCCTCCTCCACCCGGGTCGAGTGGATCCTCGCCGACCTCGGTGTCATGTGCGCGGGCGCCGCGACCACCACGGTCTACCCGCAGACCAACGCCGAGGAGTCGGCGTTCATCCTCTCCGACTCCGAGTCGCGGGTCCTCATCGCCGAGGACGCGGCCCAGCTCGCGAAGGCCGTCGAGCGCCGCGCCGACCTGCCGAACCTCCGCCATGTCGTCGTCATCGACGCCACCGGGGTGGAGAGCGACGGCGAGTTCGTCCTCACGCTCGCCGAGCTGGAGGCGCGGGGCAAGGGCTACCTGGAGAAGCACCCCGAGGCCGTCAAGGAGCGGGTCGCGGCGATCACCGCCACGCAGCTCGCCACCCTCATCTACACCTCGGGCACCACGGGCCGCCCCAAGGGCGTCCGCCTCCCGCACGACAACTGGTCGTACATGGCCAAGGCCATCGCCGCCACCGGTCTCGTCACCCAGGTCGACGTCCAGTACCTGTGGCTGCCGCTCGCCCACGTCTTCGGCAAGGTCCTCACCTCGGGCCAGATCGAGGTCGGGCACGTCACGGCCGTCGACGGCCGTGTCGACAAGATCATCGAGAACCTGCCGGTCGTCCAGCCGACCTACATGGCGGCCGTGCCCCGCATCTTCGAGAAGGTCTACAACGGCGTCGCCGCCAAGGCCCGCGCCGCCGGCGGAGCCAAGTACAAGATCTTCCAGTGGGCGGCCGGCGTCTCCCGCGAGTACGCCAAGGCCAGCCAGGACAACTTCCGCCGCACCGGGACCGCCTCCGCGCCCTTCGGCCTCACCGCCAAGCACAAGGTCGCCGACGCCCTCGTCTACTCCAAGATCCGTGAGGCCTTCGGCGGCAACCTGCGCGCGTGCATCTCCGGATCCGCCGCGCTCGCCCCCGAGATCGGCTACTTCTTCGCCGGCGCCGGCATCCACATCCTGGAGGGCTACGGACTCACCGAGACGTCCGCCGCCTCCTTCGTGAACCCGGGCGAGGCCTACCGCACCGGCACCGTCGGCAAGCCGCTCCCCGGCACCGAGGTCCGCATCGCCGACGACGGCGAGATCCTGCTCCGCGGCCCCGGAGTCATGGAGGGCTACCACGGCCTGCCGGAGAAGACGAACGAGGTCCTGGAGTCCGACGGCTGGTTCCACACCGGTGACATCGGCGAGCTGTCCGCCGACGGCTACCTGCGGATCACCGACCGCAAGAAGGACCTGATCAAGACGTCCGGCGGCAAGTACATCGCGCCGGCCGAGGTCGAGGGCCAGTTCAAGGCCGTCTGCCCCTTCGTCTCGAACATCCTCGTCCACGGCGCCGACCGGAACTTCTGCACCGCGCTGATCGCCCTCGACGAGCCCACCCTCCTCGGCTGGGCCGCCGACCACGGCCTCGCGGGCGCGTCGTACGCCGACGTCGTCGCCGACCCGAAGACCGTCGCGATGGTCCAGGACTACGTCGACCGCCTCAACGAGGGCCTGCAGCGCTGGCAGACGATCAAGAAGTTCCGTCTGCTGCCGCGCGACCTCGACATCGAGCACGGCGAGCTGACCCCGTCCCTGAAGCTGAAGCGGCCGGTGGTGGAGCGCGAGTACAAGGCGCTCATCGAGGAGATGTACGCGGGGTCGCGGGAGTCCTGACCCTCGCCGCTGTGGACCCGGGCCTCGCCCCCGGGGAGAGGTTGTCCACAGGCCGGGCGTTCACCTCGGGCAGTACGGGACAATGGGGCTCATGCCTTCCGTACTGCCCGATGGTGAGTCCGTTCCCGACGACGGGGCGCTGCCCCCGCACGCCCTCGAAGGGGCGGGGGAGCGGCCGCTCGGGTTCTATCTGCACGTGCCCTACTGCGCGACGCGCTGCGGGTACTGCGACTTCAACACCTACACGGCCAGTGAGCTGCGGGGTACCGGGGGCGTGCTCGCCTCCCGTGACAACTACGCCGAGCAGGTCGTCGAGGAGATCCGGCTCGCCCGCAAGGTGCTCGGGGACGACCCGCGGCCGGTGCGGACCGTCTTCGTCGGGGGCGGTACGCCCACGCTGCTCGCCGCCGCTGACCTCGTACGGATGCTGGGGGCCGTCCGCGAGGAGTTCGGGCTCGCCGACGACGCCGAGGTGACCACCGAGGCCAATCCCGACTCCGTGAACCCGGCCTATCTCGCGGAGCTGAGGGCCGGCGGCTTCAACCGGATCTCCTTCGGCATGCAGAGCGCCAAGCAGCACGTCCTGCAGATCCTCGACCGCACGCACACCCCGGGCCGCCCCGAGGCCTGCGTCGGGGAGGCGCGCGCCGCCGGGTTCGAGCACGTCAACCTCGACCTGATCTACGGCACGCCCGGCGAGACCGACGACGACTGGCGGGCCTCGCTCGACGCGGCCATCGGCGCCGGGCCCGACCACATCAGCGCCTACGCGCTGATCGTCGAGGAGGGCACGCAGCTGGCGCGGCGCATTCGGCGCGGGGAGGTCCCCATGACCGACGACGACGTCCACGCCGACCGGTACCTGATCGCCGAGGACGTCCTCTCCGGGGCCGGCTTCGAGTGGTACGAGGTCTCCAACTGGGCCACCTCCGAGGCCGGGCGCTGCCTGCACAACGAGCTGTACTGGCGCGGGGCCGACTGGTGGGGCGCGGGCCCCGGCGCCCACAGCCACGTCGGCGGCGTCCGCTGGTGGAACGTGAAGCATCCCGGTGCGTACGCCGCCGCGCTGGCCGCAGGGAAGACGCCGGGGGCCGGACGGGAGCTGCTCTCCGAGGAGGACCGCAGAGTCGAGCGCGTGCTCCTCGAGCTGCGGCTCAAGGAGGGCGTCGAGCTGTCCCTCCTCAAGCCGGCGGGCCTCGCCGCCGCCCGCAAGGCACTCGCCGACGGGCTGCTCGACGCCGGGCCGTACGCCGCCGGGCGGGCGGTTCTGACCCTGCGCGGACGTCTGCTCGCGGACGCGGTCGTGCGGGACCTCGTGGACTAGGCGCGTTCGGCCCGACCGGCCGGTACGTCCCCGGGGCCTTCGCCGTGCCCGCCCGGGGCCGTCCGGGCGGCCCGGGCGGGCGAGAGCGCCCTGCGGGACGGCAGGGCGATGAGCAGTGCCCCCAGGACCAGGAGGCCGCTCGCCCACAGCGGGCCGAGCGTTCCCGCTCCGGTCCGGAGGGTGAGGGCGGCGACGAGCGGTCCGGTGGCGGCCCCGACGTTGAGCGCGGCGGTCGCGTAGGAGCCGGCCATCGTGGGGGCTCCGGCGGCCTCGTAGAGGACCCGCGCGATCAGCGTGCCGCCCAGCGCGAACGACGCCATGCCCTGCGTGAACACCAGGGTGAGCAGCGCGGCCGGCTCCTCGGCCAGCACGGCCAGGGCCGGCCAGCCGACGAGCAGCAGCGGACCGCCGACCGCGACGACCAGGCCCGGGTAGCGGTCGGACCACCGTCCCGCGAGGGTGATTCCGGCGAAGGAACCGGCCCCGAAGAGGACCAGGGCGACCGGAACCCACAGCTCGCCCAGCCCGGCGGAACCGGTCACGACGGGCGCCAGGAAGGTGAAGCTCGCGAAGGTCGCCGCGTTCACCAGGGCGCCGAGCAGCATCACCAGGAGCAGTCGCGGACGCCTGAGCAGTGCCAGCTCCGCGCGCAGGTCCGGCGCCTCGGCCGTGCCCTCCCGCGAGGGCCGCGCCGGGACGCCACGGAGGACGCCGAGTGCCGCGGGCAGGCAGAGGGCGGCGACGGCCCAGAACGTGGCCCGCCAGTCGAGCAGCGTGCCGAGCAGCGATCCCGCGGGGACCCCGGCGATCGTGGCCAGCGTCGTGCCCGACAGCAGGACGGCCAGCGCGCGCCCCTTCCGGTCCGGCGGCACGAGCCGGGTGGCGGTGGTCAGGGCCACGGCGAGGAACCCGGCGTTCGCGAGGGCCGCGACCACCCTGGTGGCGAACAGGACGGCGAAACTGCCGGTGACGGCGCCCAGGACGTGCGCCGCGGAGAACACGAGGACGAACCCGAGCAGGCCGGCCCGTACCGGCCAGGAGCGGGCGAGCGCGGCCAGGAGCGGCGCGCCGACGATCATTCCGACGGCGAAGGCCGAGGTGAGCAGACCCGCGCTCCCGACCGTGACGCCGAGGTCGGAGGCGATGTCCGGCACGAGGCCGGCGAGCATGAATTCGGACGTGCCCATGGCGAAGACCGCCAGGGCGAGCAGAAAGAGCGGGAGGGGCATCGAGTGGCTCCGGGGTGAGGAAATGACGACAGAGGCATCTCGTCACCGCGGTCAGCACCCACGGACCCACGGACCCACGCGTCCGGCCGCGGAGGGCGGCGGGACGGCGGGGTGGGCAGGACTTCGAACCCAGTGGTCCGTACGACCGAGGGGCGGCCGTACGGAGCGGACTCAGCGGTCCGGGAGAACTCGGGGGTCCAGGGGGCTGACGGCGTGACCGAAAGCCCCCGACGTGTCCGACTCGGGGCTCGACATGGCGCGCACGCTACCCGACCGCGCCCCGCCCGGGCACCCCGTGTTCCGCCCCCACCGGGCCGGCAGGGGGCGGACGACGGCGGACGACGGCGGACGGCGGCGAACAACGCCTGCGGCGCCGCCAGGGCGTGACCGCCAGAGCGGAACGTCCCCGGAATGCCCGGGGGCGTTACGCCGCCACGGCGTAACGCCCCAGGCAACACCCCTACGGCGCCGTCACGAAGTCGATCAGTTCCTCCACCCGACCCAGCAGCTCCGGTTCCAGGTCCTTGTACGTCGTCACCCTCGACAGGATGTGCTGCCAGGCCGCGCCCGTGTTCGGCGGCCAGCCCAGGGCCTCGCACACGCCCGTCTTCCAGTCCTGGCCCCTGGGGACCCGCGGCCAGGCCCGGATGCCCACCGACGCCGGCTTCACCGCCTCCCAGACGTCGATGTACGGGTGGCCGACGACCAGCACGTCCGGCGAGGTCACCTGGGCGGCGATCCGCGACTCCTTCGAACCCGGGACCAGGTGGTCCACCAGGACGCCCAGACGGGCGTCCGGGGCGGGGGCGAACTCCGCGACGATCGACGGGAGGTCGTCGACGCCCTCCAGGTACTCCACGACCACGCCCTCGATGCGGAGGTCGTCGCCCCAGACCCGCTCCACCAGCTCCGCGTCGTGCCGGCCCTCCACGTAGATCCGGCCCGCGCGCGCCACCCGGGCCCGCGCCCCCGGGACCGCCACCGAGCCCGACGCCGTCCGGGTGGGGCGGGCGGGAGCGGCCGACGGGCGGATCAGGGTCACCACCCGGCCCTCCAGGAGGAAGCCGCGCGGATCCAGCGGGAACACGCGGTGCTTGCCGAAGCGGTCCTCCAGGGTCACCGTGCCCGCCTCGCAGCGGATCACCGCCCCGCAGAAGCCCGTCGTGACCTCCTCGACGACCAGATCACGGTCGGCCGGGACCTCGGGGACGGGTGCCGACTTCTTCCAAGGGGGTGTCAGATCCGGGTTGTAGCTGCGCATTTCGGTGACGTTAGGCCACCTGGAAGCGGCGTGCCAGTTCCTCCCGCTGGAGTCGTACGAACGTGGCGTCCACCACCGCCCCGTGCCCCGGCACGTACACCGCGTCCTCGCCGCCGAGCCGCAGCAGCCGGTCGAGCGCGTCCGGCCAGCGGGAGGGGATCGCGTCCGGGCCCGCCTGCGGTTCTCCCGACTCCTCGACCAGGTCGCCGCAGAAGACCACCTCGCGCTCGCCCGGCACCAGGAGCACCAGGTCGTGGCCCGTGTGGCCGGGGCCGACGTTCGCGAGCAGGACCTGCCGTCCGCCCAGGTCGAGCGTCCACTCGCCGGAGACCACGTGCCGCGGGGCCACCAGGACGTCCACCGCCTCGGCCGCCGCCGTCTCGTCGAGCCCGTGCCGTACCGCGTCCGCGCGCAGCGCCTCCCGGTCCCGCACCCGGCCGAGGAGCTCGTCCGAGCCCACCGCGCCGAAGACCTCCGCGCCCGCGAACGCCGCCGTGCCGAGAACATGGTCGAAATGAGGGTGGCTCAATGCGATGTGCGTCACTCTGCGGCCGCCCGTGAGGTCCGCGATCCGTGTCCGCAGCCCGGCGCCCTCCGCGAGCGAGGATCCCGTGTCGTACAGCAGCACCGCCCGTTCACCCAGTACCAGTCCGACCGTGGCGTCCCACCCGGGCAGCCGTCGCCGGCCCACCCCGTCCGCGAGCCGCTCCCATCCGTGCGCTTCCCAATCCACGTCCATGCGGCGACGCTAGCCGGTGGAGGCGTCGCCACCTTGCCAGGAGCGACGCCCGCCGCCGTACACTGGCCGGGGGATCGCTGGCACTCGGACAGGGCGAGTGCCAAAAGCGGAGCAACCGGAACGACGACGACAGCTGGAGGTGCGCACGATGCTCAGCGAACGCAGACTCGAGGTCCTGCGCGCCATCGTCCAGGACTACGTCGGGACGGAGGAGCCCGTCGGGTCCAAGGCGCTCACCGAGCGCCACAAGCTCGGCGTCTCGCCGGCGACCGTGCGCAACGACATGGCCGTGCTGGAGGAGGAGGGCTTCATCGCCCAGCCTCACACCAGCGCCGGCCGCATTCCGACCGACAAGGGCTATCGCCTCTTCGTCGACCGGCTCGCCGGCGTCAAGCCGCTGTCGACGCCCGAGCGCCGGGCCATCCACAACTTCCTCGACGGCGCGGTCGACCTGGACGACGTCGTCGGCCGTACGGTCCGGCTGCTCGCCCAGCTGACCCGTCAGGTCGCCGTCGTCCAGTACCCCTCGCTGACCCGCTCGACCGTCCGGCACGTGGAGCTGCTCTCGCTGGCCCCCGCCCGCCTGATGCTGGTGCTCATCACGGACACCGGCCGCGTCGAGCAGCGGGTCATCGACTGCCCCGCGCCGTTCGGCGAGACCTCGCTCGCCGACCTGCGGGCCCGGCTCAACAGCCGGGTCGTCGGCCGCCGGTTCGCCGACGTGCCGCAGCTGGTGCAGGATCTCCCCGAGTCGTTCGAGGAACTGGAGGACCGCGCCACGGTCTCGACCGTGCTCGCGACCCTCCTCGAAACCCTCGTCGAGGAGCACGAGGAGCGGCTGATGATCGGCGGCACCGCCAATCTCACCCGCTTCGGACCCGACTTCCCCCTGATGATCAGGCCCGTCCTCGAGGCTCTGGAGGAGCAGGTCGTGCTCCTCAAGCTGCTCGGCGAGGCCAAGGAATCGGGCATGACCGTACGCATCGGGCACGAGAACGCCCACGAGGGGCTGAGCTCCACGTCCGTCGTCTCGGTCGGCTACGGTTCGGGCGGCGAGGCAGTCGCCAAACTCGGCGTGGTCGGACCGACCCGCATGGACTACCCCGGAACGATGGGAGCGGTACGCGCAGTGGCACGTTACGTCGGACAGATCCTGGCGGAGTCGTAAGTGGCCACGGACTACTACGCCGTACTCGGCGTGCGCCGCGACGCTTCCCAGGACGAGATCAAGAAGGCCTTCCGGAGGCTCGCACGCGAGCTGCACCCGGATGTGAATCCCGATCCGAAGACGCAGGAACGCTTCAAGGAGATCAACGCCGCCTACGAGGTCCTCTCGGACCCGCAGAAGAAGCAGGTCTACGACCTGGGTGGCGACCCGCTCTCGGCCTCCGGCGGAGGCGGCGCGGGCGGCTTCGGGGCCGGTGGCTTCGGCAACTTCTCCGACATCATGGACGCCTTCTTCGGCACGTCCCAGCAGCGCGGCCCGCGCTCGCGGACCCGCCGCGGCCAGGACGCCATGATCCGTCTGGAGATCGACCTCAACGAGGCGGCCTTCGGCACCACCAAGGACATCCAGGTCGACACGGCGGTCGTCTGTACGACCTGCTCGGGCGAGGGCGCCGCACCCGGCACCTCCGCGCAGACCTGTGACATGTGCCGCGGCCGCGGCGAGGTCTCGCAGGTCACCCGGTCCTTCCTGGGCCAGGTCATGACCTCCCGGCCCTGCCCGCAGTGCCAGGGCTTCGGCACCGTCGTCCCGACCCCGTGCCCCGAGTGCGCGGGCGACGGCCGGGTCCGGTCCCGCCGCACCCTCACGGTCAAGATCCCCGCGGGTGTCGACAACGGCACCCGGATCCAGCTCGCGGGCGAGGGCGAGGTCGGCCCCGGCGGCGGCCCCGCCGGCGACCTGTACGTCGAGATCCACGAGACGCCGCACGACACCTTCCAGCGGCGCGGCGACGACCTCCACTGCACGGTCACCATCCCGATGACCGCGGGCGCGCTCGGCACCAAGGTGCCGCTGCAGACCCTCGACGGCGTCGAGGAGATCGACATCCGCCCGGGCACCCAGTCCGGCCAGTCGATCCCGCTGCACGGCCGTGGCGTCACCCATCTGCGCGGAAACGGCCGGGGCGACCTGATCGTGCACGTCGAGGTGCAGACCCCGGGCAAGCTCGACGCGGAGCAGGAACGCCTGCTGCGCGAACTGGCCAAGCTGCGCGGCGAGGAGCGGCCCACGGGGCAGTTCCAGCCGGGTCAGCAGGGTCTGTTCTCCCGCCTGAAGGACGCCTTCAACGGGCGGTAGGCAGCGCCGGAATCCGATGTACGGAAGGGCGGCACACGCGATCGTGCGTGTGCCGCCCTTTCCGTACCGCGGGTACCCCGCATCGCGCCTCCTCCGTACCTGACGTACGGATTCGGCCCGGAAGCAGGGGCATGACACGATGCCCATATGTCCACCACCGCACTGAACGATCTCTCTCGGTTTCCGATCGTGCAGGCCCCCATGGCGGGTGGCGCCTCCTCTCCCGAGCTGGTCGGAGCCGTGTGCGCGGCCGGGGCACTCGGCTTCCTGGCCGGTGGGTACAAGACGGCCGGCGGCCTCTACCAGGAGATCAAGCAGGTACGCGGGCTCACCGCACGCCCCTTCGGCGTCAACCTCTTCCTGCCGGAGTCCGGGCGGCCCGCCGACCTCGCCTCCGTCGAGGTCTACCGGCATCAGCTCGCGGGCGAGTCGACCTGGTACGAGACCCCGCTCGGCGAGACCGACGACTGCCGTGACGACGCGTACGACGCCAAGCTGGCGATCCTCCTGGAGGACCCGGTCCGCGTCGTCTCCTTCACCTTCGGCTGCCCCGCGCCCGAGGTCCTCGCCTCCTTCGCGCGTGTGGGAACGTTCACGATCGTGACCGTCACCTCCGCCGAGGAGGCCCTCGCCGCGCAGCAGGCCGGGGCGAACGCCGTCTGTGTGCAGGGCGCCGAGGCGGGTGGACACCAGGGCACGTTCCGCGACGACCCCGCCGACGACGCCCCGGGCACCGGGCTGCTCGCCCTGCTCGGCCTGGTCCGCGGAAGCGTGGCCCTGCCGATCGTCGCGACCGGCGGCATCATGCGCGGCGCGCAGATCGCCGCCGCCCTGGCCGCCGGGGCGGACGCCGCCCAGCTCGGCACGGCCTTCCTCTGCTGCCCAGAGTCGGGCGCCCACCCGCTGCACAAGCGGGCCCTGACCGACCCGCTGTACACCCGGACCGCCTTCACCCGGGCCTTCACCGGGCGTCCGGCGCGCGGCCTCGTCAACCGCTTCATGCGCGAGCACGGGCCGTACGCCCCCGCCGCCTACCCCGAGATCCACCACCTCACCGCCCCGATCCGCAAGGCCGCCGCCACCGCGGGCGACGCCCAGGGCATGGCCCTGTGGGCCGGTCAGGGCCACCGGCTCGCACGCGAACTCCCCGCCGGGCAACTGGTCGAGGTGCTGGCCGCCGAACTCGCCACCGCTCTCTCCGAGCTGCCCCACAGGAGCGCCTCATGACCGCACCCGTCTTCGTCGTCGACGCCGTTCCCGGCCCCGGGAGCTTTCTCCTGGACGGCCCCGAGGGGCGGCACGCCGTCTCCGTGAAGCGGCTGCGGGAGGGCGAGGAACTCGTCCTCGCCGACGGCCGGGGCCGCTGGGCCGCGTGCGTGGTGCTGGCCGCCGAGGACAAGGACCAGCTCACCGTCCGGGTCGACGAGGTCCACGAGGACCCCGACGAGGAGCCCCGCATCACCGTCGTCCAGGCGCTGCCCAAGGGCGACCGGGGCGAACTCGCCGTCGAGACCATGACGGAGACCGGGGTGGACGCGATCGTGCCGTGGGCCGCCTCCCGCTGCATCACGCAGTGGAAGGGAGACCGGGGCCTCAAGGCGCTCGCCAAGTGGCGGTCCACCGCGCGCGAGGCGGGGAAGCAGTCGCGCCGCTCCCGGTTCCCCGAGGTCGCGGACCTGATGACGACCAAGCAGGTCGCCACGCTGCTCGCCGGCGCCGATCTCGCGGCCGTGCTGCACGAGGACCGCGACCACCCGAGCGGGGCGCTCGCCACCGCCGATCTCCCGGAGAAGGGCTCGATCGTGCTGGTCGTCGGCCCCGAGGGCGGCGTCTCCCCGGAGGAGCTCGCCGCGTTCGAGGCGGCCGGGGCGAAGCCGTACCGGCTCGGCCGGAGCGTGCTGCGGACGTCGACGGCGGGCACGGCGGCGACGGCGCTCGTCCTGGGGCGTACGGGGCGCTGGAGCTAGTCGCTCCCGGCCGCGGTGCTCGCCGCTTCGGTGTTCACGGTCTCGGCGTGCGCGGCTTCGGTGCTTCCGGTCTCGGCCTACGCGGCCCCGTCGCTGCCGGGCGCGTCCGCCTTCGTCAGGGTGTCGTAGAGGGGCCAGCCGTCCTCGTCGTGGATGCCGTGGGCGGTCGGGAGCAGGCCATGGGCCGCGGCCTCGTCCAGGAAGCGGCGTACGACGCCCGGCTCGTTCAGGTTGAGGACGGCGCCGTCGCCGGTCGAGGCGATGTCACCGGCGCCGAAGGGGTAGCCGGACACGATGCGGCCCGGACCGTCCCGGAAGACCAGGCGGAGCTGGGCGTGGCGGTTCTCGGCGCGGCGCAGGGCGAGGAACGTCAGACAGTCCGGGGTGTGGCGGTGCCCGGTCGTCCACAGCCACACCGTGGAGTCCACCGTCAGCCGGCGCGGTACCCGGTCCCGTCTCATCCGGCGAAGTGTACGGAGTGTGCAACGGACCGAACCCGGTGGACCGCGGGCCCCGCGCGCTCCTTAGGCTGGCCGCATGGCCGACGAGTCCCCCCTGATCCGCAGTCTGCGCGCCGCCGTGGCCGCCGCCCCCGGTGACGTCCCCCTGCGTCTTCACTTCGCCGAACTCCTCCTCTCCGAGGGCCGGAACGACGAGGCCGTCGCGGAGGCGGCCGTCGCGCTCCAGCACGCGCCGGGGGACACGGACGCGCGGGCGCTGATGATGCGGGCCATGGGGATGCCGTCGGCCCCGGCCACCGCTCCCACGGAGAGCAACCCCGCGCCGACCCCGCCGTCCGCGCCGTCCGGGCTGCCTGAGCGGCCCGAGACGTCCGTGGCGCCCGAGCCGCCCGAGACGCCCGTGGCGCCCGTGGACAAGGCCCCCTCCTTCGACTGGGACGCCGCCGAGCAGCAGGTGCAGGACGTCGTCGGGCCCCGCTTCCTGGAGGACCCGCAGGCCGCCGACGGCGAGGGCGCCGCCGGGGACGCCGACGCCTGGGACGTCGACGCGCCCGGCGCCGTACGCCTCGCCGACGTCGGCGGCATGGACGAGGTCAAGGAGCGCCTGGAGGCCGCCTTCCTCGCCCCCATGCGCAACCCCGAACTGCGCAGGCTGTACGGCAAGTCGTTGCGCGGCGGCCTGCTCCTCTACGGGCCTCCCGGCTGCGGCAAGACCTTCATCGCGCGCGCCGTCGCCGGTGAGCTCGGCGCGAACTTCCTCACCGTCTCGCTCTCCGACGTCCTCGACATGTGGATCGGGGCCTCCGAGAAGAACATCCACGACATCTTCGAGACCGCCCGCCGCCAGGCCCCCTGCGTCGTCTTCCTCGACGAGCTGGACGCCCTCGGCGCCAAGCGGTCCCGCACCCACCACAGCGGACTCCGCAACGTCGTCAACCAGCTGCTCACCGAGCTCGACGGCATCGCCGGCGGCCCGGGCAACGAGGGCGTCTTCGTGCTCGCCGCCACCAACGTGCCCTGGGACGTGGACATCGCGCTGCGCCGCCCCGGCCGCCTCGACCGCACGCTCCTCGTGCTGCCGCCGGACGCCACCGCGCGCGAGGCGATCCTCCGCTACCACCTGCGCGAGCGGCCCATCGAGGCCGTCGATCTCGGCAAGCTCGTCAAGGCCACCGAGGACTTCTCCGGTGCCGACCTCGCCCATGTCTGTGAGACGGCCGCCGAGACCGCGCTGCTCGACTCCGCCCGCAGCGGCTCCGTACGACTGATCACCACCAAGGACCTGCTGGGCGCGGCCAAGCAGATCAAGCCGTCCACCGAGCCGTGGTTCGCGGCCGCCCGGAACGTCGCCATGTTCGCCAACGAGGGCGGTCTGTACGACGACCTCCTCGCCCACCTCAAGCGGAAGCGCAAGCTGTGACCACGCCGACCACGCTCCTGCGCGCCGAGGCCCTGTACGACACCGGGCGGTTCGCGCAGGCCGGGGAACTGGTCGCCCAGCACCTGGCGGGCGACCCGGAGGACGCGGGGGCGCTCGTCCTGCTGGCCCGCTGCCACCATCGCGCCGAGGAGCACCAGGCCGCCCTGGAGGCCGTGGACGCGGCCCTGCGCGCCGAACCCGAGCTGCTCATGGCCTGGCTGATGCGCGTCCAGATCCTCCTCGAACTGCGGCGGTTCCAGGACGCCGAGACCGCCGCCCGGTACTCGGTCGGCCTCGCCCCGCAGTACTGGGGCACCCACTACGCCCTCGGTACCGCCCTCGCGCAGTTCGCGGAGCACGCGCGTACGCCCGCGCGTACCGTCGAGGCGTACGAGGCGGCGCGGGCCGCCGTCAGCCTCGCCCCCGAGGAGGACGCGGCCCACTTCCTGGTGGGGCTCACCGCCCAGCGCCGGGGCGACCACGCCACCGCGCAGCGGGCGTACGAGGCCGCCCTGCGGCTCAACCCGCAGAGCAGCGAGGCCCACAACAACCTGTCGCTGCTGCGGCTGCGGCGCCGCTGGTTCCGGCGCGGCGCCTGGACCCAGGCCGCCGAGGGTTTCGTCGCCTCCGCCGCGCTCGACCTCCAGGACCGCAAGGCCCGCTACAACCTGGAGGCCATGGCCTGGAACACGGTGGCGGGGGCGCGCTGGGTGGCGCTGCTCGGCTTCATCGCCTCGACGTTCGGCGCCGCTCCCGCCCGGAACGGCGACACCGGCGCCGACGCGATCGTGCCGTTCCTGATCGGCGCGGCCGTGATCGTCGGCGCCTGGGGCGGCTGGGTCCTGTGGATGGCCCGCCGGGTGCCGCCCCGGCTGCGCCGCCCGATGTTCCTGGTGGCGCGCTCCTGCCGGCCGGTGATCGCGATGGCCACCGCCGTGGGGCTGCTCGCGCTCTACTCGGTGGTGTCGATGGCCCTCTGGTCCTTCGACGCGGGGGTGGTCGGCGGGCTCGGGACGCCGCTGTTCTGGGCCGTGATCATCACCTACTGGGTGAGCCGCTCTGCCCTCAACCGGCGCGCGCCCAAGGACTGACCTGGGACGCGGTGGCGGCCGTGGCGGCGGATAGCATGCGCGTGTAGCGACCGACGAGGCGAGGAGGCCCGGGCCATGGCCGGAGAGCCGCAGAGCGACTGCCTGTTCTGCAAGATCGTGGCGGGGGAAGTGCCCGCGACGATCGTGCGCGAGACGGAGACCACGCTCGCGTTCCGCGACATCAACCCGCAGGCGCCCAGCCACGTCCTCGTGATCCCGCGCCTCCACTACCCGGACGCCGCGTCCCTGGCCGCCGCCGCCCCGGCCGTCGCCGCCGACATACTGCGCGAGGCCGGAGAGGTCGCCGCCCAGGAGAAGGTCGACGGCAGCGGTTTCAGGATCGTCTTCAACACCGGCGCGGGCGCGGGCCAGACCGTCTTCCACGCGCACGCGCACGTGCTCGGCGGCCGTGGCCTGAACTGGCCTCCCGGCTAGAGCGGCAGTCGCCATGTCCGTACGGGAACTCGTCGTGCTCGGGACCGCCAGCCAGGTCCCGACCCGGCATCGCAACCACAACGGCTATCTGCTGCGCTGGGACGGACAGGGCATCCTCTTCGACCCCGGCGAGGGCACCCAGCGCCAGATGCTGCGGGCCGGGGTCGCCGCGCACGACATCGACCGGATCTGCGTGACGCACTTCCACGGCGACCACTCGCTGGGCCTCGCCGGGGTGATCCAGCGGATCAACCTCGACCAGGTCCCGCATCCGGTCACCGCCCACTACCCGGCGAGCGGGCAGCACTTCTTCGAGCGGCTGCGGTACGCCACGGCCTACCGCGAGACCGTGCGGCTGGCCGAGGAGCCGGTGGCCGCCGACGGGCCGCTCGCCGTCACCGACGCGTACACCCTCGACGCGTGCCGGCTCTCGCACCCGGTCGAGTCGTACGGCTACCGGATCACGGAGCCCGACGGGCGCCGCATCCTGCCCGAACGGCTCGCCGCGCACGGCATCAAGGGCCCCGACGTCGGCCGACTCCAGCGCGAGGGCGTCCTCGGCGGCGTGACCCTCGACGACGTGAGCGAGGTCCGGCGAGGGCAGCGGTTCGCCTTCGTCATGGACACCCGGCTCTGTGACGGCGTGCACGCGCTCGCCGAGGGTGCCGACATGCTCGTCATCGAGTCGACCTTCCTCGACGAGGACGTCCGCCTCGCCACCGACCACGGCCATCTGACGGCCGGACAGGCCGCGACGGTCGCCCGGGACGCGGGCGTGCGGCATCTCGTCCTGACCCACTTCTCGCAGCGCTACTCCGACCCGGCCGAGTTCGAGCGGCAGGCGCGGGCGGTCGGGTTCGACGGCGAACTGAGCATTGCCCAGGACCTCATGAGGGTCCCCGTACCGAAGAGATAGAGCACCACCCATGCCCCTCCCCACGGCTCTCCCCAAGGCCGAACTGCACCTCCACATCGAAGGCACCCTCGAACCCGAGCTGGCCTTCGCGCTCGCGGCGCGCAACGGCGTCACCCTGCCGTACGCCGACACCGCCGCCCTGCGTGAGGCGTACCGCTTCAGCGACCTCCAGTCCTTCCTTGACCTCTACTACGGCCTGATGGCGGTCCTGCGCACCGCCGAGGACTTCACCGAGCTCACCGACGCCTACCTGGAGCGGGCCGCCGCCCAGGGCGTCCGGCACGCCGAGATCTTCTTCGACCCGCAGGCGCACACCGCCCGCGGCGTCCCCGTCGGCACCGTGATCGAGGGCCTGAGCGCCTCCCTCGAACGCTCGGAGGAGCGGTACGGGATCTCCACCCGGCTCATCATGTGCTTCCTGCGCGACGAGTCGGCGGAGTCGGCGCTCGCGACCCTCGACGCCGCGAAGCCCTACCTGGACCGGATCACCGGTGTCGGCCTGGACTCGGCGGAGGTCAGCCATCCGCCGGCCAAGTTCCGCGAGGTGTACGAGGCCGCAGCGGCGCTCGGGCTGCGCCGCGTCGCCCACGCCGGCGAGGAGGGTCCGGCGGCGTACGTCCGCGAGGCGCTCGACGTCCTCGGCGTGGAGCGGATCGACCACGGGCTGCGGTGCATGGAGGACCCGGAGCTCGTCGAGCGGCTCGTACGGGAGCGGGTGCCGCTCACGCTCTGCCCGCTGTCGAACGTGCGGCTGCGGACGGTCGACGTGCTGGCCGATCACCCGCTGCGGGAGATGATGACGGCGGGTCTGCTCGTCACCGTGAACTCCGACGACCCGGCGTACTTCGGCGGCTATGTCGGCGACAACTTCGACGGGGTGCGGGAGGCGTTGGGGCTGACGTCGGAGCAGCTGCGCGAGCTGGCGCGGAACTCGTTCGAGGCGTCGTTCCTGGAGGACGACGAGGCGCGGCGGGCGCGGTATCTGGCCGAGGTCGAGGCGTACGAGTTCGGCGGGGAGTAGGCGGGCAGGGCGCGGGGGCGCCCGCGGGGGCGGATGGGAGGCCCGTCGCGGGCGCCCCGTCACCCCCGGTCGCTCGGCCTCGCCAGGCGGAAGGCCGACTTCGTCGGGCGTCGGCGGCCCGCCCGGACCCGCACCGGGGCGATCTCCTGTTCCGGGGCGCCCATCTGCGGGACCGTCGGCGGGGTCGCCGCCGCCGTGCCCGCCAGGACCGCGCCCGCGGCGCCGCCCCTGCGTCGCACCGAGCCCGGGACCAGGGGGCGGCCGGAGACATGGCGGGCCACCGCCGTCATGGGGATCGCGACCAGCGCCAGCAGGGCGCACAGGACCACGCCCATGCCCGGGTATCCGGCGCCCTCCGACAGCAGGCTTCCCGCCAGGGGGCCGCAGGCCACGCCCAGCGAGGACGCCGCGCCGACCAGGACCGCCCAGCGGCCCCGGGGGTCGAGGGAGGCGGCCAGGCCCAGGAGGTAGGAGAGGACCACCGGATAGCAGGCGTTCCAGAGGATCTCGCCGGTCGCGAAGGACGTGAGGTCCTCGGCCGCCGAGCTCAGCAGGACGCAGCCCGCGATGAGGACCGTGCCCACGCCGATCGGCACCGCCCGGCCCAGGCGGGAGCCGAGCGCGCCGGCCGCCGTGACGCCCAGGAGCCCCGCGCCGAGCGCCGCCGCGAAGACCGCGCCGACGGTGACCTCGGAGAGACCGGCCTGGGTGAGGCCGATGCGGCCGCTCACGCCCCACAGGGCGTTCTGGGAGAGGGACCAGAGCAGGATGCCGCCGGCCAGGACCGCACCCGCCGTGCGGTGGGGGAGGGGGCCGGTCGGGGCGGACTCGCGGGGCTCCCGGACCGCGCCCGGCAGCCGGCTCGTGAGCGGCCACACCAGGGCCGCCGCGCAGGCGATCGCGAGCAGCGGCGGCGCGTGGCCGCCGGACAGGTGCGGGAGGGTGAGGTAGAGCGCGCCCGCCGTGGCGGAGACGGAGAGCAGACCGAGCGTCGAGGCCCGGTGCGGGTCCCGCTGTCCGGCGATCCCGGCCGCGGCCACCGCCGTCGCCGTACCCGAACCGAGGCCGCCGAGGACAGCGCCCGCGACCACCAGGGGCACGACGCCGGTCGCGGCGGCGGAGCCGTATCCCACGGTCATCGCGAGCAGGCCCGCGCGGGCCGCCCCGCGGGGGCCGATCCGGTCCCCGCGCGCGGCGAGGGTGAAACCGGCGGTGGAGGAGCCGAGGAGCAGCACGGAGCCCACGAGGCCCGCCTGTGACGGGGAGAGGCCGAGCCCGGCGGAGAGCCGGCCGACGACGGTCGGCAGCAGGTACGGGGCGAGGTAACCGGCCGTGAAGAGGGAGACGAGGGCGACGAGGGCCCCCGGGACGCGCGGGCGCGACGACATGGGCGTTCCAGGAACTGAACAGGGAAGTGAGACGGCGCCCGGTGAACCACGGGGTCGCGGCACCATGTGTATCAAGCATCCGAGTGGGCGGAGAAGGTGGAATCCCGCGATTCTGTCCGTGATACGGGTCACAATTGGTTTGGAGTCGAAGGGGATGGGTATCGCGCGACCGTCGTGTCGTGTCACCCCGTCTCCCGAGACCCATCGGGCACACTGTCCAGATCGGCACCACGGTGCCGGTCCACGCACCACGACCGGGGAGTCCGCCGTGACCACAGCAAGGGGAGACCAGCCGCAACAGGACGCCGGGGTCGACCCGTTGGTGTGCCTGCGCGAACCCACCGACCCCGCCTGCGACGTCTTCCTGACCGGGACGGTCTTCCTCGACATCATCTTCACCGGCCTCGACTCCGCCCCCGTCCGCGGCACCGAGTCCTGGGCACGCGGCATGGGCTCCAGCCCCGGCGGCGTCGCCAACATGGCCACCGCCCTCGCCCGGCTGGGGCTCCGTACCTCCCTCGCCGCCGCCTTCGGCGACGACCACTACGGCGAGTACTGCTGGGACGCGCTCGAACAGGGCGAGGGGATCGATCTGTCGCTCTCCCGCACCGTCCCCGGCTGGCACTCCCCGGTCACGGTCTCCATGGCCTACGAGGGCGAGCGCACGATGGTCTCCCACGGCCACGAGGCCCCGCCGCTCGACGGCGCCCTGCCCGCCTACCCGCCGCACGCGCGCGCGGCCGTCGCCTCCCTCGTCCCCGGCCGCGACGAGGACTGGGTCGCCCAGGCCGCCCGCGGTGGTGCCAAGGTCTTCGCCGACGTCGGCTGGGACGACACCGGCCGCTGGGACCTGGCCGGCCTCACCGACCTCACGCACTGCGAGGCCTTCCTGCCCAACGCCGCCGAGGCGATGCGCTACACCCGGACCGACTGCCCCCGGGCCGCCGCCCGTGCCCTCGCCGACAAGGTCCGCTACGCCGTCGTCACCCTCGGTTCCGAAGGCGCCTACGCCGTCGACGGCGGTACCGGCGAGACCGCCGAGGTCCCCGCCATCCAGGTCTCCGCCCTCGACCCGACCGGCGCCGGGGACGTCTTCGTCGCCGGGTTCGTCACCGGCACGCTCGCCGACTGGCCCCTCGCCGACCGCCTCGCCTTCGCCGGGCTCACCGCGGCCCTCTCCGTCCAGGAGTTCGGCGGCTCCCTGTCCGCCCCCACCTGGGGCGAGATCGCCGCCTGGTGGCAGCACGTCCAGGGCCACGAGAGCCAGGACCCCGAGGCCCTGCGCGACCGCTACGCCTTCCTGGAGCGGCTGCTCCCCGCCCCCGCCCGCCCCTGGCCGCTGCGCCGGGCGGTGCCGACGATCGGTTTCCGCGCGGCACACCCGTAGACCGCGGGGGAAAACCGCTGCTCGTTCCATGTCCGTAAACCGCTATGGGCTTCTCCGCGCCAAGTCGTAGGCTTGGTAGCCCAGAGGTTGTCGAGCAGCGAGAACCCTGCAACGGGAGGTATGCGCAGGCCCCAGTGCCGGCCCATGACTCAGACACCCACAGCCCACAACGGATCGCCCCAGGACGGGGCGCCCGGACAGGCCCGCGCCCACTTCACCGTCCCCGCCAAGCATCCGATGGTCAGTCTGCTCGGCTCCGGTGACGCGCTGCTCCGTGTGATCGAGCGGTCGTTCCCGGAGGCCGACATCCATGTCCGGGGCAACCAGGTCAGCGCGGTGGGCGACGCGGCGGAAGTCGCGCTGATCCAGCGCCTGTTCGACGAGATGATGCTGGTGCTCCGCACCGGTCAGCCGATGACGGAGGACGCAGTGGAACGCTCGATCGCCATGCTCAGGGCGAGCGGGAACGGTTCGGAGGGCGGCGAGGAGACCCCCGCCGAGGTGCTCACGCAGAACATCCTCTCCAACCGCGGTCGCACGATCCGTCCCAAGACCCTCAACCAGAAGCGGTACGTCGACGCGATCGACGAGCACACGATCGTCTTCGGCATCGGTCCCGCCGGTACGGGAAAGACCTACCTGGCCATGGCCAAGGCGGTCCAGGCCCTGCAGTCCAAGCAGGTCACCCGGATCATCCTGACCCGCCCGGCCGTCGAGGCCGGCGAGCGCCTCGGCTTCCTGCCCGGCACGCTCTACGAGAAGATCGACCCCTATCTGCGCCCGCTCTACGACGCGCTGCACGACATGCTCGACCCGGACTCGATCCCCAAGCTGATGGCCGCGGGCACGATCGAGGTCGCGCCGCTGGCGTACATGCGCGGCCGGACGCTGAACGACGCGTTCATCATCCTGGACGAGGCGCAGAACACGAACCCCGAGCAGATGAAGATGTTCCTCACCCGCCTCGGCTTCGACTCGAAGATCGTCATCACCGGTGACATCACCCAGGTCGACCTGCCGAACGGGACGAAGAGCGGTCTGCGACAGGTCCGCGACATCCTGGAAGGCGTCCAGGACGTCCACTTCTCGACTCTCACGTCGCAGGATGTCGTCCGGCACAAGCTCGTCGGCCGTATCGTCGACGCGTACGAGCAGTACGACAGCCGCAACGGCCGCAACGGGCTGTGACGACTTAACGAGAGAAGCACACAAGCACCATGTCGATCGACGTCAACAACGAGTCCGGTACCGAGGTCGACGAGCAGGCGATCCTCGACGTCGCCCGCTACGCGCTCGCGCGCATGCGCATCCACCCGCTCTCCGAGCTCTCGGTGATCGTCGTGGA
Organism: Streptomyces sp. NPDC029956; assembly: GCF_055574655.1. Lineage (NCBI taxonomy): Bacteria > Bacillati > Actinomycetota > Actinomycetes > Kitasatosporales > Streptomycetaceae > Streptomyces > Streptomyces sp. NPDC029956. The sequence goes on along the minus strand of NZ_JBVHZJ010000022.1, from coordinate 100,772 downwards.
CGCGGAGGCGATGGAGCAGCTCCACATCCAGTGGATGGATCTGCCGGGTCCGACGGACGTCATGTCCTTCCCGATGGACGAGCTTCGCCCGCCGGCGAAGGACGACCAGGAGCCCCCGCAGGGGCTCCTGGGTGACATCGTGCTCTGCCCCGAGGTCGCCACCCAGCAGGGCAAGGACGCGCCCACGGAGCACTCCATGGACGAGGAGCTCCAGCTGCTCACCGTCCACGGTGTGCTCCACCTCCTCGGGTACGACCACGAGGAGCCCGACGAGAAGGCCGAGATGTTCGGCCTCCAGGCGGCGATCGTCGACGGCTGGCGCGAGGAGAAGGGCCTCACCGGCCCGTCCCCGGCGCCGACCGTCTCCTGACCCGATGGACGTTTCGCTGATCCTCGGGGCGGTGGCCCTTGTCGTCGTGGCCTGGCTCGCCGCCTGCGCCGAGGCCGGTCTCGCCCGCGTCTCCAGCTTCCGCGCCGCCGAGGCCGTACGGTCCGGGCGGCGCGGGGCCGAGAAGCTCGCCCAGGTCGCCTCCGATCCCACCCGCTACCTCAACGTGGCCCTGCTGGTGCGCGTCGCCTGCGAGATGGGCGCCGGCGTCCTCGTCACGTACGCCTGCCTGGAGGCCTTCCCGGAGACCTGGGAGGCGCTGCTCGTCGCCATCGTCGTGATGGTCCTCGTGTCGTACGTGGCCGTGGGCGTCTCACCGCGCACCATCGGCCGCCAGCACCCGCTGAACACGGCGACGGCCGCCGCGTACGTGCTGCTGCCGCTGGCCCGGATCATGGGGCCGATCCCGCAGCTGCTGATCCTCATCGGCAACGCGCTGACCCCGGGCAAGGGCTTCCGCAAGGGCCCCTTCGCCTCCGAGGCCGAGCTGCGGGCCATGGTGGACCTCGCCGAGCAGGAGTCGCTGATCGAGGACGAGGAGCGCCGCATGGTGCACTCCGTCTTCGAGCTGGGCGACACGCTCGTACGGGAGGTGATGGTGCCCCGTACCGATCTCATCTGCATCGAGCGGTACAAGACGATCCGTCAGGCCCTCACCCTCGCGCTGCGCTCCGGCTTCTCCCGCATCCCCGTCACCGGGGAGAACGAGGACGACATCGTCGGCATCGTGTACCTCAAGGACCTGGTCCGCAAGACGCACATCAACCGGGACTCCGAGGCGGACGTGGTGTCGACGGCGATGCGGCCCGCCGCCTTCGTGCCCGACACCAAGAACGCCGGTGACCTGCTGCGCGAGATGCAGCAGGAGCGCAACCACGTCGCCGTCGTGATCGACGAGTACGGCGGCACGGCCGGGATCGTCACCATCGAGGACATCCTGGAGGAGATCGTCGGCGAGATCACCGACGAGTACGACCGGGAGCTGCCGCCGGTCACGGACCTCGGCGGGGGCAGCCACCGGGTCACCGCGCGCCTCGACATCGGCGACCTCGGGGAGCTGTACGGGCTGGGGCCCGACGAGTACGACGACGAGGACGTGGAGACCGTCGGCGGACTGCTCGCGAAGGCGCTCGGCCGGGTCCCGATCGCGGGCGCCAAGGCGGTCGTGGAGCTGCCCGACGGGCGCTCGCTGCGGCTGACGGCCGAGTCCCCGGCCGGCCGCCGGAACAAGATCGTCACCGTTCTCGTGGAACCCCTGGAACCGGAGGAGAAGCCGGCATGACCCCCGACGAGCTGCGCGCCTTCTGCCTGGACTTCAACGACGCGACGGAGGAGTTCCCGTTCGGGCCCGACGTCTCCGTCTTCAAGGTCGCCGGGAAGCTGTTCGCGCTCGCGTCGCTCGAGTCCGAGCCGCTGCGGGTCAACCTCAAGTGCGATCCGGACGACGCCGTACGGCTCCGCGAGGAGCATCCGGCGATCGCCCCGGGCTATCACATGAACAAGCGGCACTGGAACACGGTGACCGCCGGAGAGCTCCCGGACCGCATGGTCCGGGAGCTCGTCGAGGACTCGTACGACCTGGTGGTCGCGGGGCTGCCGAAGGCCGTACGGCTCCGTCTCGACAGGCCGTAGCTCTCCCGCCGGCGTGGTTCAGGACCGGCGCCGCAGACCGAGGCCGACCAGGACCGCCGCGCCGAGGACGATCGCCGCGTCCAGGACGAGGACCGTGCGGACGCCCCCGTACAGGTCGCCGCCCGTGGTGGCGAGCACGCCGAGCAGCGGGATGCCGATGGTGATGCCGACCTGCTGGGTGGTCGTCACCAGGCCGGTCGCCAGACCCTGCTCCTCGTCCGGGACGCCCGAGGTGACGGTCAGTCCGTACGAGATGATCGCGCCGAGGTGGCACATCGAGGCGAGCGAGACGGCGACGGTCGCCAGGACCACGCCCGACTCCTCGCCCAGGCCGAGCAGCGCGGCCGTCAGCACGCCCTGACCGGCCAGCGAGCCGACCAGGGTGGCGCGGGCGCCGATCCGGCCGATCACCTTCGGCGCGAGCATGCCGGCCGCGACCGACAGCACGCCCTGCACACCGAAGACCAGTCCGGTCGCGAAGGCCGACAGGCCCAGCGTCTCCTGCAGGTACAGGGTGAGGGCGAAGACGACGGTCGACATCATCGAGAAGGTGATCAGACCGCCCAGGTTGCCGAACGCGACCGTCCGGCGCCGCAGCATCGGCAGCGACACCAGCGGGGCCGCGTGCCGGGACTCGACCCGCACGAACACCGCGAGCAGCACGATCCCCAGCACCAGCGTGACCAGCACGTCCGTGCCGCCGAAGCCGCGCTCGGCCGCCGTCGACAGGGCGTAGATCAGGGCGAGCAGACCACCGGTGACGGTCACCGCGCCGGGCACGTCCAGGCGGGGCCGCTCGGGGGTGCGGGACTCGGGGAGCAGGCCGGGGGCCAGCGGCAGCACGATCACGGCGAAGAGGGCGAGCAGGCCCATGGTGGAGCGCCAGCCGAGGGTGTCCGTCATGACACCGCCGAGGACCATGCCGACGGTGAAGCCGAGCGACAGCAGGGTGCCGGAGATGCCGAGCGCCTTGTCGCGCAGCGGCCCCTCGGGGAAGGTCGTGGTCAGCAGGGACATGCCGGTGGGCACGATCGCGGCGGCGCCGATGCCCTGGAGGGCGCGTCCGGTGAGGAAGGCGGCCGGGTTCCAGGCGAAGGCGGCGAGCAGCGAGGCGAGGCCGAAGAGGGCGAGCCCGGCGAGGAACAGCTTCTTGCGTCCGTAGAGGTCGCCGACGCGGCCGAAGAGGAGCAGGAAGCCGCCGGAGGGCAGCGCGAAGGCGGTGACCGCCCACTGGAGGGCGGACTGGCCGAGGCCGAGGTCGGCGCCGAGGACGGGCAGCGCCACGTTCAGCACGGAGAAGTCCAGCGCGACCATGAACTGGGCGGCGCACAGCACGAAGAGGATGAGCCGGGTGCGGCCGGTGAGGGCCGGGGGACCGGCCGGAGGGGCGGCCTCGGTGCCGGTGTCCGCAGGGGGAGAGGTCAGGGTTGCCATGACCCCACCTTCGGCGTCCGGGAACAACGCTGGGGAGCGGGAACTTATCCTGTTGGTCGTACCACCAGGCATCCAGGGGGAGGAAGCACACGTGGCCACCGCTCTCGAGAGCAGCACGGCGAAGCAGCACCGACTCGGCGAACTGCGCGAGTTCCTGATGAGCCGTCGGGCACGGGTGAGCCCCGCGGAGGCGGGCCTCCCGGACGGGGGCGCGCGCCGCCGCACGCCGGGGCTGCGCCGGGAGGAGGTCGCGGTCCTCGCCGGCGTCGGCGTCTCCTGGTACCAGTGGCTGGAGCAGGGCCGGGACATCACGGTCTCGCCGCAGGTGCTCGACTCGGTGGCGCGGGTGCTGCGGCTGAGCCCGGCGGAGCGGCGCCATCTGTACGTCCTGGCGGCGCTGAACCCGCCGGCGCCGGAGACGGCCCCCGAGGACCGGGACATGTGCGACGGGCTGCGGCGGCTCATCGACGCGTGGATGCCGTTTCCCGCGCACATCATGGACGTGTACTGGAACACGGTCCTGTACAACGACGCTGCGGCGATCGTGCTCGGGATGGGTCCCGACGTCGCGCAGAACTGCCTGGTCACCTTCTTCACCGATCCGCTGTACCGCACCCGCATGACCCAGTGGGAGGAGATCGCCCCCCGGGTGGTCGCCCAGTTCCGTTCGGCGTGCTCGGAGAGCCCCGAGGACGAGGGTTTCCGGCAGGTCGTCGAGGAGGTCAAGGAGCTGAGCCCGGAGTTCACGGACCTCTGGGAGCGGCGGGACATCCTGCCCGGCGGCCAGAACCGCAAGGAGCTGGAGCACCCGCTGGTCGGCACGCTGTACGTCGAGGCGACCCAGCTCAGGGTCCCGGCCCGGCCGGACCTGGTGATCGTGCTCCACACCCCGCTGCCGGAGGCCGGCACGGCGGAGAAGCTGGAGTGGCTCGTGTCGCCGGAGGGGCGCCGCGGGGCGATGTACCCGGTCGCGGGCTGAGGCTCGGTCCGGTCGCCTCGCGTGCTTCGGGGGCGTCGCGGGCGGCGTTCCGGCGCGGACCTATGCTCAGGGGCATGACACTCAGCAGCGAGCACGGCGACCTCGGCGCCGAGGACCTCAAGATCATCACGCTGGCGCGCAGCGCCCGCGCCCGCAACGGTGTGCCCGAGGGGGCCGCCGTACGGGACGAGACCGGTCGTACGTACGTGGCGGGGACCGTGGAGCTGGAGTCGCTCAAGCTGAGCGCCCTGCGGACCGCGGTCGCCATGGCGGTGGCGAGCGGCGCCCAGTCCCTGGAGGCGGCGGCCGTCGTGTCGAGCGCGGAGTCCGCGTCGGACGAGGACCGCGCGGCGGTACGGGACCTCGGCGGCCCGGAGACCCCGGTCCTGCTGGCCGGTCCGGACGGTCGGCTGCGCGTGGCGGTCACGGCGGGCTGAGCGACGCGGCCGCCGCACGGGGCAGACACCTCGTGGCGGCGAGAACCGGACAGGGGACCCGGCGTTGGCGCCGGGTCCCCGTGCTTTGTGTGTTTGTGAAGGATCACCGCATCTTCTCTTGCCTTCCCATGCGGTCTGCGTCTCAATGAACAGCGGTCCGCCCGACGGGCCGTCAGATCTCCACCATTCACGCAGTGTCCGCACCCCTGCGTTCGCCATCGGAAGGGGTTCGAACTCGCCATGAGAAGCAGAAGCACCTTAGGGACCGTCGCGGTCGTCGCCGGAGGGCTCGCCGCCGCCTCGCTCGCCTTCGCGCCGACGGCCGCCGCCGTCTCGCCGGGGTCGGCCACGGCGACGTACGACTGCGGTTCGTGGGGCGGCGGCAGCGCCACCCTCGTCGCGACGCAGAGCGGCACCGCCGCCACCATCACCCTCACCTCGTCCGTGACGACCCCGATCCCGGTCGGCGCCGACCAGATCAACGCCACGCTGACGCTGGCCAAGGCCGGTGGCGGTACGCGGGTCTTCAGCGGCAAGAAGAACCCGGCGCTCCCCGTGGGGCCCGTGACCATCGGCCCCCTCAGCGGGACCGTGGCCTCCGGCGACAGCCTCAACTCGTACTTCGCGGGGGTCGCCCTCAAGATGGTGATCTTCGGGGTCACGGTGAACTGTGACGCGCTGACCTCGCAGTCGCCCGGCCCGTTCGTCTTCAGCTGAGTCCTGTACCCACCGGACCGGTGTCGCCCTGGGCGGCACCGGTCTCCGTCGTGTTCCGGCACCTCGGGAATCGGCGCTGACCTGGGGAAACTCCTCCCCTTCGAGGATCTTGACAGTATCTGATGGGTCATCAGTCGATGTCTTTCGTCTGCATTGACTTCTCTCCGCCCGCAGCCGTCAATGGCGCCCACTCATCCCTCAGGAGGGGGCACACCCATGGCACTCACCCGATCCCGGGCGGCGGCCCGAAGACGGCGCTGGACCGCCGTCCTCGGCGCCACCGCCCTCGCGGTCGCAGGAGGCGCGCTCGCGGCCCCGGCCGGCGCGACCACCACCTCCCAGCCGGTGGAATTCCAGACCCGCTGCGTCCCGCCGCCGATCGCCGGCATCCCGCCCATCACGGGCACCACCACCGCCGAGATCACCGTCGACAAGGCCAGCCCCAAGGTCGGCGAGACCGTCACGGTGACGTACACGATCACCAAGCCCGCCGCGTCCAACCCGGTCGACCTCGCGCTGCCGGCCGACATCATGACGCCCAGCGGCAAGGTCGTCCTCGGCGGCGCCCAGAGCGGCGCGGTCACCGTCAACGGCCCCAAGAAGAACCCGCCGGTCCCCGGCAAGGGCTCCTTCCCGGCCTTCTCGATGACCGGCACCTTCACCGTCACCGATGCCGGGTCGATCACCCTCTCACCCGGCGACTACAACATCCACACCAGCTACCTCATGGAGCTGGACACCCCCTGTACGGTGCTCAACCCGCCCGCCCCGGTCTCCGAGACGGTCGTCGCGAGCCCCGTGACCAGCCCCAACACCCGCGCGCTCGCCCTCGACACCGCGTCCGGCGACCCGGGCGTCCGGGTGACCGTCAACGGCTCCCGGTTCACCCCGCTCACCGAGGTCACCGTCGTCGGCCGGGCCGGCGCGGCGGAGACCGCGGACAGGATGACCGTCACGACCGACAGCGAGGGCTCCTTCGCCGCGCGCCTGAAGGTCGCCGACGTGGCGACCACCGGGATCGTGGCCTACGAGGGCGCGGCCTGGGACCCCGGGAAGGGTGCCGGACCCGCCGCGTACAAGGTGGTCGTACCGGCTCCGCCGAACAGCCAGACCATCACCGCGGCCGTCACCGCCGGTGAGCTCTCCATGACCCAGGCCGGGGACGCCGTCGAGCTGTCGTCCGTCGACTTCGGTCAGGGCGGCGCGGCGACCGGCGACCTCAGGACGGTGACGGTGAAGGACTTCCGCGGCGGCCCCGCGGGCTGGTCCCTCACCGGCAAGGTCACCGACTTCACCGGAACCGGCGGCTCCATCGGCTCCGGGAACCTCAGCTGGACACCGGCCTGCACCGCCAAGGCCGGCAGCCCCAGCGCCTGCGCGGCAGGCTCGTCCGGTCCGGTCGGCAGCGGCGGCGCGACCCTCGCCTCCACGCCGAACGGCGCTCTCACGGGCGGCGAGTTCACGATCGACGCGGGGCTCTCCCTCGACGTCCCGGCCTTCACGGCGCCGGGCTCGTACGCGGGCGTGCTGACGCTCACCCTGTCCTGACCACCGTGCCGGCCGGGCGCGCACCCGGCCGGCCCGCTCCGCACCCCGGGGGTTTTCGACTCGTGCGCACGCTGTACGTACTCCTCCTGAGCGTCCTGCTCCTCCTGCTGGGCGCCGCCCCGCACGCCCAGGCCGCCGAGAACGGCGAGTGGGCCGTCTATCCCGCCGCCCCCCGTCTCGGCAGCCGCCCCTACTTCTTCCTCACCGCCGATCCGGGCTCCACGCTCACGGACAAGGTCACCGTCGCCAACAAGACGGCCGCCCCGCTGACGTTCCGGCTCTACGGCGCCGACGCCTACAACACCGACCGGGACGGCGGCTTCGCCGTCCGCACCCAGCGGGAGAAGCAGACCGGCGCCGGTGCCTGGATCACGCCCGAGCGGACCCGGATCACCGTCCCGCCCGGCTCCGCCGTCACCGTCCGGTACACGCTGACCGTCCCCGCCGACGCCGACCCCGGCGACCACCCGGGGGCGCTCGTCGCCCTCGACGAGCGGATCAGCCCCGGCGGGAGTGGAGCCGTCGCCGTCGGCGTCCAGCGCGCCGTGGCCGCCCGCCTCTACCTGCGGGTCAACGGGCCCACCGTGCCCGCCCTCGGCGTCGAGGACGTCACCGTCGACCAGGACCGGCCGCTGGTCCCCGGCGCCGGCACGAGCAGCGCGGTCGTCTCGTACACGCTGCACAACCGGGGCAACGTCACCCTCAACCCCAAGGTCGCCCTCAAGGCGGAGGGCCTCTTCGGACGCACCCTCCTCGACCGCGACCTCGCCACGGTGCCGTCCGAACTGCTGCCCCGGCAGAAGATCCGGCTCACCGAGCGGTGGACCGGCTCCCCGCAGCTCGACTGGGGCGACATCACCCTCACCGCCACCGCGAAGGACGTCCGGGAGACGGGTACGGTCTCCTTCCTCGCCCTGCCCTGGCTCGCCGCCGCGACCCTGCTCGTCGGGGGCGCCGCGGGCCTCTTCGGCCTGCGGATCCGGCGGCACAGGGCGGCCCGCGCGGAGCCGAGTGCGCACGTGAGTACGTGAGGCGGGCGCTCATCGGGGACAATGGCCCCCATGAGCGCTCGCAACCAAGAAACCGAAGCCGTCCACCGGGCCGGCTTCGCCTGCTTCGTCGGCCGCCCCAACGCGGGCAAGTCCACCCTCACGAACGCTCTGGTCGGTCAGAAGGTGGCCATCACCTCGAACCGGCCGCAGACCACCCGGCACACCGTCCGGGGCATCGTGCACCGCCCCGAGGCGCAGCTGATCCTGGTGGACACCCCCGGCCTCCACAAGCCGCGCACCCTCCTCGGTGAGCGGCTCAACGACGTCGTGCGCACCACCTGGGCCGAGGTCGACGTGATCGGCTTCTGCCTGCCCGCCGACCAGAAGCTCGGCCCCGGCGACAAGTTCATCGCCAAGGAACTCGCCGGGATCAAGAAGACCCCCAAGGTCGCGATCATCACCAAGACCGACCTGGTCGACTCCAAGACCCTCGCCGAGCAGCTGATCGCCGTCGACCAGCTCGGCAAGGAGCTGGGCTTCGAGTGGGCGCAGATCGTGCCGGTCTCGGCCGTCGGCAACAAGCAGGTCCAGCTCGTCGCCGACCTGCTGATCCCGCTGCTCCCCGAGTCCCCGCCGCTCTACCCGGAGGGCGACCTCACGGACGAGCCGGAGCAGGTCATGGTCGCGGAGCTGATCCGCGAGGCCGCGCTCGAAGGCGTACGGGACGAGCTGCCGCACTCCATCGCGGTGGTCGTCGAGGAGATGATCCCGCGCGAGAACCGCCCGGCGGACCGGCCGCTGCTCGACATCCACGCCAACGTGTACATCGAGCGCCCCAGCCAGAAGGGCATCATCATCGGCCCGAAGGGCAGCCGCCTCAAGGAGGTCGGCATGAAGTCCCGCAAGCACATCGAGGCCCTCCTCGGCACCCCGGTCTTCCTCGACCTCCACGTCAAGGTCGCGAAGGACTGGCAGCGCGACCCGAAGCAGCTGCGCAAGCTGGGTTTCTAGCCCGTCGACATCCCCCCGGCCGCGTGCCAGCATGGCGCGATGACAAAGATCGTCAAGGGGGGAAACCTGCCGGTCCCCGAGCAGGTGTGGCGGATCGCGGTCGTCCGGCGGGACGCTGATGACGGAGTGCCGGAGGTCGACGCCTCGGCGCTGTTGCTCGACGCCTCGGGCAGGGTCAGGGGCGACGGCGACCTGGTCTTCTACAACCAGCCGGTGCACGCGTCCGGCGCGGTGCGCCTGCTCGACCGGGTGCGGGACGGGGAGCGGCGGGTCGCCGACTGGATGGAGATCGACACCGAGCGGGTCGAGCCCGCCGTCCAGCGCATCGTGATCACCGCCTCCAGTGACCACGGGACGTTCGGCCAGGTCCCGGGCCTGCACGTCCGGACGGTCAGCGCCGCCACCGGCGAGCAGCTCGCGCTGTACGAGGTCGACGACGCGAGCACCGAGACGGCGTTCGTCCTCGGCGAGTTCTACCGGCGCGACGGGGCGTGGAAGTTCCGCGCCGTGGGCCAGGGGTGGGACTCCGGCCTCGTCGGCCTCGCCGAGGATTTCGGCATCGTCGGCAGGGACCCGGAGCCCGCCCCCGACGACGAGCCCGTGCACGACGACGAGCCTGACCCGATCGACGGGCCCGTGCACGACGACGGGCCCGCTCCGATCGACGGGCCCGCTCCGATCGACGGGCCCGTCTCCGTCGGCGCCACTCCGGAGGCCATCCCCGAGGAGCTCCTCGCCAAGGTCCGGGAGGCCGAGGCCGAGGCCGCCCTCGTACGGACATCGCCGCAGGGCCCCGCACGGCGTCCCCCGCGGACCGGCCCGCAGTCGGACGCCGAGCTGTTCGGCGGGGACTTCCCGGAGTTCGTCCGCAGCGGCGAGGGCAAGGCCGACATCACCGTCGACGCGCCGATCCCGGCCGGTTACGTCGTCGTCGAATCGACCCGGAAGGGCGACGGCTACTTCGCCGTGCACAGCATCGACGAGAAGGGCGAAAGGGGCGCCCTGCTCGCGAACACGGTGATGAAGGACCAGGGGGCCCGTCGGGTCCTGCGGTACGACGGCAAGTCCCCGCTGCGCCTGCGCGTGAGCGCCTACGGCGAGTCGTGGACGGTCGCCGTCCGCCCGGTGAGCACCGTGGAGGTCCTCGACGGCATGGCCGAGGGACGGGGCTCCGACGTGCTGCTGTACACGGGCCCGGCCGGCCAGCTCACCTCACGCCTCCGTACGAGGCTCGGCTTCGAGTGGTTCAACGTGCACGGCTACGAGCCGGACGGTCGCGATCACCTGCTCGCCAACGAGGCGAGCAGGTTCCCCCGGGAGACGCGTCCCCTGCCCGAGGGGCCCCTGCTCGTGCAGCTCGTCAGCGCCGACGGGGACTGGTCCCTGAAGGTCCGGCCGCCGAAGGAGAACAGATTCTGGCGGCGTCACGCCTCCCGCTGAGGCCTACGCGCCTTCCTTGAGGACCCTCGTCACGAGGGTCCTCTGCGCCTCCGAGAGGCGGGGGTCGCAGCAGCGGACGGTGACGCCGTCGATCGTGATCTCGTAGGAGAAGCCGTCCGGGACGCCCCGGACGTCGCCGTCACCGTCGGCGAGCACGGTGGCGGCCAGGGACTCCCACTCGGCGTCCGTGACCACCACCTCCGCCGACCGCTCGATGCCCGCGAAACCGCCCGTGCGCCGCACTCGAATCCGCATGGGACCTGTGTACCAGCCGGATCAGTCGGTCGGTACGCCCACCGCGGACCAGGCCTTCAGAACGGCCTGGATCTCCTCCCCGTCGCCGTACCGCGCCCGCGCCGCCGCCACCGTGGCCGCCGCGAACTCGGAGAACCGGGCCTCGGGGGTCAGGGTCCCGCCGGTCATCACGTCGTACCAGATCTGCCCGGCCCGCTCCCAGGCGTTGCCGCCCAGCTCGGTCGCCGCCAGGTAGAAGGCGTGGTTGGGGATGCCGGAGTTGATGTGGACGCCGCCGTTGTCGCGGCCGGTGCGGACGTAGTCGTCCATGTGGCCGGGCTGCGGGTCCTTGCCCAGGATGTCGTCGTCGTACGCCGTGCCCGGGGCCTTCATGGAGCGCAGCGCCGACCCCTCCACGTTCGGGTGGAAGAGGCCCTCGCCGATGAGCCAGTCGGCGGCTTCGGCGGACTGGCCGAGCGCGTACTGCTTCACGAGGGAGCCGAAGACGTCGGAGACGGACTCGTTGAGGGCGCCGGACTGGCTGAAGTACTCCAGGTTCGCCGAGTACTGGGTGAAGCCGTGGGCGAGCTCGTGGCCGATGACGTCCACGGGGAGGGTGAAGTCGAGGAAGATCTCGTCGTCGCCGTCGCCGAACACCATCTGTTCGCCGTTCCAGAACGCGTTGCCGTACTTCTCGTCGTAGTGGACGGAGGCGAGCAGCGGCAGACCGGCGCCGTCGATGGAGTTGTGCCCGAAGGCGTCGAGGAAGAGGTCGAAGGTGGCGCCCAGGCCGGCGTACGCCCGGTTGACGGTCGCGTCCCCGGTCGCCGCGTCTCCCTCGCCGCGGACCTTCACCCCGGGCAGGCCGGTGCCGCGCTCGCAGTCGTAGATCGTGCGGTGCGGCTTGCCGGCCTCGGCCGGGCCGAGCGTGGGTGCGGTGCCGGGCAGCGGCAGGATCCGGAACGTACGGGCCGAGGCGTCCGCGACGAGCGTGCGGCGCGCGGCCTCGGCGACGGCCGGGTTCGCGGAGTGCGCCAGGTGCTCAAGGAGGTGCGGAGGGACGATCGAGCAGAAGACGGGCGTCTGGGGAGTCATGCTCGCAATGTGGCACTGAGTGAGCCCACTGTCACGGGCTGAGACGAGGATTGGCGAAATGGAGTGATGCGTCACTGTTCGGCCTTGACGCGGACGCCGTCCCGCATACTGATACAAGACGTCCGTCTCCGACGTCCCTGGGCTAGGCTGCGGCACATCATGCGTTTCGGGCTGCTTCTCCTTAGCTGCCGCGGCGAGGGCCTGTAGTCGTAGGCCGACCCCCTCCCCGCGGGACCTGGTGTTGCGTTCGACAGTCGGCCGTCCTTCTTGCTGGACCCGAGGAGCCCAACGCACATGACCCAGTCCCCGTTCGTCAGCCGCCCCACGCCGATCACCAACGCGACGCAGCTGCAGAAGCCGTCCGGGATGCCGATCCACAAGTACGGCCAGTACGAGCAGGTACGGATCCCCGACCGCACCTGGCCCGAGCAGCGGATCACCAAGGCCCCCCGCTGGCTGTCCACCGATCTGCGCGACGGCAACCAGGCCCTGATCGACCCGATGTCCCCGGCCCGCAAGCGCGAGATGTTCGACCTGCTCGTACGCATGGGCTACAAGGAGATCGAGGTCGGCTTCCCGTCCTCCGGCGAGACCGACTTCGCTTTCGTGCGCTCCATCATCGAAGAGGGCGCGATCCCGGACGACGTCACCATCTCCGTACTGACCCAGGCCCGCGAGGACCTGATCGAGCGGACCGTGGAGTCCCTGGTCGGCGCGAAGCGCGCCACCGTCCACCTGTACAACGCCACGGCGCCCACCTTCCGCCGGGTCGTCTTCCGCGGCTCGAAGGAGCAGATCAAGCAGATCGCCGTGGACGGCACCCGCCTGGTCATGGAGTACGCCGAGAAGCTGCTCGACGAGCGCACGGTCTTCGGCTACCAGTACAGCCCCGAGATCTTCACCGACACCGAGCTGGACTTCGCCCTGGAGGTCTGCGAGGCGGTCTGTGACGTCTGGCAGCCGGGCCCGGGCCGCGAGATCATCCTGAACCTGCCCGCCACCGTGGAGCGCTCGACGCCGTCCACGCACGCGGACCGCTTCGAGTGGATGTCCCGGAACCTGACCCGCCGCGAGCACATCTGCGTGTCGGTCCACCCGCACAACGACCGCGGTACGGCCGTGGCCGCCGCCGAGCTGGCGATCATGGCCGGCGCCGACCGCATCGAGGGCTGCCTGTTCGGGCAGGGCGAGCGCACCGGCAACGTCGACCTGGTGACCCTGGGCATGAACCTGTTCAGTCAGGGCGTCGACCCGCAGATCGACTTCTCGCAGATCGACGAGATCCGTCGCACCTCCGAGTACTGCAACCAGATGGAGGTCCACCCGCGCCACCCCTACGCGGGCGACCTGGTCTACACCGCCTTCTCCGGCTCCCACCAGGACGCCATCAAGAAGGGCTTCGACGCCATGGAGGCCGACGCGGCCGCCCAGGGCAAGACCGTCGACGACCTCGAGTGGGCGGTGCCGTACCTGCCGATCGACCCGAAGGACGTCGGCCGCTCCTACGAGGCCGTCATCCGGGTCAACTCGCAGTCCGGCAAGGGCGGCATCGCGTACGTCCTGAAGAACGACCACAAGCTGGACCTGCCCCGCCGGATGCAGATCGAGTTCTCGAAGATCATCCAGCAGAAGACGGACTCCGAGGGCGGCGAGGTCACTCCGGCCGCGATCTGGGCCGTCTTCCAGGACGAGTACCTGCCCAGCCCGGACGACCACGCGGCTCGCTGGGGTCGGATCCAGCTGCGCTCCGGCCAGACCACCTCCGACACGGACGGCACGGACACGCTGACCGTCGAGGCGGTCGTCGACGGAGCCGACACCGTCCTGACCGGCTCCGGCAACGGCCCGATCTCCGCCTTCTTCGCCGCCCTGCAGGCGATCGGCGTGGACGCCCGCCTGCTGGACTACCAGGAGCACACGATGAGCGAGGGCGCCTCCGCGCAGGCCGCCTCGTACATCGAGTGCGCCATCGACGGTCAGGTCCTGTGGGGCATCGGCATCGACGCGAACACGACCCGCGCCTCCCTGAAGGCGGTCATCTCGGCGGTCAACCGCTCCGCCCGCTGACCCGGTCCTCAGGAGACGGCCCCCGCACCCTTCCGAGGGGCGGGGGCCGTCCCGCTTTCCGGACCCGGTCATGTTTCCGGGCTCGGCGCCACCCCGGAGGGTGATCTCGCGACGACCCCTTCGGCCATCGAATCCAGCGCGATCGGCCCGGTGGAGGCGGCAGGCCGGGCCGATGGAGGCTTCCTGGCCTTCACAAAGCGCCGTCGCCGCGCTTCGCGGAGGATGACGTGTCTCGGCCAACTCCGCGGTGAAGTGCCGACGGGGTGCTGACGCCACATCAAGGATGTGGCTAACATCACGCCAACGCCGGCAGTGCAGCCGGGCCGTTGAGGAGGTGCGTGTGCGGTCTGCCCGGAATTCACGTGGTGGGAAAGTGGGCGTCTGCGGAATCCGCACCTCATGGAACACGGTCGGAGACGGCGAGTTCTTCTGCGAGGAGTGCGGTGGCGACCGCAACTACCGGCGCCGCACCGGCCGCCGCAGGTTCGCCGTCCTGGGGGTCCCGGTCCTGCCCCGGGGCTGTACGGGACCCGTCGTCGAGTGCGCCGCCTGTCACACGCACTTCGGCACGGAGGTGCTCGACCACCCCACGACCAGCCGTTTCTCCGCGATGCTGCGGGACGCCGTGCACACCGTCGCCCTCGCCGTGCTCGCGGCCGGCGGCACAGAGTCGCGCGCGGTCCTCGACCGGGCCGTGAGCGCCGTCAGGTCCGCCGGTTACGCCGAGTGCACCGCCGTCCAGCTCGTCGACCTCGTCGAGGCCCTGGAGGCCGACACCGGGCGCTTCATGCCCGAGGTCAACCCCGAGGGCGCGCTCCTCGCGATCGAGCTGCACGAGGCCCTGGAGCCCCTCACCCCGCACCTCGCGCCCTCGGGCCGGGAGTCGATCCTCCTCCAGGCCGCCGGGATCGCCCTCGCCGACGGGATCTACAGCCCGGCCGAGCGGGAGGTCCTGGGAACGGTCGGCAACGCGCTCGCGCTCGCCCCGGACGACGTCGTACGACTGCTCGCCTCGGCCCGGACGGTGTCGTAGGACCGATGCCCGCCTCGGCCCGGACGGTGTCGTAGGACCGCTCAGGGCGCGATGTTCTGGTTCAGCCGGAACACGTTGTCGGGGTCGTACCGGCGCTTGACCGTCCTCAGCCGGTCGTAGTTCTGGCGGTAGTTCACCCGTACGCGGTCCTGGTCGTCGGTGTCCATGAAGTTGACGTAGCCGCCCTCCTGGGTGTGCGGGCGCAGGGCCGTGTCGTAGGCGCGGGTCCAGGCGATGTTGTCCGCCGAGTCCGCCGGGTCGGTCCACGTGCCGCCGAAGGAGTGCGAGAAGGCGGCGTCCCGGTACGCGAACGCGGTCTCCTCCGGGCCCACCCGGTGGCAGGCGCCGTCGATCGGGAAGATCGCCGTGTCCGATTCGAGGGACGGCATCGTCGCGCCGTACTCCATGTGGGCCGCGATCGCCCCGTCCGACAGCTCGCGGCTGAAGTTGCCCTTCCAGTAGTGGTGGAGCCCGGCCGGCAGCTGCTCGTCGAAGAGGGTGTTGATCACCGGGTACGGCATCCGCTCCATGAACCGGCCGATGACCGGGCCGAGCCCGTCCAGGCGGGCGAGGACCTTCTCGTCCTCCGCCTCCGGGCCGCTGAAGCAGGTGAAGGCGGCGCAGATCGGGCGGCCGTGCCAGCGCTCGGGGAGGAACGGTTCCTCCGGGCCCAGCGCGAGGACCAGGATCGAGTTCAGCTCCTCCGGGGAGTCCGCTATCAGCTCGCGCCAGGCACGCGCCACGTCCCCGTCCAGGGGATAGCAGCTCAGCCCGCCGAAGACGTCCGCGACCGGGTGCAGCCGGTACGCGAGGGAGACGGCGACACCGAAGTTGCCGCCGCCGCCGCGCAGCGCCCAGAACAGGTCCGCGTTCCGCTCGGCGTCGCAGGACACCAGGGTGCCCTCGGCGGTCACCACGTCCGCCGCGACCAGGTTGTCGCAGCTCAGGCCGTAGCGGCGGGCCAGGTGACCCATGCCGCCGCCGAGCGTGAGGCCGCCGATGCCGGTCGTGGAGATCACCCCGCCGGTGGTCGCGAGCCCGAAGGCGTGGGTGGCGTGGTCGAAGTCGCCCCAGGTGGCGCCGCCCTCGGCCCGTGCCGTACGGGCCTCGGGGTCGACCCGGACGCCCCGCATCCGGGACAGGTCGACGACGAGGCCGTCGTCCACGGTGCCGAAGCCGGCGACCGAGTGGGAGCCGCCGCGCACGGCCAGCGGGAGCCCGTGCTCCCGGGCGTGGAGCACCGCCGCGATCACGTCGCCGGCGTCCACGGCGTGGACGACGACGGCCGGGCGGCGGTCGTGCAGGGCGTTGTAGACCCGGCGGGCCTCGTCGTACGACGGGTCGCCGCGGGTCACGACGGTGCCGCGCACGGCACCGCGGAGCGTGTCGGCGGTGGTCTGGGGGTAGGTCGTGGTGTTCATGTCTCCGGTGTAGCCCGGTGGGCTCCGGGCGCGCATCGCCCGAACCGCCCATACGCCGCCACCGGTCCGTATGGGCCGTTCAGACCAGGTCGTGCGCGTAGGCGTAGGCCGTCGCGGAGGCGCGGGAGCCGACGCCCAGCTTGGCGAAGATGTTGTTCAGATGCCGGGCGACGGTGTGCTCGCTGATCACCAGCGCACGGGCGATGTCCTTGTTCGTGCCGCCCGAGGCGACCAGCCGCAGCACCTCGGCCTCCCGCGCGGTGAGTCCGCCCGGGAGACGCCGCCGCGACCCTCCGCCGACCAGCGCGGCCGCGCGCCGGGCGTCCGGCACGGCCCCGAGCCGTTCGAAGACGGCACGCGCGGTGCCGAGCTCCAGACGGGCCGCCTCCTCGTCGCCCGCCGCCCGGCAGGCGGCCGCGAGCAGCATCCGTACCTGCGCGGCCTCGTACGGCACCCGCAACTCCAGCCATCCGGCGAGCGCCCGGCGCAGCGGGAGCAGCGCCCCGGGGCGTCTCTCGGCGAGGGCCACCGAGCCGAGGGCCGTGTCGGCCAGGGCACGCAGGAGGGGTACGTCCCCGTCGGCGGCGCCCGCGAGGGCGTCGAGGTCAGCCGCCGCCCCCGCTGCCCCGGGCAGGTCACGGACGGCGAGCGCCACCTCCGTACGGGCGGCGAGCAGACGGGCCCGGCCCAGGACGTCGTGGTCGGGGTCGCTCCGGCAGGCGAGCGCCAGGTCGACGCCCGCCACGGCCGCGTCGGCCCGGCCCTGCGCGAGGCGGAGCAGCGCGAGCCCCGGCTGCGGGATCCTGCCCAGCTCGTGGGCGTGCCCGTACGAGACGGCGGCCGCTTCGAGCCGGCCCTGGCGCCGCTGGACGTCCCCGGCGGCGTAGTACGCGGCGGCGGCGGACTCCAGACAGTCCACCGGCACCTCCCGGCAGGCCTGCCGGGCCTCGGCCTCGGCGAGCGCCCAGGCCCCGAGGAGGTCGAGGACCTCGACCCGGTGGGCCCGGCAGACGCCCCGGAAGGGGTTCTCGCCGGAAGGGACGGTCATGGGGAGCGGGGCCGCGACCGCAGGAGCGTCCGCCATGTTCGGGACCGTCGTGTCAGGGGTCGCCGTGTCCGTGTCCGTGTCCGCGTTCCCTTCCGCGTTCCCTTCCGCGTTCCTGTCCGGCGGGCGGCCCGTCCACGGCGGTGCGCACCACTCCATCGCCGCGTTCGTCCACTCCACCGCCCGCGCGAAGTCGGCGGCCTCCATGCACTGGGTCAGGGCGAGGCAGTACAGCCAGCCCGTGACCATGCCGCTCAGCTCGCCCGCCGACACCGCGCACATCGCGTCGTCGAGGAGGGCGAGGCCCTCGGCCCTGCGGCCGGCCGCCAGGAGCACCCGGGACTCGGCCTGGCGGCTGAGGGCGAGGAGGTCGGGGCTGCCGCAGGCGAGGGCCAGGGCGGTCATGCGGCGGGTCGCGGCGAGGGCGGTCTCGTGGTCGCCGTGCGCCGAGGCCTCCTCGGCGGCCGTCATCGCCAGGAAGCACTGCTCCGGGCAGTCGGGCAGGTCCTCCAGGTGGTGCCGGGCCCGGTGGAGCCAGCCGGCGGCCGCCGCGGGCCGCCCCAGGCCGGCGTACTCGTAGTACAGCCACCAGGAGGCGAGCCCGGCGCCCCGGTGGTCGTCCGCCGCGAGATAGGCGGCGTGCGCCCGGAGCCGGGCGGTCACGGACTCGTCGACGTGCCCGGACCACCAGGCGGCGTCGGCGAGGACGGAGAGGTCGTCGGCGGTCAGGCCGCGCGAGGGATGCCGGTCGTGGGCGTGGAGCAGCTCGTACGCCTCGGCCCAGGACTCACGGGCGGCGGCGTCCCTGGCGCGCTCGACCTGGTCGGTCGTGGTGGGTACGGACATGGCTCTCGCCCCTTCCCGGTCCTTTCAGGGTAGGACGGGGAAGGGGCGGGAGCCTGCGAAGTCCTACTTGATCGCGCCGCTCGCGCGCAGCATGTCCTCGCGCTCGACGATCTTGATGCGCTCGCGGCCCTGCGGCTCGCCGAGCGCCTTCTCGGCGGCGTCCAGGGCGTACCAGCCCTCCCACGTGGTGTACGTGAGGCCCTTGCCCTCCAGGAAGGACACGACGGCGTCCGCCTCCGGGGTGTCGGGGGTGAGCAGCCGGCCGTTCGCGAAGTCGTCCAGGAGGTTCGCCACGGTCTCGTTGGCGTCGCCCTTGGTGTGGCCGATGAGGCCGACGGGGCCGCGGCGGATCCAGCCGGTGCAGTACGTGGACGCCATGTGCTCGCCGGTCTCCTCGACGACCCGGCCGCCCTCGTCCGGGACGGTGCCGCTGACGGCGTCCCAGGGGAGCTTGGGCAGCTCGTCGGAGAGGTAGCCGACGGCGCGGTAGACGGCCTGGACGTCCCAGTCGGTGGTCCGGCCGGTGCCCTTCACGTTGCCCGTGCCGTCCAGCTCGGTGCGCTCGGTGCGCAGGCCGACGACCTGGCCGTCCTCGCCGAGGATCTCGACGGGCGACTCGAAGAAGTGCAGGAAGAGCTTGTGCGGGCGGTCGCCGACGTCGCGGATCGCCCAGTTCTCCAGGGTCTTGGCGACCATGTCGGTCTGCTTGTTCTTGCGCCGCTCGGCGATCGAGCCGTCGTCGTAGTCGATGTCCTCGGGGTTGACGATGACCTCGATGGTGGGGGAGTGGTCCAGCTCGCGCAGCTCCATGGGGCTGAACTTGGCCTGGGCCGGGCCGCGGCGCCCGAAGACGTGGATCTCGACGGCCTTGTTGGCCTTGAGACCGTCGTAGACGTTCGCCGGGATCTCGGTCGGCAGCAGCTCGTCGCCGGTCTTGGCGAGGATGCGCGCGATGTCGAGGGCCACGTTGCCGACGCCGAGGACGGCGACCTTCTCCGCTTCGAGCGGCCAGGTGCGCGGGACGTCCGGGTGGCCGTCGTACCAGGAGGCGAAGTCGGCGGCGCCGTACGAGCCGTCCAGCTCGACGCCCGGGATGCTGAGCGGGCGGTCGGCCATGGCACCGGTCGAGAAGATCACCGCGTCGTAGAAGGCGCGCAGGTCGTCGAGGTGTATGTCGGTGCCGTAGTCGATGTTGCCGAACAGGCGGACCTGCGGCTTGTCGAGGACCTGGTGGAGGGCGTTGACGATGCCCTTGATGCGCGGGTGGTCGGGGGCGACGCCGTAGCGGATGAGGCCGAAGGGGGCGGGCATCCGCTCGAAGAGGTCGATGGACACACCCGGCTCGGCGGCGGCCTCGGACTTCAGCAGCGCATCGGCGGCGTAGATTCCGGCGGGGCCGGCGCCGACGATCGCGACCCGGAGGGGGCGGGGCATGACTGGGTTCCCTTCGCAAGCGACGTGGCGGCGAAGCCGCCGACACTTAGGTCACCCTAAATAATGCATGTCGCGGAGTGGTACCCGCCCCCGGTCTATGGACTCATAAGGCGAACTTATGGGTTCTATAGGGCGAGCTATAGGGGTGGCTAGGACCCGCTCCCGGCGAGGGTGCTCCCGGTGAGGGCGTCGATCGTGATGAGGATCAACCCCACCGCACCGCCGAGCCCGCAGACGAAGGCGGAGGCCCCCACCCAGATGGCGAAGAGCTCCATGGGTCCCGGCGTCATGGTGAAGACGTCCGCCGGGTCCGCCGGGTCGTAGGCGACCTCGACGTACCCGGTGGACCCGTGGTGGGACACGGTGCGGTGCATCCCGGCCCCGTCGGTGTAGATGTACGCCCCCGGCCTGTTGGACGGGGAGGCGAATTCCCTGACACCGTGCTTGCGCACCCGCCGCCTATGGGCCCACGACCCCAGCTCGTGCGCGCCGACCACGACGAACAGACCCGTGATGCTCCCGATCAGGACGATGAAGACCGGGTAGACGGCGCCTCCCGCCATCCCGCAGATCACGGACAGGGCGATGATCGCCCCGAGCCAGCCGAGCGCGTGCCACAGCGACCGGCGCACGGCCCTCCGGCTCCGGCGCGTCCTGAGGGTATGGAGAACGAGCGAAGCGGTGCCGTCGACCTCCTCGTCCGGCTCGATCAGCAGCGAGTTCACACCGTCGGCGAAGGCGACGGCGGCGGCCTGGTCCACGCCCTCGATCCCATGGACCACCGGCGCGGTCCCGGGGAGGGCTCGCAGCTCGACGGCGACGGACCCGCCCTCGGCGCGCACGCGGGCCACGGCCTCGCCGGGGATCGTGAGCGACTCGTGACGGCTCCGCAGAAGCAGTCCATCGGGCCTGACGCTCAGCCGGGTGCCGCTGCGGTTCTTGAGGACGGGTATGGACGCGATGATCGACATGGCGGAGATCGTAGGGGCCGGGCGTGGGCGGTTGAACCCCTCGTCCACCCCCCGTGCAAACCCCGTCTCCGTAGAGGCGGTTGGCGGCTGGTCGGCGAACTCCATGAGCGTGAGTGAGCCGGTCATGCACGCGTGTCCGCCGACCGGGCGAGCCAGGACGGTCACCAGTGCCCGCCGCCCCCGGGCCGGCGCGGCGGCGTGGTCGAACGTCGCGGCCTCGCAGAACTTCGCCGCGATGTCCTCCAGGTCGGCTGCGGCCTGGAAATGGGACACGTACGGCGACGTGTCGATGAGCTTGCGCCACGTGCGTTCGAAAATACCGCCGGTTTGTAGGATCTCGTCGATTCGTATCGCCACATCCAGCTTCGGCTTTCGAATTCCCTGCTCGAACAGGCCGATGTGTCACCCGGATGCGAACACGCGTCTGCCCGGTTCGCCCTGCGTGAGGCCTGTCGCCTCCCGGCGCTCCTTCAGCAGATCACCGAAGAACTCCCACGCATCCTGCCGCTTGCCTCTGGCCATGGATTAACTCCCCAACCCTGCACCGCAGTTGTACGACCTGCGCATCTGTCGATTCTACGGATCCGCCCCCAGCCTGGTGAGGCGAAGCAGGAAATGGATTCAGAAAGGCATACGTTGGTGAGGAAGACATCATGAAGACGACCGCGGGGGCCATCGACATCGCTCAAGAGGCAGTGACGGAATTGCGCGAGGCGCTCGCGAGGGACGGAATCCGGCTTCCCCCGCTCGGGCTCGACGTCGTCACCCTCGCCGCCGATCCTCCGAGGCCGCTCGTCGAATTGGGATGCTGCACGGTGGAAACGGCTCGGCTTCTCGCCGCCGCCGTCCCGCCGGGGGAGGAGAACCGGTCATGACACTGCCCATCGGGTCGTACGTCGTCGAGATCCGCACCGGGCGGGTCGGGAGGGTCATGGGGCACGAAGGGCCCTACGTCCAGATCCGGCCGCTCGGTGGCGGACGGGAATGGGACGTGGAGCCCGACGGGGTACGGGAGGCCACCTCGGCCGAGCGGCTGAGCGCGGCCACGGCGCACGTGAACGCGCGGAGCCGTGGCGAGGTGCCCTGACTCCGTACGACGTGGAACGCGGAACGCCCGGCCGGGAGGGGACCTCCGGCCGGGCGTTCGTCGTCCGGGGGCCATCAGATGCGCCACGAGCGTGGCGTCCGACGCCTGCGGGGTCGGGGTCGGCCGCAGCTCGAGCTCGCCCCGGAGGCGTAGCTCTCCCGGTCGGGGTGGTGGAGGTCGGACAGCAGGTTGTGCATGTACTCCGAGCGGACGCCGTGCCGGGGACTCTGTCCGAAAGCCTCCTCCCGTACGCGAGAATGGCCGCATGAGTCTGTTCCGCGACGACGGCATCGTGCTGCGCACCCAGAAGCTGGGTGAAGCGGACCGCATCATCACGCTCCTCACGCGTGGTCACGGGCGCGTACGCGCCGTGGCCCGGGGAGTGCGGCGGACGAAGTCCAAGTTCGGCGCGCGGCTCGAACCGTTCTCGCACGTGGACGTGCAGTTCTTCGCCCGGGGGAGTGAGCTGGTCGGGCGCGGCCTGCCGCTCTGCACCCAGAGCGAGACCATCGCCGCCTACGGCAGCGGCATCGTCACCGACTACGCCCGCTACACCGCCGGCACCGCCATGCTGGAGACGGCGGAGCGGTTCACCGACCACGAGGGCGAGCCCGCCGTGCAGCAGTACCTGCTGCTGGTGGGCGGGCTGCGGACGCTCTCCCGGGGCGAGCACGCCCCCCATCTCATCCTCGACGCCTTCCTTCTCCGCTCGCTCGCCGTGAACGGCTACGCGCCGAGCTTCGACGACTGTGCCAAATGCGGCATCCACGGACCCAACCGGTTCTTCTCGGTCGCGGCGGGCGGCGTCATATGCGGCGACTGCCGCGTGCCCGGAAGCGTCGTACCCTCTCCGGAGGCCATCGGCCTGCTCGGCGCGCTGCTCACCGGCGACTGGGCGACGGCGGACGCGTGCGAGCCGCGTCACGTCAGGGAGGGCAGCGGACTCGTGTCCGCCTATCTGCACTGGCACCTGGAGCGCGGCCTGCGCTCCCTGCGGTACGTAGAGAAAAGCTAGGTAGGAGAGACCACGTCATGGCCATCGCACGACTGCTCGGTCGCCAGCGCCGGGAGTACAGCACCCCCGAGCCGCACCCGTCCGGCGCCCGCCCGCCGAAGCTCCAGTCCGAGCTGATCCCGGAGCACGTCGCGATCGTCATGGACGGCAACGGCCGTTGGGCGAAGGAGCGCGGCCTGCCCCGCACCGAGGGCCACAAGGTCGGCGCCGAGCAGGTGCTCGACGTGCTCCAGGGCGCGATCGAAATGGGCGTGGGCGCGATCTCGCTCTACGCCTTCTCCACCGAGAACTGGAAGCGCTCGCCCGAGGAGGTGCGCTTCCTGATGAACTTCAACCGCGACTTCATCCGCAAGTCCCGCGACCAGCTCGACTCGCTCGGCGTGCGGGTGCGCTGGGTCGGCCGGATGCCCAAGCTGTGGAAGTCGGTCGCCAAGGAGCTCCAGATCGCGCAGGAGCAGACCAAGGACAACACCAGGCTCACGCTGTACTTCTGCATGAACTACGGCGGCCGCGCGGAGCTCACGGACGCGGCGCAGGCGCTGGCCGAGGACGTGAAGGCCGGCCGGCTCGACCCGGCGAAGATCACCGAGAAGACCATCCAGAAGTACCTCTACTACCCGGACATGCCGGACGTGGACCTCTTCCTGCGGCCCAGCGGCGAGCAGCGCACCTCCAACTACCTGATCTGGCAGAGCGCGTACGCCGAGATGGTCTTCCAGGACGTGCTGTGGCCCGACTTCGACCGCCGCGACCTGTGGCGGGCCTGCGTCGAGTACGCCCAGCGCGACCGCCGCTTCGGCGGCGTCGACCCGGCCGACATGGCCGTCCTCGACAAGGGCTGAGCCGCGCGTGGACGCGACGGAGCGCAGCACCCAGGACGGGATCGAACTCCTCTACCCCGCCGTGTTCGCGGACGTGAGCGAGGCCGTGCGGGTGCGGCTGCGGGCCACTCGCTGGTGGCCCCTGCTGCGCTGGGCGGCCCGCGGCGCCTGCGTGCTCGCCTTCGGCGTCGCGGCCCTCGCGCTGTTCGTCCTGCGGGAGCCGGACCCGGGGACGGCGGTCGAGATGACCCTGCTCGGCCTCGTGGCCGTGGCCGCCGCGGAACTGGTGCCGTGGGGGACCGCGCGCAGCCTCTTCCTGATGATCCGGTCCCAGGGTGAGGCGAAGGCCGTCGTCGACGAGGACGGCGGGAGGTGGACCACCCGGGACACCGACGTCATGATCCGGTGGGCCATGCTGCCCCGATACGTCGAGACGCCCCGGCTCTTCGTGCTGCTCACCGCCCGGCGGACCGGCACCGGCTTCGCGTACCTGCCCAAGAGCGGACTCGCCGACCCGGCCGCCGTCGACCGGCTGCGGATGGTCCTGGACCGGAACTCCGCGCGGGGGTGACCCGGACGGGAGAAGGCCCGTACCTCTCGGTACGGGCCTTCTCCCATGTCGGGTCGCCGTATGTCAGGTCGCCGTTCGCCGGGTCGCCGTCCGTACGGTCACCGCGCGAAGATCACTTCCCGGCGCAGTCCGCGCAGGTGCCGAAGATCTCCACGGTGTGCGCCACGTTCACGAAGCCGTGCTCCGAGGCGATCGTCTCGGCCCACTGCTCCACCATCGGGCCCTCCACCTCCACGGCCTTGCCGCACAGACGGCACACCAGGTGGTGGTGGTGGTCGCCGGTCGAACAGCGGCGGTACACCGTCTCGCCCTCGCTCGTGCGCAGCGCGTCGACCTCGCCCGCGTCCGCCAGGGACTGGAGCGTGCGGTAGACGGTGGTGAGGCCGACCGAGTCGCCGCGGTGCTTGAGCATGTCGTGCAGCTCCTGGGCGCTGCGGAACTCGTCCACCTCGTTCAGCGCCGCGGAGACGGCGGCACGCTGCTTGGTCGAGCGGCCTCGTACGGGGGGTCCTGCCGTCACCACGGGGGCCTCCTTGAATGCTTGTCTGCCCCCGCCATTCTGCCAGCCCCCCACGGCCCTGAGTCCGGGCCGGATCAGACCTTCACGTCGTCCGTGGGACGACGGGTCGCCGGAACCGGTGCGTCACAGCTCTCCGCGCCCGCCTCGGCCGCCCGTGCCCGCCGTTTGGCGAGCGGCGTGGCGAGCAGGGTGAGCAGGACGAAGACGCCGATCGCGTACAGGACGATCGTCGCGCCGGGCGGCACGTCCTGGTAGTACGAGGTGACCGTGCCCGCCAGGGTGACCGTGATGCCCGTCACCACGGCGAGGACGAAGGTCGCGCGGAAGGACTTCGACAGCTGCTGGGCCGCCGCGACCGGCACCACCATGAGCGCGCTGACCAGCAGCAGGCCGACGACCCGCATGGCGACCGTGACGGTCACCGCGGCGGTGACCGCGATCAGCAGGTTCAGGGCGCGCACCGGGAGGCCGGTGACCCGGGCGAACTCCTCGTCCTGGCTGACCGCGAAGAGCTGCCGGCGCAGACCGACCGTGACCAGGACGACGAAGGCGGCCAGGATGCCGATCGCGGTGATGTCCTCCTCGGAGACCGTGGAGAGCGAACCGAAGAGGTAGGAGCTGAGGTTGGCGTTGGAGCCGGTCGGCGAGAGGTTGATCAGCAGGACGCCGCCGGCCATGCCGCCGTAGAAGAGCAGGGCGAGCGCCAGGTCGCCGCGGGTCTTGCCGTACGCCCGGATCAGCTCCATGCCGACCGAGCCGACGACGGCGACCAGGGTCGCCATCCAGACCGGGCTGGAGTTCAGGAGGAAGCCGAGGCCGACGCCGGTCATGGCGACATGGCCGATGCCGTCGCCCATCAGCGCCTGACGGCGCTGGACCAGGTAGATGCCCACGGCGGGCGCGGTGATGCCGACGAGCACGGCTGCGAGGAGCGCGCGCTGCATGAAGGCGAGATCGAGCATTTCCATGATCAGGTCAGCTTCCTCAGGTCAGCAGACCCGTACGGAGCGGCTCCCCGGCCGCGTGCGGATGGACGTGGTCGTGGCCCGGCAGCGCGTGCTGGCCGAGGGCCTCCGGCGGCGGGCCGTCGTGGACGACACAGCCGTCGCGGAGCACGACCGCGCGGTCGATCAGCGGCTCCAGGGGGCCCAGCTCGTGCAGGACGAGGAGGACGGAGGTGCCGCCGGCGACCTGCTCGCGCAGGGTCGAGGCGAGGATCTCCTGGCTCGCGAGGTCGACGCCCGCCATCGGCTCGTCCATGATCAGGAGCTCGGGCTCGGAGGCGAGCGCGCGGGCGATCAGCACGCGCTGGTGCTGGCCGCCGGAGAGGGCGGAGACGGAGTCCTTGGCGCGGTCGGCGAGCCCGACGAGCTCGATGGCCCGCTCGACGGCGGCCTTGTCGGCCTTGGTCAGCCAGCCGAACCTGCGGCGGGAGAGCCGGCCGGAGGAGACGACCTCGTGGATGGTGGCGGGGACGCCGCTCGCGGCCGTGGTCCGCTGTGGTACGTAGCCGACCCGCGCCCAGTCGCGGAACCGCTTCCGGTCCGTGCCGAACAGCTCGATCGTGCCGCCGGTCAGCGGCACCTGGCCGATGACGGAGCGGACCGCGGTGGACTTGCCGGAGCCGTTGGCGCCGAGCAGGGCGACGACCTCACCGCGGCGGACGGTGAGGTCGACGCCTCGGAGGACGGGCCGGGCGCCGAGGGCCGCGGTGGCTCCGCGGACGGAGATGACGGGTTCCCGTTCCGACGTCGGGGCTGCCATGGCGCGTACCTCCTGCTGTGCGGTGATCACTTCGCGCCGAGGGCCTTCTGCAGCGCGGCGAGGTTGGAGCGCATGACCTCGATGTAGTCATCGCCCTTGGACGTGTCCGTGATTCCCTCCAGCGGGTCGAGCACGTCGGTCTTCAGACCGGTGTCGCCGGCGAGGGTCTTGGCGGTCTTGTCGCTCGCGAGGGTCTCGAAGAAGACGGTGGTGACCTTGTCCTTCTTCGCGACGTCCTGGAGTTCCTTGATCCGGGCGGGGCTCGGCTCGGACTCGGGGTCGATGCCGGAGATGCCCTCCTGGTCCAGGCCGTAGCGCTCGGCGAGGTAGCCGAAGGCGGAGTGGGTGGTGATGAAGGTCTTCGTCGTGGTGTTCTTCAGGCCGTTCGCGAAGTCGGTGTTCAGGTCGCCGAGCTTCTTGACGAGCGCGTCGGTGTTCTTGCGGTAGTCGGCGGAGTTGGCCGGGTCGGCCTTCTCCAGGGCGGTGCCGACGCCCTTGGCGACCTCGGCGTACTTCACGGGGTCGAGCCAGATGTGCGGGTCGGCGCCGGCCTCGGAGCCGTGGTCGTGACCGGCTTCCGCTTCCGTGTGCTCTCCCTCGGCGTGCTCCCCTTCGGCGTGGTCGTGGCCTTCGTGGCCGACCTCGGTGCCGTGGGCCTCGAGCTTCGTGAGGGTGGCGGCGTCGACGGTGTTCTCGACGCCGGCCTGGGCGATCGCGTCGTCGACGGCGGGCTGGACGCCCTTGAGGTAGAGGACGACGTCGGCCTCGCCGAGCTCGCCGATCTGTCGCGGCTTGAGCTCCAGGTCGTGGGGTTCGACGCCGGGCTTGGTGAGCGTGTCGACGGCGACGTGGTCGCCGCCTATCTGCTCGGCCAGGTACTGCATGGGGTAGAACGACGCCACCACGTCCAGCTTGCCGTCACTGCCCTTGTCGGCCGCGTCGGAGGTTCCGGCGCAGGCGGAGAGGGTGACGATGCCGAGGGTGACGGCTGCTGCGGCGGCGGTGCTGGATATGAGGCGGCGACGTACGTTCATGACACTCATTTTCAACAAAACTGGAAACGATTGTCAATTGTCGTACGTGTGGCTCCGCCCACGAGGCCTCTCGCGCGGTCCCCTCACCGAACCGATTTGATACGGGGGGCGTGGGCGCCGGTAACCTGAGGCATTCGCACTTCGTCGTCGTAATGAAGAGAGCACCGTGGCCGCCGACAAGATCGACACCATCGTCAGCCTGAGCAAGCGCCGTGGCTTCGTCTACCCGTGCAGTGAGATCTACGGCGGCCAGAAGGCCGCCTGGGACTACGGACCGCTGGGTGTCGAACTCAAGGAGAACCTGAAGCGTCAGTGGTGGCGTTACATGGTCACCTCGCGCGAGGACGTCGTCGGCATCGACTCGTCGGTCATCCTGGCCACCGAGGTCTGGGAGGCCTCCGGTCACGTCGCGACCTTCACCGACCCGCTCACCGAGTGCACCTCCTGCCACAAGCGCTACCGCGCGGACCACCTGGAGGAGGCGTACGAGGAGAAGCACGGCCGTCTCCCCGAGAACGGCTTCGCCGACCTCAACTGCCCCAACTGCGGCAACAAGGGCACCTTCACCGAGCCCAAGCAGTTCTCCGGTCTGCTCTCCACGCACCTCGGCCCGACCCAGGACACCGGCTCCGTCGCCTACCTGCGTCCCGAGACCGCCCAGGGCATCTTCACCAACTTCGCCCAGGTGCAGACCACCACGCGCAAGAAGCCCCCGTTCGGCATCGCGCAGATGGGCAAGTCCTTCCGGAACGAGATCACTCCGGGCAACTTCATCTTCCGCACGCGCGAGTTCGAGCAGATGGAGATGGAGTTCTTCGTCAAGCCGGGCGAGGACGAGCAGTGGCAGGAGTACTGGATGCAGCAGCGCTGGAACTGGTACACCGGCCTGGGTCTCCGTGAGGAGAACATGCGCTGGTTCGAGCACCCGCAGGAGAAGCTCAGCCACTACTCGAAGCGCACCGCCGACATCGAGTACCGCTTCTCCTTCGGCGGCAGCGAGTGGGGCGAGCTGGAAGGTGTCGCCAACCGCACCGACTACGACCTGAACGCGCACTCCAAGGCCTCCGGCGCCAACCTCACGTTCCTGGAGCAGGAGTCCGGCGAGCGCTACACGCCGTTCGTCATCGAGCCCGCGGCCGGTGTCGGCCGCGCCATGCTCGCCTTCCTGCTCGACGCGTACAACGAGGACGAGGCCCCCAACGCCAAGGGCGTCATGGAGAAGCGCACGGTCCTGCGCCTCGACCACCGCCTGGCCCCGATCAAGGTCGCGGTCCTGCCGCTCTCCCGCAACGCGCAGCTCTCGCCGAAGGCCAAGGGCCTCGCGGCGGACCTGCGCCAGAACTGGAACATCGAGTTCGACGACGCCGGCGCCATCGGCCGCCGCTACCGTCGCCAGGACGAGATCGGCACCCCGTTCTGTGTGACCGTCGACTTCGACACCCTCGAGGACAACGCGGTGACCGTGCGCGAGCGCGACACCATGAAGCAGGAGCGCGTCTCCCTCGACCAGATCCAGGGCTACCTGGGCAGCCGCCTGCTCGGCTGCTGACCTCTGGTCGTCGATCGCTGATCGCGCAGGGGGAAGCCCCCGGTTCCGAGCGGAACCGGGGGCTTCCCCCTGCGTGGGGTCAGGCCGCCTGGGCGGCGGCCGCCTCGGCCTCCGCCTGGCGTCTCGCGCCCTCGGCGGCGCGCCGCTTGCCGAACCAGGCCGTCCACACCCCGAGGACGCCGAGCACGCCGTAGATCATGAGCGGGCTGAGCGTGACCATCGTCGAGGTGTCCAGGGTGTAGGCGAGCCCGACCCGGACGAGCGCCTCGGCCACGTACGCCACGCCCCACACCAGCGTCATCGTGCGCATGGTGGAGCGGAAGCCCTCGTACTGCCACATGCCGTTCCACCAGGCGGTGCTCGCCGGAGTGCCGTCGGTGGCGAACTTGCGCCCGAAGTAGAACATCAGCGGCCGCGGCGCGAGCAGCGTGGCCAGGCAGAGCAGCCCGAACAGGCCCGTCACCCCCGAGTCCTTGACCAGCAGCGCGCGGGCGGTGTGCGCGCCGATCAGCGAGACCAGGGCCGTGATCACCAGGAACACCAGGGTGACCACGGCGAATTCGTCGATCCTGCGGCGCCAGGCCACCATGATCGCGCTGTCCAGGACCGGCCAGGCGCTGCCGGCGAGCAGGGCGGCGAACTCGGACCAACCGTGGTCCTCGGTCAGGATGGTGTACGTGAGGATCGGTGCGACGACATTGAGCCCGATGGTCAGGACCCAGCCGACCGCCGAGGCGGCCCCCGAACGGGCCGGTGGCCCCGGTCGTCCGTCGGTCGTCGTGGCCTGTTCGGCCGAGAGTCGCTCGTGCGCGGACATGGTTCCCCCTGGAGGCGTTCGGGTCGCGGTGGGGGAGAACGCTAGTCAGGCTTCGGACAGGGAACGGGCAAGTCCACGGCAAATGATCTTCAAGCCGGTGCGGGTCAGGCCCGCAGCGCCCGCCGCGTCAGGGAGATGACCGCCGCGAACGCGTCCTCGATGTCCGTGGTCGACCAGTCGGCGGCGTGCGCCGGGTCGTGGAAGCGGTCCGTGGCGTCGAAGACCGCCCGGGCCGTCGTCGCGTAGTCCCGCTCCGGAGCGGCGAACACCCCCTCGCGGTGGCCGTCCTCCACGATGCGGGCGATCTGCTCCACCAGATGGTCCTCGTGCCGGTGGACCACCGCGCTGTTCTCGCCGATCAGCACCTGGAAGGTGGCCATCAGCTCCGGATCGCCGCCGGCCTTGCGGCGCTTGAGGGTGAACAGGGCGGTCAGCCAGCTGGTGAGCCGCTCGTCGGCCGAGCCCGTCGCCTCCACGTACGGCTCGAGGGCGACGATCGTCCGCTCCAGCCACCGCTCGGTCACCGCCTCGCGCAGCGCCGCCTTCGTGCGGAAGTGGCGGTAGACGCTGCCGTGGCTGACGCCGAGGACCCGTGCCACGTCCACGACGGTCGCCTTCGCCGGTCCGTAGCGGCGCAGCACCTCCTCGGTGGCTTCGAGGATGCGCTCGGCGGTCAGGGTCTCGGTGGCGGCCATGGAATGACACTACCTGTCAGCCATCGGGGCTCCGGGGCGCCGGTCAGTGCTCGCTGTCCAGGTGGGCCATCTGCGCCGCCGGGTAGCGGTCGCCGGCCGCCGCGCCCGCCGGGACGGCCTCCTCGATCGCCGCCAGGTCGGCAGCGTCGAGCGTGACGTCCAGGGCACCGAGCGCCTCCGCGAGGCGGTCACGGCGCCGGGCGCCGATCAGCGGGACGATGTCCGCGCCCTGCCGCTCGGCCTGCGCGAGGACCCAGGCGATCGCGGTCTGCGCGACGGTCACGCCCTTGGCCTCGGCGAGCGCCCGCAGTCGGTCGACGAGGTCGAGGTTCCGCCGGAGGTTGTCGCCCTGGAAGCGCGGGCTCATGCCCCGGAAGTCGTTCGCCGCGAGCTCCCGGTCGCGGGTGAAGTGGCCGCTGATCAGGCCGCGCGACAACACTCCGTACGCCGTGACGCCTATGCCCAGCTCCCGGGCGGTCGGCAGGATCTTCTCCTCGATCGACCGGGAGATCAGGGAGTACTCGATCTGGAGGTCCGCGATCGGGGCCACGGCCGCGGCCCGGCGCAGGGTGTCCGCGCCGACCTCGGAGAGTCCGATGTGCCGCACGTGCCCCGCCTCGACCAGTTCGGCGATGGCGCCGACGGTCTCCTCGATCGGCACGTCCGGGTCGACGCGGGCGATGCGATAGATGTCGATGTGGTCGGTGCCGAGCCGCTGGAGCGAGTAGGCCGCGAAGTTCTTCACGGCGGCCGGCCGCCCGTCGTACCCGGTGAAGCCGCCCTCGACCGTGCGCAGGGCACCGAACTTCACGCTGGTCAGCGCCCGCTCACGGGCGGCCGCCGGGGCCGCGCGCAGCGCCTCGGCGATCAGCAGCTCGTTGTGTCCCATCCCGTAGAAGTCGCCGGTGTCGAGCAGGGTCACCCCCGCGTCCAGGGCGGCGTGGATCGTCGCGATCGACTCGGCGCGGTCGCTCTCGCCGTACAGCGCGGACATGCCCATGCAGCCGAGGCCGAGAGCGGAGACCTCGGGCCCGCTGGTGCCGAGCCGGCGGGTGGGGACGGGGCGCCTGGTGGTGGTCATGGCTGTCTCCTCGGATTCGGGAAGCGGTGGATCGATCTGACGCATCAACCATGACATGACCGATGACAGATTTCAATATCTGTCATTCCTTCGAGTGGTGCGGGGAAAACCGAGTGCCCTCGCCCAGGGGCCGGGGTAGCGTCGCCGGCATGTCCTCGTTCTTCCAGATCTACGAGTGAGCGCCGTCTCCGGCAGCCCGAGTCAGACCACCGCCCACCTCACTGACGGGAGAACACCGTGGCGAAGAGCCGCAACAACCTCCTCGGCGTCGGAGGACAGCGCAAGAAGCTGTCCCGCGCCGACCAGCACGGCAACGACCAGAGCCGCACGGCGGCCCGGCGTTCCGCCGACGACCGCAAGCAGGACCTCCTGAAGAAGATGCGCGAGCGCACCCAGGGAGCCGACGCCGCCGGAGCCGACACGGCCGGGACGGCCGGGACCACGGCGGACGCCGCCGGCGCTGACACCGGCGACGCCGCCGGCACCGGCCGGGCGTAGTCACGTCACACCACCGCACGGCGAAGGGCCCGGGGCGTCTCCACGCCCCGGGCCCTTCCGCCGTCCGGCCCGCCTTCGTCCGGCACGGCTTGTTCCGGCCCGCCCGCCTTCCGCTAGGCCACCTTCCTCGGCAGGCGCGCGGAGA
This sequence comes from Streptomyces sp. NPDC029956, assembly GCF_055574655.1. Taxonomy (NCBI): domain Bacteria; kingdom Bacillati; phylum Actinomycetota; class Actinomycetes; order Kitasatosporales; family Streptomycetaceae; genus Streptomyces; species Streptomyces sp. NPDC029956. The sequence continues at coordinate 68,451 of NZ_JBVHZJ010000022.1, read as the reverse complement.
GCACCACCGTCACGGCCACCATGGCCAGCTGGACCAGGAGCGTCGTCGTCAGAGCCGTACCCGCGTCCGGGGCCGAGGCCGCGAGGCCCAGGTAGAGGGAGCCCAGGGTGGCGACGCCCAGGGCGAGCGCCGACTGCTGGGTCGTCACCATCACGCCGCTGCCCACTCCCGCGCGTTCCCCCGGGACCTCCGAGAGGATCACCCGGAAGAGCACCGGGAGCTGGAGGCCCTGACCCAGGCCCGCGATCGCCATGCCCGGGAGCAGGATCCCCACCGACAGGTCCGGCCAGGAGCGCCAGACCGTCACCGCGAGCAGCCCGATGCCGACGCCCTGGATCAGCCCGCCGGCCGTCACCACGCGCGTGCCCCAGCGCCGTACCAGCCGGGGACCCGCGAGCGAGGCACCGAAGAAGGCCACCGCCATCGGGACCAGGGCCAGGCCGGAGGCGATCGCGCCCAGGCCGAGGCCCTGCTGGAGAGCGACCGCGATCACGAACATGAAGCCGCCGAAGCCCATGCAGAGCGGCAGCAGCAGCACGAGCCCGCGCCGCAGCGACAGCAGGCCGAGCAGGCTCGGCGGGACCAGCGGCGTGTCGCCGCGGCGGTCCATCCGCCGCTCCACCCGCCAGAACGCCACCGCCGCGAACGGGAACACGGCCAGCGACACCCACGTCCACAGCGGCCAGCCCGCCGCCCGCCCCTCCGTCAGCGGCGCGAGCAGGGTGGTCAGTGCGAGGGCCAGCAGCAGCGTGCCCGGCACGTCCACCGGCGCCGGGCGGTCCGAGCGGGTCTCCGGGACCGTACGGAAGGCCAGGACCAGACCGACCACCGCCACCGGCACGTTCACCAGGAACACCGCACGCCAGCCCGAGCCCGCGAGGTCGGCGGCCACCAGGACCCCGCCCAGGATCTGCCCGGCCACCATGGAGAGCCCCGCGGTCGCCCCGTACAGGCTGAGCGCCTTGGCGCGTCGCGCGCCCTCCGTGGAGGAGTGGATGGTCGCGAGGACCTGCGGCAGCATCAGCGCCGCCGCCGCGCCCTGCGCCACCCGCGCCCCGACCAGCGTCCAGGCGTCCGGGGCGAGGCCGCAGGCGAGCGAGGTCAGCCCGAAGGCCGCCATGCCCGCGAGGAAGAGCCGCCGGCGTCCGAAGAGGTCGCCGAGCCGTCCGCCGAGGACGAGCAGGACGGCGTACGACAGGCCGTACCCGGCGACGACCAGTTCCAGGAGTGCCGGGCCCGCCGCCAGGTCGTGGTCGATCGACGGCAGGGCGACGTTGACGATGAAGAAGTCGATCAGGGGCAGGGCCGCGCCGAGCAGGACGGTGAACAGACCGAGCGAACCGAGGGCCGGTCGGTCGTGGACGAGGGGAGCGGCCCCGGGCGGGGTGCCGCCCGGGGGAGAGGCCGGAGAACGGGGAGAAGCGGAGGTCGTAGTCACGGCATCGACGATCCGCCGCTCCTCAGCCTGGTACCAGAGTGTCTTTATCCTGGTAGAAGGAGTACCTGGCACGGGGCTGACGGGCCCGGCACCCTGGGAGCGTGACGACCATGACGACGGCCGAACCCGGTACGCGGCGACACGAGCTCGCCGCCTTCCTGCGCAGCCGGCGCGAGCGCATCACCCCCGAGCAGGTCGGCCTGCCCCGGGGGCGCCGCCGCCGCACCCCCGGCCTGCGCCGCGAGGAGGTCGCCCACCTCTCCGCCGTCGGCGTCACCTGGTACACCTGGCTGGAGCAGGCCCGCGACATCCAGGTCTCCCCGCAGGTCCTGGACGCCCTCGCCGGAGCCCTGCTGCTCGACCCGACCGAGCGCAGCCACCTCTTCGCCCTCGCCGCCCAGAGCGATCCGCACCCCGAGACGGCCTGCCCGGCCGTCACCCCCGCGCTGCGCGAGCTGCTCCGTCAGCTGGAGCCCGTGCCCGCCTGCGTGCAGAACAGCCGGTACGACTTCCTCGCCTACAACCGCACCTTCGGGCGGCTCTACTGCGACCTGGACGCGCTGCCCCGCGAGGACCGCAACACCCTCTGGCTCGCCTTCACCCACGAGGACTTCCGCGCGGCCTTCGGCGACCTCCCCGACGTCCTGCGCGCGATGGTCGGCAAGCTCCGTGCCTCCATGGCCGAGCACTTGGCCGAACCCGCCTGGAAGGCGCTGGTCCAGCGGCTCCAGGACGCCTCCCCGGAGTTCCGCGAGCTCTGGGACCGGCGCGACGTCGCCGACCTCGCCGGGCGCGCCAAGGTCATCCGGAACTCCCAGGTGGGCGTGCTGCACCTGGAGCACACCAACCTCTGGCTGGGGCCGGCCGCAGGACCGCGCCTCGGCACGTACGTACCCCTCGACGAGGAGTCCCGGGCGCGGCTCGAACAGCTCCTGGAGCTGGTCGTCCAGGAGGAGGCGCAGACGGTCCGGGCCGACCGGGAGGCCCACCCGGACCGCACGGCCCGGGAAAGCCATGCGGCCCGGGAGACCCGCACTGCCCGGGAGTCCCGTACGCCCCGGGAGTCCCAGGGCCTCACGGCTGCCTGAGCGGCAGGTCCGCCCCGTCCGCCGCCTGCGGCTCGTCGTCCGTCTCCAGGCACCGTGCCGTCCGCTCCGCCGTGCGGCGGGCCCACTTTCCGCTGGTCAGCGCGCCGACCGCGAGGACGGCGAGGCCGCAGGCCGTCACCACCCAGTAGCCCGGCCGTGCCGCCGTCACGAAGTCCTCCGGCGACGTCCCCGCGCCCACCCCCGTCGCGAGCACCGTGCCGACGACCGCCACCCCGAGCGTCTGCCCCACCTGGCGGCTCGTCGAGGCCACCGCCGCCGCCACCCCGGCCTGCGCGCGGGGCATCCCCGAGACGGCCGTGTTGGTGATCGGCGCGTTCACCAGGCCGAAGCCGATGCCGAAGGCCACATACCCGGTGAAGAGCAGCGGATCGTGGGTCTCCGCCTCGAAGGCCGCGAAGAGCAGCGCCCCGGTCGCCATCGCCGTGCCCGCGAGCAGCAGGGGAAGGCGGGGTCCACGCGCGCCCGTGAGCCGGCCCGACAGCGGGGCGAAGACGAAGGTCATGCCCGCCATCGGCAGCACATACAGACCGGCGTCCAGGGGGGAGAGCCCGCGCACCTCCTGGAGGTACAGGGTGTTCAGGAACAGGAAGCCGGCGAAGCCCGAGAAGGCGCAGATCGCGACGACGGTGGCCCCGCTGAACGGCGCGCTGCGGAAGAACCGCAGGTCGATCAGGGGTTCGCGGCGCCTCGGCTCGTACACGAGGACCCCGCCGAGCGCCACGGCCGCGATGCCGGCGAAGAGCGGGTCGGTCTCGATGATCGCGTACGTGAGGGAGGCCAGGAGCGTCGCCACCAGGAGCTGCCCGATGGGGTCCGGGCGCCGGGGCCGGGGCGCGCGGGACTCGGGGACGTACCGCAGGGTGAGGAGCAGGGCGCCGAGGGCGACCGGCAGGTTGACCCAGAAGATCGCCCGCCAGCCGACCGACTCGACGAGCACACCGCCCACCAGCGGCCCCAGGGCCAGGGAGATGCCGACCACCGCGCCCCAGACGCCGATGGCACGCGCGCGTGCGGCGGGTTCGGTGAAGGTGTTGGTGATGATCGACATGGCGACCGGGTTGAGCATCGAGCCGCCCACCGCCTGCACCGCCCGGAAGGCGATCAACGTCTCCAGGTTCGGGGCGAGGGAGCAGAGCAGCGAGCCGAGCGCGAAGACGACGAGGCCTGTCACGAAGACCTTGCGGCGGCCGATCCGGTCGGCGGTGGAACCGGCCAGCATCAGCAGTGAGGCCAGGACCAGGGTGTACGCGTCGATGACCCACTGCAGGCCGGACACGGAGGCGTCGAGGTCGTGCCGCAGGGAGGGCAGGGCGACGTTGAGCGCGGTGTTGTCCAGGCTGACGATCAGCAGGCTCGTGCAGCAGATCGCCAGGACGACGAGCTGTCGGCGCCGGGGGAGCTGCGCGCGTGTGAGCTCTGGCATGTTCGGATAGTACGGCTAACTAATGACCGGCGCAGTGCGCGACAATGGGCCAATGACCGCGTTCTCCCCCCTCGCCATCGGGCCGCACATCGTGCAGCCGCCGGTGGTGCTCGCCCCGATGGCCGGCATCACCAACGCCCCCTTCCGTACCCTCTGTCGCGAGTTCAGCGGCGGCAAGGGGCTGTTCGTGAGCGAGATGATCACGACGCGCGCCCTGGTCGAGCGCAACGAGAAGACGATGCAGCTCATCCGCTTCGACGCGACCGAGCAGCCGCGCTCGATCCAGCTGTACGGGGTGGACCCGGTGACGGTCGGCAAGGCCGTGCGGATGATCGTCGACGAGGACCTCGCCGACCACATCGACCTGAACTTCGGCTGCCCGGTCCCCAAGGTGACCCGGAAGGGCGGTGGCTCGGCCCTGCCCTACAAGCGGCCGCTGCTGCGCGCGATCCTCAACGAGGCCGTGGGCAACGCGGGCGACCTGCCGGTCACGATGAAGATGCGCAAGGGCATCGACGACGACCACATCACCTTCCTGGACGCGGGCCGGATCGCCGTGGAGGAGGGCGTCACGGCGATCGCCCTGCACGGGCGGACGGCGGCACAGCACTACGGCGGTACGGCGGACTGGGACGCGATCGCGCGCCTCAAGGAGCACGTGCCGGAGATCCCGGTCCTCGGCAACGGCGACATCTGGTCCGCCGACGACGCCCTGCGGATGATGCGGGAGACGGGCTGCGACGGTGTGGTCGTGGGGCGCGGCTGCCTGGGCCGGCCGTGGCTCTTCGCGGACCTGGTGGCCGGCTTCGAGGGCACGGGCGCTTACGCGGCGCCGGGGCTGCGGGTGGTCGCGGACGCGATGGTGCGGCACGCGCGGCTGCTCGGGGAGTGGCTCGGCGACGAGGCACGCGGTGTCATCGACTTCCGCAAGCATGTGGCCTGGTACCTGAAGGGCTTCTCGGTGGGTTCCGAGATGCGCAAGAGGCTGGCGATCACCTCGTCCCTCGACGAACTGAGCGCTCAGTTGAGCGAGCTGGACCTTGATCAGCCGTGGCCGGTGGGTGCCGACGGTCCTCGGGGTCGTACGTCCGGAAACAACCGAGTTGTCCTGCCTGATGGCTGGTTGAAGGACCCGTATGACTGCTCCGGCGTGAGCGAGGATGCCGAGCTGGACACGTCCGGCGGCTGAGATTCGGCCTTGATTCGGCCTTTCCGGGGGAGTGATCCTCGCCACCCTTGAGGGGGGTGGTGCTCAGATGAGCAGGTTACGAACGGCTGCACCGCCTGAAGGGTGGCACGGGGTGCCACCCTTTTTGCGTTCAAGACTTGAACGCAAGTGCTCGAATGCGCGCTCGTATGAGCGACTTCCCTTTGGTTTGGGTCATGACGCCTTCGGGGCCTGAAAGCGGAAGCTACTTCTCGGTTACTTTCGAAGTGCTGGCGGACGGGTGGTTACGGCCACGTGACCGCTAGGCGTACCTCCCCAGAAGCCTTCGATCTGGGTATGTTCCTCGCCGTCAGGGCAGCCAACCGAGTCATCGAGGAGTCGGGACCCGTGTCGGAAAACAATGATCAGAAGTTCGTGTACGACTTCACCGAGGGCAACAGGGACCTGAAGGACCTGCTCGGTGGCAAGGGCGCGAACCTCGCCGAGATGACCAACCTCGGCCTCCCGGTCCCCCCCGGCTTCACGATCACCACCGAGGCGTGCAAGGTCTACCTCGAGAGCGGCTCGGAGCCGGTCGAGCTCCGCGACGAGGTGAGCGCCCACCTCGACGCCCTCGAGCAGCAGATGGGCAAGAAGCTCGGCCAGGCCGACGACCCGCTGCTCGTCTCGGTGCGTTCCGGGGCGAAGTTCTCCATGCCTGGCATGATGGACACCGTCCTCAACATCGGCCTCTCCGACGAGTCCGTCGTCGGTCTCGCCGCCCAGGCCGACAACGAGCGCTTCGCGTGGGACTCGTACCGCCGGCTCATCCAGATGTTCGGCAAGACCGTCCTCGGCGTCGAGGGCGAGCTCTTCGAGGACGCGCTGGACGAGGCGAAGGCCGCGAAGAAGGTCGCCAGCGACACCGACCTCGACGCCGCCGACCTGAAGAAGGTCGTCGAGCACTTCAAGAAGATCGTGAAGGCCGAGACCGGCCGCGACTTCCCCCAGGACCCGCGTGAGCAGATGGACCTCGCCATCGAGGCCGTCTTCAACTCCTGGAACACCGACCGCGCGAAGCTGTACCGCCGCCAGGAGCGCATCCCGGGCGACCTCGGCACCGCCGTCAACGTCTGCTCGATGGTCTTCGGCAACCTCGGCCCGGACTCCGGCACCGGCGTCGCCTTCACCCGCGACCCCGCCTCCGGCCACGCCGGCGTCTACGGCGACTACCTGCAGAACGCGCAGGGCGAGGACGTCGTCGCCGGTATCCGCAACACCGTGCCGCTGGCCGACCTCGAGTCGATCGACAAGGCGTCGTACGACCAGCTCATGCACATCATGAACACGCTGGAGACCCACTACAAGGATCTCTGCGACATCGAGTTCACCATCGAGCGCGGCCAGCTCTGGATGCTCCAGACCCGCGTCGGCAAGCGCACCGCGGGTGCCGCCTTCCGCATCGCCACGCAGCTCGTGGACCAGGGCCTGATCGACGAGGCCGAGGCGCTCCAGCGCGTCACCGGCGCGCAGCTCGCCCAGCTGATGTTCCCCAAGTTCGACGAGGACGCGAAGGTCGACCAGATCGGGCGCGGCATCGCCGCCTCCCCGGGCGCCGCGGTCGGCAAGGCCGTCTTCGACTCGTACACCGCCGTCAAGTGGTCCCGCTCGGGCGAGAAGGTCATCCTGATCCGCCGCGAGACCAACCCGGACGACCTGGACGGCATGATCGCCGCCGAGGGCATCCTCACCTCCCGCGGCGGCAAGACCTCGCACGCCGCCGTCGTCGCCCGCGGCATGGGCAAGACCTGTGTCTGCGGCGCCGAGGAGCTCGAGGTCGACACCAAGCGCCGCCGGATGACCACCTCCGACGGCCAGGTCGTCGAGGAGGGCGACGTCGTCTCCATCGACGGCTCCACCGGCAAGGTCTACCTCGGTGAGGTACCCGTCGTACCGTCCCCGGTCGTCGAGTACTTCGAGGGCCGCATGCACGCCGGCGCCGACGACGCCGACGAGCTGGTTCAGGCCGTCCACCGGATCATGGCCTACGCCGACCGCGTCCGCCGCCTGCGCGTCCGCGCCAACGCCGACAACGCCGAGGACGCCAACCGCGCCCGCCGCTTCGGCGCCCAGGGCATCGGCCTCTGCCGCACCGAGCACATGTTCCTCGGCGAGCGCCGCCAGTTCGTCGAGCGGCTGATCCTGGCCGACACCGACGTCGAGCGCGACGACGCCCTGGAAGCCCTCCTGCCGCTGCAGAAGACCGACTTCGTCGAGCTCTTCGAGGCCATGGACGGGCTGCCCGTCACGGTCCGGCTGCTCGACCCGCCGCTGCACGAGTTCCTGCCCGACATCACCGAGCTGTCGGTGCGCGTCGCCCTCGCCGAGTCCCGCAAGGAGCCGCACGAGAACGACCTGCGCCTCCTCCAGGCCGTGCACCGCCTGCACGAGCAGAACCCGATGCTGGGTCTGCGCGGCGTGCGCCTCGGCCTGGTCATCCCCGGCCTGTTCACCATGCAGGTCCGGGCGATCGCCGAGGCCGCGGCCCAGCGCATCGACGCCAAGGGCGACCCGCGCGTCGAGATCATGATTCCGCTCGTCGGCACCGTCCAGGAGCTGGAGATCGTCCGCGAGGAGGCCGAGCAGGTCATCGCCGAGGTCCAGGCCCGCACCGGTGTCGAGCTCAAGCTCGCGCTCGGCACCATGATCGAGCTGCCGCGCGCCGCCGTGACCGCCGGTCAGATCGCCGAGGCCGCGGAGTTCTTCTCCTTCGGCACCAACGACCTGACGCAGACGGTCTGGGGCTTCTCCCGCGACGACGTGGAGGCCTCGTTCTTCACCGCGTACCTGGAGAAGGGCATCTTCGGCGTCAGCCCCTTCGAGACCATCGACAAGGACGGTGTCGGCGCGCTCGTGCGCAGCGCCGTCCAGGCCGGCCGCGCCACCCGCCCCGACATCAAGCTCGGTGTCTGCGGCGAGCACGGCGGCGACCCGGAGTCGGTCCACTTCTTCCACGAGGTCGGTCTGGACTACGTCTCCTGCTCGCCCTTCCGGATCCCGGTGGCGCGTCTGGAGGCCGGCCGCGCGGCGGCCGAGTCGAAGGGCAGCGACAGCCGCTGAGTCCTGCTGAACGGGGGGTCAGGAGCGGCGGTCGGGCCCTCCTGAACCCCCGTTCAGCAGCGGGAATCACCGAACCGCTCCGGTACCACCGGGGGCGCCGCCGGTCACCTCATCACCCTCACCGGCGGGCGGCGGCCCCCGGATTCACGGCGACGGGACGGACACCTTTGTGCGGAGGTGTCCGTCCCGTCGTTTGTTTGTTGAGCGGATGTGAGTAGTTGTTCAATTGCCCCTGATTGAATTATTGGCCATTGAACTTCCTCGTTCCCCGCAAAGGATCCACCGCAAAGAATGAGGCGGGCGCGACCCCCGGATCCCCACCCGGAGGCCGCGCCCTTTACCGATGCCGGGCAGGTGAGCCGCAACCTCGCCGACCGCCGCCGGACGGGCAAAGCCCCCCACGGTCTTCACCACGTCACCTCGGTCCTGAAGGTTTCCTGCCCGACCCGTACAGCTTTTCGGTTCCGCCCCCATTGCCGCGATGCTTTTCAACTGTGGCTGAAACACCCTGGTAACGTGCAGTGATGCTGTGCATACTCGTCGTCGGGGGTGGTTGCGAGTGCACAGGTGGGGACGTCATGCTGCGGATTCATTTCACCGGAAACGACCTGGCGGGGGTGCGGACCGCCGCCCGGCCCGATGTTCTGTGGGAAACGATTCTCAGTTTTCACCGTTTAAGGGACCGGCGCGGCCCCGTCGTCTTCGGAGAATGGCGCTCCGAAACCCGCATGCGGCTCGGTGGTGAGACCCGGCTCCTCGCGGCGCTCGTTCCCAGCCGCGGCTATTTCCCCGACTTCCTGACGCCCGCAGAGGGCGTCCACGGGCTCGACGAGGGCCTGGAGGCGATCCGCGCGACCGACTCCGGCCGGCTGCGCGGCGAACTCTCGCTGCTCGCCGCGCACCGCTCCGGCGGGCGGACCGTACCCCATTCGCTGCGCGCCCTCGCCGACGGCGGCGCGGAGCCCTTCGACCGGCTCGTGGGGGCGCTGCGGAGCTATCACCGGGCCGCCGTGGAGCCGTACTGGCCGCACATCAGGGCCCGCGTCGAGGCCGACCGGGCCCGGCGCGGCCGTGCGCTCCTGGACGGCGGCGCCGACGAGCTCCTCGCCTCGCTGCCGCCGATGCTGCGCTGGCGCGCGCCGGTCCTGGAGGCCGACTACCCGGTCGACCGGGACGTCCACCTCGACGGCCGGGGGCTGCTGCTCCAGCCCTCGTACTTCTGCCGGGGGACCCCCGTGGTGCTGCGCGACCCCGCGCTGCCGCCGGTCCTCGTCTACCCGGTCACCCACGGCGAGGCGCCGACGGTGCGCGCGCCGGGCGGCTCTTCGCTCGCCAAGCTGGTCGGCCAGACCCGCTCGGCGGTCCTGCACGCCATCGGCGACGGCGGTACGACGAGCGAGCTCGCCCGCCGAGCCGGGGTGTCGCTGGCCTCGGCGAGCCAGCACGCGGGCGTGCTGCGCGAGGCGGGGCTCATCGCGACCCTCCGGCACGGGAACGCGGTCCTGCACACGCTGACGCCGTTGGGCGCCGCCCTGCTCGGCGGCGCCCAACGGACGGTGGATCTGCGGTGCTACGCACGGAACGGGACGGTCACCTCGTAGGGGACCGCGGGGCGGAGGGGCCCGTCACCGCGACGGGTGTCAGGTGCGCAACGGGCCCGGCACCGCGGGAGCGTCAGGTGCGCAACGGGCCCGGCACCGCGGGAGCGTCAGGTGCGCAACGGGCCCGGCACCGCGGGAGCGTCAGGTGCGGAACGGGCCCGTCACCTCGTAGGTGATGCCGCCGGAGGAGCTGCCGCTCGTGCCGCGCTGGCTGGAGAAGTACAGCCGCCTGCCGTCGGGGGAGAAGGCGGGGCCGGTGATCTCGGAGGAGGACTGGCCGCTGATCCGCAGGAACGGGGCGACGACGTCGTCCGGGGTGATGACGCAGATCTCCATGTTGCCGCCGTCCTCGGCGATGAACAGGTCACCGGAGGAGGAGCCCGTGACGTTGTCGACGCCGGTGAGCGGGGCGGCGCCGCTCGGCACGAGCGAGTCGTCGTACGCCAGCTCATAGGTGTTGGTGGTGAGGTTGAGCTGCCAGAGGCGGTTGTCGCCCTTGGTGGTGAACCAGACGGTGTCGTTGGCGTAGTGGCAGCCCTCGCCGCCGTTGAACTTCTTCGCGCCCGAGACCTGGCTGCGGGTCGCGGTCGGCGAGCCGTCCGGGTCCGGCACGTTCTGCCAGGTGAAGGAGCCGGAGGCGGCGGTGCCCGCGACCATCACCTGGAGGGTGCCGGCGGAGAGGTTGCCCCAGGTGGCGGGGATGAAGCGGTAGAAGCAGCCGCTCGTCTCGTCCTCGGTCAGGTAGACGACCTTGCGGACCGGGTCGGCCGCGGCGGCCTCGTGCTTGAACCGGCCCATCGCGTCCCGGCGGACGGCCGCGTTCACGCCGTACGGATCTGTCTCGTAGACGTACCCGAGGCTGACCTCCTCGCAGGAGAGCCAGGTGTTCCACGGGGTCCTGCCGCCCGCGCAGTTCTGCCGGGTGCCGGACAGGATGCGGTACGCGCCGGTGACGGCGCCCGTCGAGCCGAAGCGCACCGCGCTCGCGCCGCCGCTCGGGTTGATCTCCGAGTTGGACACGTAGATCCACCCGGTGCCGTCGGCGAAGCAGGCGCCGCCGTCGGGGGCGCTGTGCCAGGTGTACGAGGTGCCGGGCACGGTCTGGCCCGACCGTGCGACGACCCGGCTGGTGAAGCCGGCGGGCAGCAGGATGCCGTTGGCGTCCGCCGCGCCGAGGGCGCCGTAGGGGCCGGCGCCGGGCTGCGCGGGGGCCGCGTAGGCGGCGCCGTGCATCAGGGTGCCGCCGAAGGCGGCCGCCGACGTGCCGATGACCGCTCCGCGCAGAAAACTGCGTCGCTCCACGTCTCACTCCTGAGAAGGGTGGTGAACCGCCCCGCCAGTCCGGTCGGCGACGGGGTCGCGCGCTTCCGGAAACTAGAAGTACGGAATTGACAGTGCATCAACAAGCGGTGAAGGGGAGGAGACGGGTGTCGGGCGGGCGGCCTCGCCGGGCGGAACGGGAGCTCTGCGGGACGGGAATCCTGCCCGGCCGGAGTCGTGTGGGACGGGAATCCTGCCCGGCCGGAGTCGTGTGGGACCGGAATCCTGCCCGGCCGGAGCCCTGCCCGGCCGGAGCCCTGCCCGGCAGGAGTCCCGCGAGTCGGGAGCCCCGCGAGTCGGAAGTCCTGCGGGTCGGAAGTCCTGCGGGTCGGGAGCCTCGCCCGGCGGGAGTCCTGAGGGGCGGGGGACCTTCGGCACTACGGGTCCGGCCGGCGCGGCGGGCACACTGGGGGTATGCGTGCCACCCGGGATGTCAGTGGTCGGGGCGACCTCGACGTGTTGTTGCGGCGGTTCTACACCGCCGCCTTCGCCGACCCGCTCATCGGGCCGTTCTTCACCGAGCTCGCCGGGACCGATCTCGAGGTGCATCTGCCGCGCATCACCGACTTCTGGGAGCGCGCCCTCTTCCGCACCGCCGACTACGGGCGGGACGCCTTCGCCCCGCACGCCGCACTCCACTCCGCCCGGCCCCTCACCGCCGCCCACTTCGGGCGCTGGGTGCAGCTCTGGCACGCCACCGTCGACGGCCTCCACACCGGGCCGCTGGCCGAGCGGGCCAAGGCGCAGGGCGAGCGGATCGCCCTCGCGATGCTGCGGCGGCTCGCCGGGCCGGGGGCCGGGACGGAGGGCACGGGCGGCGGGTTCGTACCGTTGGCGGCCCTTGAGCTGCGCTCCGCGGCCTGAGCGAAAAAGATCCTCGGGAGAGCGATGAGTTACGGGCGGGACGCCCGTCCTACCTCTTGAAAGCGCCGGAGCGGCCGAAGCGACCGGAGCGAACGCAAGGGAAGAGAGAGCGCATCATGGCCCCGCAGATGATCTTCGTGAACCTGCCCGTCAAGAGTGTCGACGCCAGCAGGGCCTTCTTCGAGAAGCTCGGCTTCTCCCACAACCCGCAGTTCAGCGACGAGTCGACCGCCTGTGTGGTCTTCAGCGACACGATCTTCGCGATGCTCCTCGAAGAGGGCAAGTTCAAGTCCTTCATGGCCCCCGGCAAGGAGATCTCCGACGCCACCAAGGCCACCGAGGTCCTGGTCACCCTCAGCGCCGAGAGCCGCGAGAAGTGCGACGAGCTCGCCGACGCCGCCCTCGCCGCCGGCGGCACGCCCGCGAAGGAGGCGATGGACATGGGCTTCATGTACGGCCGCTCCTTCACGGACCTGGACGGCCACCACTGGGAGGTCTTCTGGATGGACCCGGCGGCCGCCCAGGGCTAGGTCCTGTCGTCAGGCGGAGACGCCGCCGTCGATCACCAGGTCCGTGCCGACGGCGGAGCCGGCCGCGTCCGACGCGAGGTACAGCACGGCCGCCGCGACCTCCGCGGCCGAGGAGATCCGGCCCAGCGGAGACTCCTGCTTCATCCGGACCTCCCGCTCGGCCTCGGTCTCGCCCGGCCGCAGCGACATCGTGGACTCCGAGGCGCCGGGGCTGACCGCGTTGATCCGGACCCCGTCGGCGATGTGGTCCAGGGCCGCGGCCCTGGTCAGCGCCGACACGGCGGCCTTCGAGACCTGGTAGCCGAAGACCCCGGGGATCCGGATGTGCGGGCCCAGGTTCGACGCGATGTTCACGATCGCCCCGCCCCCGTGCGCCCGCATGTGCGTCACCTCGGCCTGCAGGGCGTGCAGCACCCCGGTGACGTTGATGTCGAGCAGTGTCCGCCAGTCGTCCAGGGGGAAGTCGGCGGCGCTGTGGCCGCCCCGGAAGACCCCCGCGTTGTTCACGGCCACGTCGAGACCGCCGTAGACCTCGACCGTGCGCCGGACCAGCTCCCGTACGGATCCGGCGTCGGCCACATCGGCCGTGACGGCGGCGGCGGTGCCCCCGGCGGCCTCGATCAGGCCGACCGTCCCCTCCAGCGGCGCGGCGGTGCGGCCTGCGACGACGACCTTCGCGCCCTCGGCGGCGAAGGCGAGCGCGATGGCCCGGCCGAGACCGGAACCGGCCCCGGTGACGAGGACGACGCGGTCGGTGAAGCGTGCGTTCATGTGAGTCGACTCCCGTGTGAGTGCGTGTTACTTGACGCGGATCGTGGTGACGGCGAGGGCGGTGAAGAGGACGGCGGCCGCCGCCAGCGACACCGCGTCCCCGCCGAGGGTGAGCAGTGCGGCGAAGAGCACGGTCGGGCCGAGCTCCATCGCCGTGTTCAGGACGCCGCCCGCGAGGCCCGCCCGGTGCGCGGGGACGCCCTCGGTGGCCAGTACCGCGGCGGCCGAGAAGGACAGGGCGCCGCCGGCGGGCAGCAGGAGCAGGCCGGGGAGCAGCCCGTACGCGTACGGCACCGAGGTGTCGAAACCGGTCGCGGCGAGCAGCCCGAGCCCGGCCGCCGCCGTACCGAGCCCGGTCGCGGTCACCCGGCCGGGGCCGTACCGCCCGATCAGCGGGCCCGCCAGCCGTCCCGAGCCCAGCAGGGCGACCGCGAAGGGCACGAAGGCGGCGGAGGTCCGCAGCTCGTCCCAGCCGCGCTGCTGCTGGAAGGAGAGGGAGAGCAGGATGAAGACGGTGGCCGTGCCGGCTGCCGTGAGACCGATCGCCGCCAGGCCCAGACTCCGGCGGCCGTCGCGCAGGAAGTCCGGGGGCAGCAGCGGGTCGGCGGTGCGCCGCTCGACCGCCCCGAAGGCCGCCAGGAGGACCAGCCCGGACAGGAGAGGGACCAGGACCGGGGCGGAGCCCCACGCGTGGGCGTCGGTGAGGACGAGCCCGAAGCTGGCGAGGGTGATCCCGGCGGTGGCGAGCAGGGCGCCGGGGAGGTCGAGGGACCGGTGGTTCGGGGGGCGGCCGGGCCGGGGTACGGTCCCGGGCGCCGTCCCGGGCAGTGCGCGCGGCGCCAGGAGGAGGGCCGCGACGGTCACCGCCACCGGGACCGCGAACGTGCCGCGCCAGGACGTGGCCGCCGCGATGACCCCCGAGAGCAGGTTCCCCGCGGTCGCGCCCAGCACGGAGAGCCCGCCCCAGGAGGCCATCGCCCTTCCGTACGCGGCCGGTTCGGGGAACAGGGACCGGAGCACCGCCATCGCCGCCGGGGCGACGAGCGCCGCGCCGACGCCCTGCCCGAACCGGGCGGCGAGCAGCGCCTCGTACCCGGGGGTGAGCGGTGCGAGGGCGGAGGCCGCGCCGAAGACCAGCAGTCCCGCGGTGAGGATCCGGCGCCCGCCGAAGTGGTCGGCGAGCCGCCCGCCGAAGAGCAGCAGGCCGGCGAAGGTCAGGCCGTAGGCGGCGCTGAGCAGGATCAACTGGGCGCGTTCGAGGTGGAATTCGGCGCCGATGCGGGGGAGGGGTACGGCCAGGGAGGCGAGCGTGAAGATGAGGGTCATCTGCACGGCCGCGAGGAGGGCGAAGCCTCCGCGGGTACGGCTCCCCGGCGCGGGGCCTCCGCGGGTACGGCTCCCGGGTGCGCGGCCTCCGCGGGTGCGGCGTCCGCCGCCGGTGACCCCGTCGGGTTCCCGCACCTTCGTCGATGACATTCCATCCCCCTGTACTTGACCGTACATTCCAAAATAAGCGCCTGAGAAAGGGCGCCCCCCGTGGGCGCCCTTTCCTTCGGTCCGGCCGGCTCAGTCCAGCAGGCCCAACGCCTGTTCTGCCGCGTCCCGGACCCTGGCCGGGTCGCTCGACGCCTTGCCGACCACCCGGATCCCCTGGAGCAGCACCAGGAGCATGCGCGCCAGGGCGCGCGGGTCCCGGTCGCCCGGGAGCTCGCCCCCGGCCCGGGCCCGGGTGAGCGCCCCGTACAGCAGCGTCTCGATCTGCTCCCAGCTGAGCTCGACCCGGCGGGCCACCGCGGTGTCGTGCGGACCCAGTTCCGCTGCCGAGTTGGTGACGAAACAGCCGTTCCGCCGCTCGTCGTCGGCCGACGCCTCGGCGGCGAAGCGGCGGACGAGCGCCCGGACGGCCGGCAGGGCCGGGCCCGGCGAGGACAGCTCCTCGACGATCAGCGGATCGCGGGTCTCCAGGTAGCGGTCCATCGCCTTCAGGTACAGCGCGTGCTTGTTCCCGAAGGTGGCGTAGATGCTGGCCCGGCCGACGCCGAGGTGCTCCACGAGGTCCGACATCGTCGTCGCCTCGTAGCCGCGCGCCCAGAACAGCTCGAGTGCGGCCTGGAGCGCGGCGTCGGGGTCGAATTCCTTGCTCCTGGCCACAAGAGGACCGTACGACTATCTGGAACGATCGGTCAAGTTACTTCGCTCGCACCGGATACACCGCCACCGTGACCTCGTCGTCGTCCAGGCACCGCCCCGTCTCCAGGTCGAAGCGCTGCTTCAGGAGCGGAGAGGCCACGAACGGCCGCCCGTCCGCCGAGCCGACGAGCCCGCGGGAGAGCACCTGCGCCCCCGTGAACGGGTCGCGGTTGTCGATCGCGTACGTCCGGCCCGACCGGTCCCGGAAGACCGCCGCCTGCCGGCCGTCCGGCAGCAGCGCGGCCACGCCCCGGCCCGGGGTCAGCCGGGCCTCCTCGCAGACCGTCACCCAGGAGTCGGGGTCGGGGGAGATCTCGAGCGTCGTCGTGGTGAGCGTCGTGAGGGTCGTCATCGGGAGGAAGCCCCTTCCAGCGTGCTGTTCGTCCTGCCGAGCGTCAGGAACGTGAGATCCGGCTTGATCTGGTCGCGCTCCGGGACGAAGCGGACCGAGGGGTCCGGTGCCTCCGGCGCGTTCACGAAGGAGACGAAGCGCCGCAGCCGCTCCGGGTCGTCCAGGGTCTGCGCCCACTCGTCCTGGTAGTCGGCGACGTGCGCCGCCATCAGCGCCTCCAGCTCGTCGCAGAGCCCGAGCGAGTCGTGCACCACCACGTCCTTGAGGTGGTCGAGCCCGCCCTCCAGGCGCTCCAGCCAGGTCGACGTCCGCTCCAGGCGGTCCGCCGTCCGGATGTAGAACATCAGGAACCGGTCGATCAGGCGCACCAGTTCGGCGTCGGAGAGGTCCTGGGCGAGCAGGTCCGCGTGGCGCGGGGTCGCGCCGCCGTTCCCTCCGACGTAGAGGTTCCAGCCGTTGGCCGTCGCGATGATCCCGAAGTCCTTCGACTGCGCCTCGGCGCACTCGCGGGCGCAGCCGGAGACCGCCGACTTGAGCTTGTGCGGGGCGCGCAGGCCCCGGTAGCGCAGCTCCAGCTGGATCGCCATCTTCACCGAGTCCTGGACGCCGTACCGGCACCAGGTCTGCCCCACGCAGGACTTGATCGTCCGCAGCGCCTTGCCGTACGCGTGCCCCGACTCGAAGCCCGCGTCCACCAGCCGGGTCCAGATCGACGGGAGCTGGTCCACCCGGGCGCCGAAGAGGTCGATCCGCTGGCCGCCGGTGATCTTCGTGTAGAGGCCGAAGTCGCGGGCCACCTCGCCGATCACGATCAGCTTGTCCGGGGTGATCTCACCGCCGGGGATGCGCGGCACGACCGAATACGAGCCGTTGCGCTGCATGTTGGCGAGGAAGTGGTCGTTGGTGTCCTGGAGGGATGCCTGCTCGCCGTCCAGGATGTAGCCGTTGTTGAGGCTGGCGAGGATCGAGCCGACGGTCGGCTTGCAGACCTCGCAGCCCTCGCCGCCGCGCGACTCCTCCCGCCCGTGCGAGTCGAGCAGGGCGGCGAAGGAGGTCACCCGCAGGGCGCGGGCGATCTCATACAGCTCGCTCCGGGTGTACGAGAAGCAGCCGCACAAGCCCTTGTCGGTCGGCGCCGGCAGCAGCTTCTCGATGACCTTCACGCAACTGCCGCAGCCCGTACCGGCCTTGGTGCACTTCTTCACCTCGGCGAGCGAGGAGCACTCGCCGATCGCGTGCTTCGTCACGTTGTGGCAGGAGCAGATCACCGCGTCGTCCGGCAGCGCCGAGGGCCCCAGCGCCACCGGTGCGCCCGCGCCCGCCGGAAGGACCAGCTGCTCGGCGGAGACCGGCGGCACGGTGCCGGTGAGCGGGCGGAGCAGACCGTACTGCTCGGCGTCGCCGACCAGGACACCGCCGAGGAGGACGCCGTCGCCGCTCACGACCAGCTTCTTGTAGACGCCCGAGCGGGAGTCGGAGTACACGACGTCGAGGCAGCCCTCGGTCGTGCCGTGCGCGTCGCCGAAGGACGCGACGTCCACGCCGAGCAGCTTCAGCTTCGTCGACATGTCGGCGCCGGTGAAGCCGTCGCCCTCGCCCGCCTCCTCCGCCAGGGTCGCGGCCACCGTCTGCGCCATCTCGTAGCCCGGCGCGACCAGGCCGTACACCCGCCCGTCGGAGGCGAGCGCGCACTCGCCGATCGCGAAGACCGCCGGGTCGGAGGTGCGGCACTGCTCGTCGACCGCGATGCCGCCGCGCTCCCCGACGGTCAGTCCGCAGTCGCGGGCCAGCTGGTCCCGGGGCCGTACACCGGCCGAGAACACGACCATGTCCGTGGCCACTTCGGAGCCGTCCGACAGCTTCATGCCCGTGACCGAGCCGTCCGCCGTCACGACCTCCTGCGTGCCCGTCCCCGTGTGGACGGTCAGCCCCATCCGCTCGATCGTGCGCAGCAGCGCGGCGCCGCCGCCCTCGTCGACCTGCACCGGCATCAGCCGCGGCGCGAACTCCACGACGTGGGTGTCGAGTCCGAGGCCCTTGAGCGCGCCGGCCGCCTCCAGACCGAGCAGGCCGCCGCCGACGACCGCGCCGGTCGTCGCGGTCTTCGCGTACTCCTCGATGGCGAGCAGGTCCTCGATCGTCCGGTAGACGAAACAGCCGCGGGCGTCCTTGCCGGGCACCGGCGGGACGAAGGGGTACGAGCCGGTGGCGAGGACGAGCGAGTCGTACGCGAAGACCTGCCCGGAGCGGGCGGTGACCGTACGGGCCTCCCGGTCCACGGACTCCGCCGGATCGCCCACGTACAGCTCGATGCCGTGCTTCTCCATGAAGCCCGCCTCGACCATCGAGAGGTCGTCCGGGGTCTTGCCGGAGAAGTACGAGGTCAGCTGGACGCGGTCGTAGGCGGGGCGCGGCTCCTCGCAGAGGACGACGATCCTGGCCCGCTCGGTGACACCGCGGTCGGCGAGCGACTCCAGGAACCGCTGGCCGACCATTCCGTGGCCGACCAGGACGATGGTGGGGGTGGTCATGAGGAGCCTCCGTCGTGGGTGAGCAGGTGCAGCAGGGGGGCCTCGTCGGGCAGGGCTTCGTCGCCCTCCCAGGCCCGGGCGAGCGTGCCGACGGCGGCCAGATCGCCGAGGAGGACGCCACCGACGAGACGGTCTCCGCGGACGACGACCTTGCGGTAGGCGCGGCGGGTGGCATCGGTGAGCTGGACGACGTCGTCGCCGGGGAGAGCGGTGGTCTCGCCGAAGGCGGCGAGGTCGAGGGGTTCGGCGCCGCCGAGGGTGAGGCGGGTGAGGGCGCGGGTGCCGGTGTACCGCCCCGCGGTGGGTGCGACGGCCGGCGCCCCGGACCCCAGCCCCGTGGTGCCCGTCCGTCCCGCCCTGGAGGACGGAGCCGGGGTGGCCGCGCGGAGCGGGGCCGCGGGCGCCGTCGATTCCGCCAGCAGCAGGTCCGCCAGCGCGTCCGCCTGTTCCAGCGCGGGGCCCGCCAGGCCGTAGACGTGGCCCGCGTGTTCCGCGCAGTCGCCGATCGCGTGGATGGACGGATCCGATGTGCGCAGGGAGTCGTCGACCACGATGCCCGTGGACACCGCGAGGCCCGCCTCCCTCGCCAGGGCCACCCTCGGGCGGACCCCGCACGCCAGGACCACGACCTGCGCGTCGAGGACGAAGCCGTCGGCCAGTTCGACCGCCGTGACCTCGCCGTCCCGCTGCCGCAGACCGCTCACCCGGCACTCGGTGTGCACCTCGACGCCGAGGGACTCGACGTGCTCGTGCAGCAGGTCCGACGCGGCCGCGTCCAGCTGGCGCTCCATCAGGCGCTCGCCCTGCTGGGTGAGCACCACCTCCGCACCCAGCGCGGCCAGGGCCCGTGCCGCCGAGACCCCGAGGAGGCCGCCGCCGATGACCACCGCCCGCGCCCCGGGCCGTACCCGGTCGCGCAGCGCCAGGCAGTCGTCGAGCGTACGGAAGGCGTGGACGCCCTCCGGCAGCCCCGCCCCGCCCGGGCCGCGCAGTCCGCGCAGCGGGGGGAGCACCGGGTTGGAGCCCGTGGCCAGGACCAGCCGGTCGTAGCCGACGAGCGAGCCGTCCGCGCACTCCACCGTCCGCGCCGCCCGGTCGATCCGCACCGCCCGCACCCCGAGCCGTACCGGCTCGCGGGTCCCGGGCAGGGCGATGACCTCGGGGGCGTACCGCCCGGCGAGGACGTCGGCGAGCAGCACCCGGTTGTACGGGGCGTGCGACTCCTCGCCGAGGAGGGTGACGGGCAGGCGCTGGGCGAGCCGGGCGCCCGCCGTTCCGCCCCCGACCACCACGATCCGTGTACTCATACCGGGAAGCGTGCGCGGCCGGTGTTACCCGACGGCATCCCGACTGTTTCCCGTACGGAACGCTGATCTCCGTCCCCGGCCCCGTCCGCTGTGAGGCCGGGCGGGACGGCCGTCAGAGTTAACCCGTGGTCAGGCTCGGCTCAAGCCAGTCTTAAGGATCGGTGGGAGCGAGCTGAGCTGCGGATTCCCGTATACGGGCGGACCTACTGTGCCGGATGTGACCACCGAGGCCAGCCATCCTCTCTATGTATCCCTCCGCCCCGAACCGGCCCCCGCGCCGCCGACACCCGTCCCGCCGAGGCCTGCGCCGCCGAGGCCCGCCCCGCCCCTGCCCGCCCTGCGGCTCGCCCCCGAGCGCCTGCGGACCGGGATCCTCGGTGGCGCCGGGGCCGTCGCCCTGCTCTGGGGCGTCCAGGCCCGGCCCTCCGCCCGCCTCGACGCCCTCTTCGCGTCCGGCGCGCACCTCACCGGCCTGCTCGCCGGGTACGGCGTCCTCGTCCTGCTGCTGCTCATGGCCCGCGTCCCGGCCGTCGAGCACGGCGTGGGCGCCGACCGGCTCGCCCGCTGGCACGCCCTCGGCGGCCGGTACGTCCTCGGCCTGATCGGCGCCCACGCGCTCCTCGCGCTCTGCGGTTACGCCGTGCACACCCGTACCGACCTCGTCACCGCCACCGGGGACCTCCTGGCGTACGGGGCGATCGCCGCCGCCACCGCAGGCACCGCCCTCTTCGTCGCCGTCGGTGTCACCTCCGCCCGCGCCGTACGGCGCCGCGTCCGGCACGAGGTCTGGCGCGCCGTCCACCTCGGCGGGCTGCTCGCCGCCGCCCTCGGCTTCGTCCACCAGCTCGCCGGACCCGACATCGCCGACAGCCTCCTCGTCCGCTGGCTCTGGTCGATGGCCCACGGCACCGTCGCCGTCCTCCTCCTCTGGTACCGGCTCGTCGTCCCCGTCCGCGCAGCCCTCCGCCACGAGCTGCGGGTCGTCGAGGTCCGCGACGAGGGCCCGGGCGTCGTCTCGGTGCTCGTCCGCGGCAGGGGAGTGGCCCGACTCCGCGCCGAACCCGGCCAGTTCTTCCGCTGGCGCTTCCTGCGGCGCGGGCTGTGGGCGACCGCCCTGCCCTTCTCCCTCTCCGCGCCCGTCCGCGACGACACCCTGCGGATCACCGTCAAAGCGCTCGGCGACCACACCCGCCGCATCCGCCGGCTCCGCCCCGGCGTCCGCGTCCTCGCCTCCGGCCCCTTCGGCGCGCTCACCGCCCACCGCCGCACCCGCCGCAAGGTGCTGCTGCTCGCGGGCGGCGTCGGCATCACCCCGCTGCGCGCCCTGTTCGAGACGCTGCCCGGCGGGCCCGGCGACGTGACCCTGCTCTACCGGGCCTCGAACGAGGCCGGTCTCGTCCTGCGCGAGGAGCTGGAGGCCATCGCCCACGAACGGCAGGCCGCCCTCCACTTCCTCCTCGGCCGCTCCGACGACTCCTTCGACCCGCTCGCGCCGCGCGCCCTGCGCCACCTGGTGCCGGACCTCACCGCCCACGACGTCTACCTCTGCGGGCCGCCCGCCATGGCCCGCGCCGCCACCGCCAACCTGATCCGGGCCGGGGTACCGGCCTCCCGCATCCACAGCGAGGACTTCGATCATGCCTAGACACGGTGCCCCCCGCGTCCCGCGCGCCCAGTCCGTCGAGCAGGCCCGGCGTCGGCTCGCCGCCGCCCTCGTCGGCGCCGGTGCGCTCGCCGCGACCCTCCTCACGGCCTCCGTCTCCCCGGCCGCGCCACCGGCCCCCGACCGGGGCCCGGGCGCCGCAAGCTCAGACGTAGCTCAACTCTCCAGAGATTGATGGACGGGGCAACGATCTGCTCCCTAGGCTCACGGGCATGCCCGAGATCTCGCTGACCACCCTTGTCCTGCTGTGCCTCGCCGCGCTCGTGGCGGGCTGGATCGACGCGGTGGTCGGCGGCGGCGGGCTGCTCCTGCTGCCCGCCCTGCTCCTCGGACTGCCGAACGTCCAGGCCGCCCACATCCTCGGCACCAACAAGGCCGTCGCGATCGTCGGCACCACCGGGGCCGCGATCACCTATGTCCGCAAGGCGCCCGTGCAGGTCTGGACGGCGGTGCGCATCGGGCTCGCCGCGCTCACGGGCTCCATGGCCGGCGCCTTCTTCGCGGCGGGCATCAGCAGCGACGTCCTGCGCCCGGTGATCATGGTCGTGCTGCTCGCGGTGGCGGCCTTCGTGATGCTGCGGCCGTCGTTCGGCGCCAAGGCCGCGGGGGAGGACCGGGCGCCGCTGACCCGGGCCCGGATCGTCACCGCGATCGTCGTGGTCGGCGGCGGGATCGGCTTCTACGACGGCCTGTTCGGTCCCGGCACCGGCACCTTCCTGGTGCTCGCGCTGACCGCCGTCCTCCACCTCGACCTGGTGACCGCCTCGGCGACCGCGAAGATCGTCAACGTCTGCACCAACGCGGGCGCGCTCGCGATGTTCGCGTACCAGGGCAGCGTGTACTGGCAGCTGGCAGGCGTCATGGCGGTCTTCAACCTGATCGGCGGGACGGTCGGGGCGCGGATGGCGCTCAGCAAGGGGGCCGAGTTCGTGCGCGGGGTGCTGCTCGTGGTGGTGCTCTCGCTGGTCGCGAAGCTCGCCTTCGACCAGTGGGCCTGACCTTCACCGGACCGGCCCCCGGACCCGTCACGGGGCCGGCTGTCGCACCCCGATGAGGTGGCCGTAGGCGACCACGTTCCCCTGGTAGCCGTTCTTCTTCGAGAAGCCGCCGCCGCAGGTGATCACCCGGATCTCCGCGCGGTTCGCCTCGTCGTACACCTTCCGGTCCGGGAAGTCCTTGTTCTCGTAGACCTCGACCGCGTCGACCGTGAACACCGCGGTCCGCCCGTCCTGCCGGTCCACCTCGATCCGGTGGCCCTTCTTCAGGGCGCCGAGCGTGTAGAAGACCGCGGGTCCCTCGGCGTTGTCGACATGGCCGGCGACGATCGCCGTGCCCTTGGCGCCGGGCGGGGTGCCGTTCTCGTACCAGCCGGCCATGTTCCGGTTCCCGGCGGGCGGCACGTCGAGCGAACCGTCCGAGGCCAGGCCGAGCCGCATCATCGGGGTGTCCACGTCGGTCTCGGGGATGCGCAGCCGGACCGGCGCCGAGGGCGGCAGCGGGTCGGCAGCGGCGTCGGTGTGCACGCTCGGCCCGGCGGCGAAGGCCTGGGCAGCCGACGGTACGGGCGGGGTGACCTGCTCAGAGCCGTTCTGGACGAGCCAGAGCCCGACGCAGGCGGCCACGGCTATGCCCCAGCCCTTGCTCCTGTTGCCCACCTGGGCTCCCTGGGGTGTGGCCCTGCCCCCGCCGGGCCGTGATCGGGCGCTCCGGCGGGGGCAGGACAGGCGGATGGTCTCAGTGGCCCTGCGCGCCGCTCGCCCGGCGGCGCAGGAGCCAGACCCCGCCCACGGCAGCTGCGGCCAGCACCGCCGCGCCTGCCGTGACCTGGGCGGTGTCGGGGCCGACGCTGCCCCCGACACCGGTCTGTACGTGGCCGCTGGGACGACGGTGCTTGACGGTCAGGTCGCCCCGGGCCGTCTTGCCGTTGTCGCAGGCCACACTGATGCCGTACGTACCGGCCTTGGCGTGCTCCGGTACGTGGAACTGGCCGACCACGACGTCCTTGTGCGTGCTCGGGCGCAGCTGGAACTCGCCCGCGCCGAGCGAGTTCGCGTCCCCGACGCCCCGGCCGTGCTTGCCGCAGGCGAGGGTGTTCACCGTGACGCTGGTGCCGGGTTCGGCCTCGGAAGGGAAGATTTCGAGCCACTCGGAGTCGCCGGCGAATGCCGAGGGGACGGCGAGGGCTCCGATCGCGGCGACCGTCAGCGCGGTACCGGTGAACAGGCGGACAATGGTGCGCATGGGGGGCCTCCGGGGCGCGCGAGCGGTCGAGCGGGGCGGTCCTCCCGGGAGGGACTTCCCGGAACGGCCTTCTGTGACCGAGATAAGAGCCGCCGCGCGCGCCGCGCCTCCTGATGAGGCATCAGGATTGAGCCGTCCGATACGGTGTGTCGCCTGGATTTTCTGTGTTTACGCAGGTCAGGGCGGGTTTCGTTGTGTCAGTCGATGCCTCGTGCCGAACGGGTGATCAGGTGCCCCCGTCGGGCGGGCCCGCTCCGCCCTGCGCGCCCGCCAGACCCTGTCAGGCCCCCGTGAGGCCGCTGATCGCCGCCAGCGCCCACTCCTGCGCGCCCACCGTCGCGCCGGCCGCGATGCCGGTGGCCACCGGGGCGAGCGCGCCCCGGAGCGTCGTGAGCGCTCGGCGCACCCTGCCCTCCTCGACCGGCTCGTCCTGGCTGATCACCGCCAGGACCTCCTCGGCCGCCTCCCGGGTGTCCTGCCGGTCCTGCTCGGAGAGCCCGGCTTCGGGGAGCTGCCGGAGGAGCTCGGCGATCCGCTCGGCGAGTGCCTCGTACCCCGGTGCGACCGTGCCTGCCGTGCCGTTGTTCTGCTGGTTCTGGGTGACGGTCCCGTTGTCCCAGGCGAACTGGCCCTGCGAGACGGTGCCGTGGAACACCGGTCCGTTGTAGTGGTTGACCTGAGGTGCGCCGTTCTCGGGTGCGCCGTTCAACGGTGCGCCGTTCTCGTCCGGTCGGTCGTTCATGAGCGGGAACCGTCCCCTTCCGTCCGCTGCTGGTGCTGGGTGACGTGCTCGTTGCCCCAGGCCACCAGGGTGTCCCGGACCGGTCCGGTGAAGACCGCCCCGTTGAAGATGTTGATGATCTGCTGCGGCGGCGCGGTCGGTTTCTCCGCGTGCCGGAGGATCTTGAGCGAGGTCCGCAGCCGGACCGTCTCGACCCGGCCGTTGCCGACGACGGCCACCCCGCGGGTGCCGTTCACCGCGCAGTCCACCAGCTGCCCGCCGGCCTCCGCCTCGAAACTCGCGCCGGCGTTCGCGCAGTCGGTGAACTCGCTCCCCGTGATGTCGAGGTACGCGGAGCCCGTCCCGTAGACGCCGAGCGCCCCCGAGCCGTTCACGGTGAGGTTGCGTGCGATGAGCCGTCCACTGCCGAGGGCGCCGGCTCCGGCGCTGCTCACCGCCGTGGCGGTGCTGTCGGTCACCCGCAACTGGGCCTCGTCGGAGACGCCGAAGCCGAGAATGCCGTGCTCCGCCGTCACGTTCCTGAGCATGACGCGGGACTGGCCGCCGATGGCCACGGCTGCCGTCTCGCAGTCGCGGAACACCGCGTCCGTGACCTCGGCCGTGGTGCCCCCGTTGCCCCGGGCCTCCAGGCCGGCCTGGCAACGGTCCACCCGTACGTGCGCGAACGTGGCCCCGGAGTCGTCGAAGACCCGTAGCGCGGTGTTCGTCAGGTCCTCGACCGAGATGCCGGTGAAGCGGCCACGGGAGCTCTCGGTGACCGCGATCCCGACGTTGCCCCCGGAGATCCGGCAGCCGTGCACCTCCGGTGCGCCGCCCCTGGTCGAAAAGACCGCGATGTTGCCGGAGCCGAGCACCTGGCAGTCCTCGAACCGGCCCCGGGCGTCCGTCTGCACGTTGATGCCGGTGTCGTGGCAGTCGGCGAGGACACAGCCGCGCACCACCGGGTCGGCGCCGCCGGCCGCGCCGATCCCGTGCCGGGCGCCGGTGACCCTCGTACGGTCGACGGAACCCCGGGACTGCTCGGTGAACATGATCCCCTCGCCGTGCACGGACGTGATCGCGCAGTCCGCCACGACGAGCCGCGCCCGGGTGTCCGCCATGAGGGCCGCCTTGCCGGTGCCGGTCAGCTCGCAGCCGGTGACCTCGGCGTGCGCGTCGCTGACGCGCAGCCCGTGGATCCTGCTGCCCTCGATCCGGCTGTCGCGGACCGTGACGTGAGCGCCCTCGATCACGGCGATCGCGTTGTCGGCGGCGTCGGTGAACCGGCAGCGCTCGACCAGCCCCGCACCTCCGGTGAAGAGCGTCCGGCCGTGGGCGACCAGGCTGTCCCGGAGGGTGACCGTGGAGTGCGGTCGCGCGTGCACGGCGATGCCGCTGTGGGCACGGATCTCGGTGTGCTCGAAAGTGAGCGTGCCCGCGTGGCAGGCGACGGTGTCCGCCTCGCGGCCGACCAGCGTGAGGCCGTGCACCCGGACCGATCCGGAGGCGTCCAGGACGGTGTTCCGGGGCAGGCCGACCACGACGGAACCGGGTCCCTCGGCCGCCACCAGCTGTACGTCGCCGCGGACGGTGAGGGCCTCCTCGTACCGGCCGGGCGCGATCTCGATCAGGGCCGGCCGGCCCCGCGCGCCCGCCGCCCGGAGCGCCGACGTGATGTCGCGGTGGGCACGGCGCCGGCCGTGCGGCGCGACGACGTATCGCGTGACCATCCCGATGACTCCCCCCCCGCGTCGGTCCCGTGTCGCTCTACAACTCGTCCCACTCCACCGAGTCGTACACCGAGTACACCCGCTCCATCAGCTCCTCGTCCACCGCGAACGCCACCTCGTCGATCGCCGTCACGGCCGCGATGGAACGGGAGTTGGTGACGAGTGCGGCCCGGTAGCCGGAGAGGTCGGCCAGGGTGACCGGGCGCCGGACCGAGGGCAGACGGGGTTCCAGGAGGGCCATGGTGATGCCTTCGAGGCACGGCGCCGACGGCCAGACCAGGGAAGTCCCGTCCCAGAAGGCGATGTTGGTGACGGCTCCCTCGGCGATCTCGCCGTACGGGGAGGTCAGTACGGCCTCGTCGTAGCCGGCCCGCTGGGCCGCCTCACGGTGGTAGCTCTGGCCGAAGCCGCCCAGGTGCTTGATGTGCGGCGCGGGCCGCCAGTACTCGGCGGTCGTCAGGCGCTGCGGGGCGCCGAGGCCGTCCGGGGCGGGGGCGGCGACGGTCACCGCGATCCGGACGTCCGGGTACACGTAGACGCGCACGGAGGCGTTCCGCTGCCCGGAGGTCTCCAGTGCGCCGGTGATCAGGGCGCGGACGTGCTTGCCGTCCAGCTCCCGGCCGAAGAGCTCGCGGTTCGCGCGGTCGAGGCGGGCGAGGTGCAGGTCGAGGCCCTTCACGCGCCCGTCCCGTACCTGCATCGCCGTGAAGTGCCCGAAGCCGGTCATGAGGGCGGCGAGCAGCCCGGGGTCGGTCGCGGGGGCGCCGTCGATCTCGATGTGCGGGGGCGGAGTCGTCATGCACTCACCGTACGTCCGGGGAAACGGCCTTGGGGAAGAGCTTCGGATCGCCGCTTGACCTCAACCAAACTTGAGGTACCACGATCATCGGCATGGACATCGCGAACGCCACCACGGCCACCGTTTCCCCCGCCTCCTCCACGACTCCCGCCGCTTCGCAGGACGCCCCGGCCCCCCTCACCCTCGCCCTCGTCATCGCCAGCGACCGCGAAGGCCGCTTCGCCCCCGTCGTCACCGACTGGTTCCGCTCCCGCCTCGCCGAGCGCGAGGACTTCACCGTCACCGTCGTCGACCTCGCCGAGGTCGACCTCCCCACCTCCCTCTCGTACGACCCGTCCCCGGCGGTCCGCGCCGAACTGGCCAAGGTCACACCGGTGCTGGAGGACGCCGACGCGTACGTCGTCATCACCCCCGAGTACAACCACTCCTTCCCCGCCGCCCTCAAGAACCTGATCGACCGGCACTACACCGAATGGCAGGCCAAGCCCGTCGGCTTCGTCTCCTACGGCGGAATGTCCGGCGGCCTGCGGGCCGTCGAGCAGCTCCGGCAGGTGTACGCCGAGATGCACGCGGTCACCGTGCGCGACACCGTCTCCTTCCACAACGCCCACGGGCTGTTCGACGAGGACGGACGGCACAAGGACCCCGCCGCGGCGGAGGGCGCAGCCAAGGCGCTCCTCGACCAGCTCGGCTGGTGGGGACGCGCCCTCAAGGACGCCAAGTCCGCCCGCCCGTACGGCGCGTGAGGGTCCGTCATGATGCTGCTGCGACTCCTCGCGCCCCGCCTCAGGCCGTACCGGACCCTCCTCGCCCTCCTCGTCGCCCTCCAGCTCGTCCAGTCCCTCGCCTCTCTCGCCCTGCCCACCCTCAACGCCGGCGTCATCGACCAGGGCGTCCTGCGCGGCGACACCGACCGCGTCCTCGGCGGCGGCGCCACGATGGTCGCCGTCACCCTCCTCCAGGCCGCGGCCGCGGCCGCAGCCACCTACACCGGCGCCCGGATCGCCATGGGCGTCGCCCGCGACCTGCGCTCCGAAGTCTTCCGCCGCGTCCAGGAGTTCTCCGCGCGGGAGCGGGGCCGCTTCGGCGCCGCCTCCCTCATCACCCGTACGACCAACGACGTCCAGCAGATCCAGACGTTCACCGTCCTCGTCCTGACCATGCTGGTCGCCGCGCCGCTCCTCTGCTTCGGCGGCATCGCCATGGCGCTGCGGCAGGACGTGCCGCTCGCCCTGGTGCTGTTCCTCTTCGTGCCGGTGATGACCGGCGCCGTCGGCACCGTCGTGCTGCGGATGCGGCCGCTCTTCAAGGGCATGCAGGACCGCATCGACCGTGCCAACCGCATCCTGCGCGAGCAGATCACCGGCGTCCGGGTGGTCCGCGCCTTCGTCCGCGACCGGCACGAGAGGGAACGGTTCGCCGCCGCCAACGACGAACTCCGCTCCGTCGGCCTCCGGGCCGGCCGGCTCCAGGCCCTGATGTTCCCCACCGTGCTCATCGTCTGGGAGCTGACGACCGTCGCGCTCGTCTACGTCGGAGCCCACCGCATCGAATCCGGCGCCCTCCAGCCGGGCGGGCTCGTCGCCTTCCTCGGCTACCTGCTCCAGACCTCGATGTCCGTGATGATGGTCCTCTTCCTCCTCATGCACATGCCCCGGGCCGAGGCGGGCGCCGAGCGCGTCCGCGAGGTGCTCGACACCCGCTCGTCCGTCGTCCCGCCGGCCGATCCGGTCCGGACCCCGGTCAGCCGGGGGCACCTGGAGGTCAAGGGCGCGGAGTTCCGGTACCCGGGTGCGGAGGAGTCCGTCCTCAAGGACGTCGGGCTCGAGGCCCGTCCGGGTGAGACCACCGCGATCATCGGCTCGACCGGCAGCGGCAAGTCGACCCTCCTCGGGCTCGTGCCCCGGCTCTTCGACGCCACCGGCGGCGAGGTCCTCGTCGACGGCGTCGACGTCCGCCGGCTCGACCCCGAGCTGATGGCGAGGACCGTCGGACTCGTCCCCCAGAAGCCGTACCTCTTCTCCGGGACCGTCGCCACCAACCTCCGGTACGGCAAACCCGACGCGACCGACGAAGAGCTCTGGCACGCCCTGGAGGTCGCCCAGGCCACCGACTTCGTCCGCGGGCTCGACGAAGGCCTCGACGCGCCCGTCTCCCAGGGTGGCACCAACTTCTCCGGCGGCCAGCGGCAGCGGCTCGCCATCGCCCGGGTCCTCGTCGCCCGCCCCCGCCTCTACCTCTTCGACGACTCCTTCTCAGCCCTCGACCCCCGGACCGACGCCCGGCTCCGTGCCGCTCTGCGCGAGGAGACCGCCGACGCGACCGTCGTCGTCGTCGCCCAGCGGGTCTCCACCATCCGGCAGGCCGACCGGATCGTCGTCCTCGACCGGGGCCGGAACGTCGGCACCGGCACCCACACGTCCCTGATGCGGGACAACCCCACCTACCGGGAGATCGTCCTCTCCCAGCTCACCGAGGAGGAAGCCGCATGAGCACAGCCACGGCGAGCCGCGCAGCGAAGGACACTCCCACCGGAGCCGTCCCCGCCCGCACCGGACCCTCCTCCCCGCAGCGCGGCCCCGGCCTCCCCGCCCCCGCCCTCGAACGCTCCCTCTCCTTCCGCGCTTCCGGCCTCCGGCTGCTCCGCACCCTCGCCCCCGACCGGACCCGGCTCCTCGGCGTGTTCCTCGCCGGTGCCACGGCGGTCTCCCTCTCCGTCCTCGGCCCCCTCTTCCTCGGCCGTGCCACCGACCTCGTCGTCACCGGCGCCACCGGCCCGGCCGGGGTCGACTTCGCGGCCGTCGGCCGGGTCCTCGCCCTCTCCGTCGTGGTCGTCGCCGGCTCGTCCCTCTTCACCTGGGTCCAGCTGCGGATCGCCACCACCGTCGTCCAGCGGGCCGGCCACCGCCTCCGCGAACAGGCCCAGCACAAGCTCGCGAAGCTGCCCCTCGGCTACCTCGACCGGCAGTCGCGCGGCGAGGTCCTCTCCCGCACCACCAACGACATCGACAACATCACCCAGACCCTCCAGCAGGCCCTGAGCCAGATGAGCCGCGCCCTCCTCACCCTGGTCGGCGTCCTCGCGATGATGTTCTGGATCTCCCCGGTGCTCGCCCTCGTCGCCCTCGCCACCGTGCCCGTATCGGTCGCCGTCGCCGCCTTCGTCGGCCGCCGTGCCCAGCCGCAGTTCGTGAAGCAGTGGGCGGTCACCGGCCGGCTCGGCAGCCACGTCGAGGAGATGATCACCGGCCACACCGAGGTCGTCGCCTTCGGCCGGCGCGCCGAGGCAGTCCGGCGCTTCGACGAACTGGGCGACGAGCTCTACCGGGCGAGCTTCCGCGCCCAGTTCGTGTCCGGGTTCATCCAGCCCGCCCTGACCTTCGTCGGCAATCTGAACTACGTCGCCATCGCCGTGGTCGGCGGACTGCGGGTGGCCGGCGGCACGCTCTCCGTCGGCGACGTCCAGGCCTTCATCCAGTACTCGTACGAGTTCAACGGCCCCATCACCCAGGTCGCCGCCATGGCCAACCTCCTCCAGTCCGGAGTGGCCTCCGCCGAGCGGGTCTTCGACCTCCTCGACGCCGAGGAGGAGGACCCGGACCCGGCACGGCCGCTGCGCCCGGAGACGCTCCGCGGCCGGGTCTCCTTCGAGAAGGTCGCCTTCCGCTACGAGCCGGGCAAGCCGCTCATCGAGGACCTGTCCCTCGCCGTGGAGCCCGGCCGGACCGTCGCCATCGTCGGACCCACCGGCGCGGGCAAGACGACCCTGGTCAACCTGCTTCTCCGCTTCCACGAGGTGACCGGCGGCCGGATCACCCTCGACGGCGTCGACACGGCGGCGATGAGCCGGGAGGAGCTGCGCTCCGGCATCGGCATGGTCCTCCAGGACACCTGGCTCTTCGGCGGCACCATCGCCGACAACATCGCGTACGGGGTGCCCGGCGAGGTCTCGCGCGAGCGGATCGTCGAGGCCGCCAGGGCCGCGCACGCGGACCGCTTCGTCCGCACCCTGCCCGCCGGGTACGACACCGTCCTCGACGAGGACGGCGGCGGCCTCAGCGCCGGCGAGAAGCAGCTGATCACCCTGGCCCGCGCCTTCCTCTCCGACCCCGTCATCCTCGTCCTCGACGAGGCCACCAGCTCCGTCGACACCCGGACCGAACTCCTCGTCCAGGAGGCGATGACCTCCCTCCGGGCGGGCCGCACCAGCTTCGTCGTCGCCCACCGGCTCTCCACGATCCGGGACGCGGACACCATCCTGGTGATGGACGGCGGCTCGATCGCCGAGCAGGGCAGCCACGACGAACTCCTCGCCGCCGGGGGAGCGTACGCCCGGCTGCACGCGGCCCAGTTCGCCCGTACGGTGGAGACGTGATCGTCACCGTCCGCACCACCACCGACGCACGCGCCAAGGCCGACGCCCTGGCGCGTGGCGCCGTCGAGGCCCGGCTGGTCGCCTGCGCGCAGATCTCGGGGCCCGTCACCTCCGTCTACCACTGGCGGGGTGCGATCGAGACCACCGAGGAGTGGGAGGTGGTGTTCAAGACCACCGAGGCCCGCTACCCCGCCCTGGAGGCGCACCTCCTCGCCGCCCACGACTACGCGACGCCCGAGATCCTCGCCACCCGGGTGACCCGGGCCGGCGAGGCGTACGCCCGCTGGGTCGAGCGCGAGACCGCCGCCGCCCGGGAGATCAAGGCCCCGGCCCCCGAAGAGCGGCCGTTCTTCGTCTACGGGACGCTGCGCCCGGGCGCGTACAACCACGACCGGTTCCTCGCCGGCCGGATCGGCACCGAGGCGGACGCCGTGCTGCACGGGGCGGTCCTGCACGACGGTCCCGGCTATCCGTACGTCGTCCCGGCGGACGGCGGCCGGGTGGTCGGCACCCTCCTCACGCCCGCGCCCGACGCCTACGGCGAGCTGTTCGGCCTGCTCGACCGCCTGGAACTGCCCGTCGGCTACGAGCGGGTGGCCATGGACGTCGTCCGGGTACGGGACGACGCGCGGGTGTCCGCATGGGTGTTCCTGGCGGCACCGGACGCGCCCCTCGGCGAGATCATCGAGAGCGGCGACTGGTTCAACCGGCCGTAGCGTCCCCGGGGGGAGCGGTTGGTTCAACCGGTCGTGGCGTCCCCGGGGGGAGCGGTTGGTTCAACCGGTCGTGGCGTCCCCGGGGAAGAGCGGCTCCAGACGGACCGCGCACACCTTGAACTCGGGCATCCGGGAGATCGGGTCGAGCGCCGGGTTCACCAGGGTGTTGGCCCGGCCCTCGCCCGCCCAGTGGAACGGCATGAAGACGGTGTCCGGCCGGATGGCCGTGGTGATCCGAGCCGGGGCGACGGCCCGGCCGCGCCGCGAGACCACCGCGATCCGCTCGCCCTCGGCCACCCCGAGCCGCTCGGCGACCCGGGGATGGAGCTCCACGAAGGGGCCGGGGGCCGCCGCGTTCAGCTCGTCGACCCGCCGGGTCTGCGCGCCCGACTGGTACTGGGACACGACCCGGCCCGTGGTGAGGACGACGGGATACTCGGCGTCCGTCTCCTCGGCCGCGGCCCGGTGCACCACCGGCACGAACCGGGCCCGTCCGTCGGGCGTCGCGAAGCGGTCGAGGAAGAGACGCGGGGTGCCCGCGTGCTCGGTCTCGCCCACCGCGGTCTCCGGGCAGGGCCAGAACACGCCCTGCTCCTCCTCGATCCGGCGGTAGCTGATGCCCGAGTAGTCGGCAGGACCGCCGGCCGAGGCCCGGCGCAGCTCGTCGAAGACCTCCTCCGGTTCGGCGGGGAAACCCTTCTCCCAGCCGAGGAGCCCGGCGAGCGCGTGCAGCACCTCCAGGTCGCTCCGTACCCCCGCGGGCGGGGTGAGGGCGCGCCGCCGGAGCAGTACCCGCCCCTCCAGGTTGGTCATGGTGCCGGTCTCCTCCGCCCACTGGGTGACGGGCAGCACGACATCGGCGAGCGCGGCGGTCTCGGAGAGCACCACGTCGGCGACGGCGAGGAAGTCGAGCGAGCGCAGCCGCCCCTCGACGTGCGCGGCGCGGGGCGCGGAGACGACCGGGTTGGAGCCCATGAGGAGCAGCGACTTCACGTCGCCGCCGAGCGCGTCGAGGAGCTCGTACGCGCTCCGCCCGGGACCGGGCAGCGACTCGGGGGGCACGCCCCAGACCCCGGCCACGTGCGCGCGTGCGGCCGGGTCGTCGAGCTTGCGGTAGCCGGGGAGCTGGTCGGCCTTCTGGCCGTGCTCGCGGCCGCCCTGGCCGTTGCCCTGGCCGGTGAGGCAGCCGTAGCCGCTGAGGGGCCGGCCCGCCTTCCCGGTGGCCAGGCAGAGGTTGATCCACGCGCCCACGGTGTCGGTGCCCTTGGACTGCTGCTCGGGGCCGCGCGCGGTCAGGACCATGCCGGTGGCGGCGTCGCCGAACAGCGCGACGGCCTCCCGGAGCAGCGGCAGCGGCACGCCCGTGATGCGTTCGACCTGCTCGGGCCAGTGGGACATGGCCCCGGCGCGCGCGGCCTCCCAGCCGGAGGTGCGGGTCGCGACGAACTCCTCGTCGACGCGCCCCTCGGCCACCACGAGGTGGAGCATGCCGAGGGCGAGCGCGAGGTCGGTGCCCGGGCGGGGGGCGAGGTGGAGGTCGGCCTGCTCGGCGGTGCGGGTGCGGCGCGGATCGACGACGATCAGCTTCCCGCCGTTCTCCCTGAGCTCGGTGAGGTAGCGGAGGGCGGGCGGCATGGTCTCGGCCAGGTTGGAGCCGACGAGGATCACGCAGCCGGTCTTCGGGATGTCCTCCAGGGGGAACGGCAGCCCCCGGTCGAGCCCGAACGCCCTGCCGTGCGCGGCGGCCGCCGACGACATGCAGAAGCGCCCGTTGTAGTCGATCTGCGAGGTGCCGAGCACCAGCCGGGCGAACTTCCCCAGCGTGTACGCCTTCTCGTTGGTGAGGCCGCCGCCGCCGAAGACCCCCACGGCATCGGGACCGTGGTCGGCGCGGGTCCGGCGCAGCCCGTCGGCGACGGCGGCGAGGGCCTCCTCCCAGGACGCGGGCACCAGGGCCCCCGAGTCAGGGCAACGGACCAGGGGCTCGGTGAGCCGGACCCGGGAGGAGAGCACGGCGGGGGCGGTGCGGCCCTTGCCGCACAGCGCACCCCGGTTGACGGGGAAGTCGGTCCGGTCGACCACCTCGGCGGGCAGCTCCGGAGCGCCCGTGGGGCGGAGCGACATGCCGCACTGCAGGGCGCAGTAGGGGCAGTGGGTGGGTACGGCGGTGACCTCGGACATGGGACCAGCGTGGGTCAGGCGTGTTACGCGGGGCGGCACCGCTGATTACGGGCGCGGTGCCATGCTCTCCGTCCGCTACGGCTTCCGGGGTGAGGCCAGCGCCTCGGTGACGCCCTTCTCCTCCGGGCCGAGGAAGTGCGGGTCGGGCCGGAGCGCGGCGTCGAGGGAGGCCTTGCCGGCGGCGAAGATCTCCCGGGTGGTGCCGTAGTACCAGGTGCGGTCGTGGGGTTCGGGGACCCCGACGCCGTACGCGTCGACGCCGGCCCGTCCGCACAGCGCGACGGCCCGCTTGATGTGGAAGTCCTGGGTGACGAGCACGGCGCGGTCGACGCCGAAGACCTTCCTGGCCCGGACACAGGAGTCCCAGGTGTCGAAGCCCGCGTAGTCGCTGACGATCCGGCCGTCCGGCACCCCGCGGGCGGTGAGGTAGGTGCGCATGGCGCTGGGCTCGTCGTACGCGGTCCTGCTGTTGTCGCCGGTGACGAGCAGGACCCGTACCTTCCCCGTCCGGTACAGCTCGGCGGCCGCGTCGAGCCGGTGCGCGAGGTACGGGGTGGGGCGCCCCTTCCACAGGCCGGCGCCGAAGACGACGGCGACGTCCCGGGCGGGCACGTCCGCGGTGGTACGGAGCTTCCCGGCGGCGGCGGTGTGCATCCAGGTGACGGGGGTGAGCGCGAGGACGGCGCCCAGCATCACGGCCTGCACGGTACGGCGGCGGG
Source organism: Streptomyces sp. NPDC029956 (assembly GCF_055574655.1). Classification (NCBI taxonomy): domain Bacteria; kingdom Bacillati; phylum Actinomycetota; class Actinomycetes; order Kitasatosporales; family Streptomycetaceae; genus Streptomyces; species Streptomyces sp. NPDC029956. Next base: position 33,603 of record NZ_JBVHZJ010000022.1, on the reverse strand, counting down.
CCCGGGTGGTGCGCGGGATGAACCGGGTGAGCCCTGCCGGCATGCGGGAACCTCCGTGGCGGGTGGATTCGGTGTCGTGTCGTCACCCCGTCCGACGCGCGTCGGCGGGATTCGGTTCGGCGGCGGCGTCACGTGTTCCGTACAACACACCGGCGAGGACCATGCCGAGCAGCATGCCGAGCAGCTGGGCGGCGGCGAAGGCGGGGACCGAGCCGGGGGCGATGCCGGTGAAGGAGTCGGAGAACGCGCGGCCGACGGTCGCGGCCGGATTGGCGAAGGAACCGGAGGAGGTGAACCAGATCGCCGCGCCGATGTAGCCGGCGACCGCGACCGGGGCGAGCCCGGGGCGGCCGATGTGGCGCAGGCCCCGGACGACGAGGACGAGCCCGGCGGTGGCGACGGCCTCGCCGAGCAGCAGATGGAGCGCGGAGCGCGACTCGGTGGCCCAGGCACCGGGCGCCCGCCCGAACATCGCCTCGGCGAGCAGCGCGCCCGTCACGGCCCCGGCGAGCTGGGCGCCGATGTAGGCGAGGACCTCGCGCGAGCCGCCGGTACGGCGCCCGGACCACCACTCGGAGAGGGTGACGACGGGGTTGAAGTGGGCGCCGGAGAGCGGCCCGATGAGGGCGATGAGCAGTCCGAGACCGATGGCGGAGGCCGCGGCGTTGGCGAGCAGTCGGACGCCGATGTCCTGGCTCAGGGCGTCGGCGCGGATGCCGGAACCGACGATGACGGCGACGAGGGCGCCGGTTCCGATGAACTCGGCGGCGGCGCGCCGGGGGAGAGCGGGCGGGGACATTCTCATGGCGGAAAAGATATTCCGTGATTCGGAATCGGGAAAGGGGGCAGGGTAGGCGTGGGGAATCCGCCTGACACCCGCCGGGGCACGCGCGTGAGGTCACCGAAACACGCACGTGAGAGCAGGGAGAACAGTCGTGACCCCGGTGCAACGGGCAGGCAACCTGCGCCCCGCAGGATCGATGCATGACGGATCCGGACAGCACGCTCGCCCACGCCGCCGGGCTGCTCGGCAGGATCACCGAGCAACTCGGAACCCAGCTCGGCCACCTGCGTCCGTACGGCCACCGGCCACGGAAGCAGGAGCAGGAGGTATGCCCGCCCATGAACATCACAGGCCGTGCCGCGCCCGCCCCCACCGGGTCCGCCCCGGCCCGACCCGCCCTCGCGGGAACGGCCCCGACCGCACCCGCCCTCGTCGCCGTCGGCCACGGCAGCCGGGACCCCCGCGCCCGCGCCACCCTGAGCCGGCTCCTCGACCGCGTCCGCGCGCTGAGGCCCGGGCTCGACGTACGGCTCGCGCACATCGAACTGAACACCCCCCTCCTCGACGCCACCCTCGCCGAGCTCGCCGCCGAAGGCCGGCACGCCGTCCTCGTCCCCCTGCTCCTCGCCCCCGGGTACCACGTCACCCACGACCTGCCCGCGGCCGTCGCCGCCGTCCACGGGCTCCGCGCCCGCGTGGCCGAGCCGCTCGGCGCGCACCCGCTGCTCGTCGAAGCCCTCGCCGACCGGCTCGCCCGCGCCGGCTGGACCCCCGAGGACGGCACCTCACGGACCGCCGGGGTCGTCCTCGCCTCCGCCGGATCCCGCGACCCCCGCTCCGGCGCCGAGCTCCGCCGGATCGCCGGCCTGCTCGGCGAGCGGCTCGGCGGCGTCCCCGTCGTCCCGGCGTACGCCTCCGCCGCCGCGCCCACCGTGCCCGAGGCCGTCCAGGCCCTCGCCGCCCGCGGCCGCCACCGGGTCGCCGTCGCCTCCTGCTTCACCGCCCCCGGCCTCTTCGCCACCCGCGCCGCCGCGCACGCCCCCTGGATCGCCTCCGCGCCCCTCGGTGCCCACCCGGCGCTCGCCCGCCTGGTCCTGCACCGCTACGACGGGGCGCTCCGCGCGACCACCCGGGAGCGGGAACTCGCCACCGTCTGAGCGCTTCTGTCGGTCCCTCCGGTTACCTTCGGTGCATGGCAGGCATCCCAGACGACACAGACAGCGCAGACATCAAGGGCAGCCCGGACCTCACCGACACCCTCGGCGCCACCGACACCCCCGGCTACGGCGCCGACGCGACCGACCGCTGGGCCGCCGAGCCCGACAAACGCCCCGGGCGCACCGCCTTCCAGCGCGACCGCGCCCGCGTGCTGCACTCCGCCGCGCTCCGCAGGCTCGCCGGCAAGACCCAGGTCGTCACCCCCGGCACCCGTGGCCACGCCTGGGACGCCAGCCCCCGCACCCGGCTCACCCACTCCCTGGAGTGCGCCCAGGTCGGCCGGGAGCTCGGCGCCGCCCTCGGCTGCGACCCCGACCTCGTCGAGGCCGCCTGCCTCTCCCACGACATGGGCCACCCGCCCTTCGGGCACAACGGCGAGCAGGCGCTCAACGACGTCGCCAAGGACTGCGGCGGCTTCGAGGGGAACGCCCAGTCGCTCCGCCTCCTCACCCGGATCGAGCCCAAGCGCTTCGTGACCGACGCCGACGGAGAGCTCGTCAGCGTCGGACTCAACCTCACCCGCGCCGCCCTCGACGCCGCCACCAAGTACCCGTGGCCGCGCGGCGGCCACCCCGACGAGCCCGGCTCGTCCAAGTTCGGCGTGTACGAGGACGACCTGCCGGTCTTCGCGTGGATCCGGCAGGGCGCCCCCGGCCACCGCAAGTGCTTCGAGGCCCAGGTCATGGACTGGTCGGACGACGTGGCCTACTCGGTCCACGACTTCGAGGACGGCCTGCACGCCGGGCACGTCGACCCCAACCTCCTGCTCGCCGAACCCGAGCGCGCCGACATCGCCGCCGTCGCCATCGGCCGCTACGTCCCCGAGGACACCGACCCGCAGGAGCTCGCCGAGGCCCTCGACCGGCTCGTCGACCAGGAGTGGTGGCCGCACGGCTACGACGGCTCGGCCGTCGCCCAGGCCCGCCTCAAGGACGCCACCAGCCAGCTCATCGGCCGGTTCGCCCTCGCCGCGGAGGGCGCCACCCGACAGGCGTACGGCTCGGGCCGCCTCACCCGCTACGGAGCCGAACTGGTCGTCCCCCGGGAGACCCGCAACGAGTGCGCGGTCCTCAAGGCCGTCGCCGACCGGTACGTCATGCAGCGCCCCCAGCAGGAGGCACTCCGCGCCGACCAGCGGATCGTCGTCGCCGAACTCGCCGAGGCCCTCGTCGTCCGCGCCCCCGACGGACTCGAACCGCAGTTCCGCTCACTGTTCGACCAGGCGCGCGACGACCGGGCCCGCAAGCGCGTCATCGTCGACCAGATCGCCTCCCTCACCGACGCCTCCGCCCGCGCCCTCCACGCCCGTCTCCGTCCGCACCACGGCTGAGCCGCCGCCGGGCCTCCTCGGAGTCGGCCCTCTTCCGTCACCACCCTCCGTGCGGGACGCTCGCATGCACGGCCCGAGGCGGTACGGCCCGACGAACGCCCGGGGGCGTAGGTTGGAAGCGGTCGCAAAGAGGAGGAAACGACGTGGTCGACGCAGATCAGACCTTTGTCATCGTCGGCGGGGGCCTGGCAGGGGCCAAAGCGGCGGAGACCCTGCGTGCCGAGGGGTTCAACGGCCGGGTGATCCTCATCGGCGACGAACGCGACCACCCCTACGAGCGCCCACCCCTGTCCAAGGGCTACCTGACCGGCGCGAAGGAACGCGACAGCGTCTTCGTCCACGAGGCCGCCTGGTACGCGGGCCACGACATCGAGCTGCACCTCGGGCAGTCCGTCACCGCCGTCGACCGCGAGGCCCGCACCGTGCGCCTCGGCGACGGCACCGTCATCCGCTACGACAAGCTGCTCCTCGCCACCGGCGCCGAGCCCCGCCGCCTCGACGTCCCCGGCACCGAGCTCGCCGGTGTCCACCACCTGCGCCGGCTCGCCCACGCCGACCGGCTCCGCCAGGTCCTCGCCTCCCTCGGCCGCGACAACGGCCACCTGGTGATCGCCGGCGCCGGCTGGATCGGCCTGGAGGTCGCCGCCGCCGCCCGCGGCTACGGCGCCGAGGTCACCGTCGTCGAGTCCGACCCCACCCCGCTGCACCGGGTCCTCGGCCCCGAGCTCGGCCAGCTCTTCGCCGACCTGCACACCGACCACGGCGTCCGCTTCCACTTCGGCGCCCGGCTCACCGAGATCGTCGGCCAGGACGGCATGGTCCTCGCGGTCCGCACCGACGACGGCGAGGAGCACCCGGCCCACGCCGTGCTCGCCGCGATCGGCGCCGCCCCCCGCACCGCCCTCGCCGAGAACTCCGGTCTCGCCCTCGTCGACCGCGCCGACGGCGGCGGCATCGCCGTCGACGAGTCGCTGCGCACCTCCGACCCCGACGTCTTCGCCGCCGGCGACGTGGCCGCCGCCCACCACCCGCTGCTGCACACCCGGCTCCGCGTCGAGCACTGGGCCAACGCCCTCAACGGCGGCCCGGCCGCCGCCCGCGCCATGCTCGGCCGGCGCGTCTCCTACGACCGCGTCCCCTACTTCTTCTCCGACCAGTACGACCTGGGCATGGAGTACTCCGGCTGGGCGCCCCCCGGCACGTACGACCAGGTCGTGGTCCGCGGCGACACCGGCAAGCGCGAGTTCATCGCCTTCTGGCTCAAGGAGGGTCGGGTCCTCGCCGGGATGAACGTGAATGTGTGGGACGTCACAGACCCCGTCCAGCAGCTCATCCGCTCCCGTACGGCCGTGGACACCGACGCCCTCGCCGACGCCTCCGTACCCCTGGAGAGCCTGATCTGATCACCTCCGCCCGCACGTAGACTTCATGCGTGGCAGGCAGGATCAACGATGACGACGTGAAGGCGGTCCGGGACGCGGTCCCGATCGACGCCGTCGTGTCCGAGTACCTCCAGCTCCGCAACGCGGGCGGCGGAAACCTCAAGGGTCTCTGCCCCTTCCACGACGAGAAGTCGCCCTCCTTCCAGGTCAGCCCCAGCAAGGGACTCTTCCACTGCTTCGGCTGCCAGGAGGGCGGCGACACCATCGCCTTCGTGATGAAGATCGACCACCTCTCCTTCTCGGAGACGGTCGAGCGCCTCGCCGCCAAGGCGGGCATCACCCTGCGGTACGAGGAGGGCGGCTACAACCCAGGCCACCAGCGCGGGGAGCGCATCCGCCTGGTCGAGGCGCACAAGGTCGCCGCCCAGTTCTACGTCGACCAACTCGACTCGCCCGAGGCGGAGATCGGCCGCAAGTTCCTCGCCGAGCGCGGCTTCGACCAGGCCGCCGCCGCCCACTTCGGCGTCGGCTACTCCCCGGCCGGCTGGGACCACCTCACCCGCTACCTGCGCGGCAAGGGCTTCTCCGACAAGGAGCTCACCCTCTCCGGCCTCTCCCAGGAAGGCCGCCGCGGCCCCATCGACCGCTTCCGCGGCCGCCTCATGTGGCCGATCAAGGACGTCGGCGGTGAGATCGTCGGCTTCGGCGCGCGCAAGCTCCGCGACGACGACAACGGGCCCAAGTACCTCAACACGCCCGAGACCCCCATCTACAAGAAGTCCCAGGTGCTCTACGGCATCGACCTGGCCAAGAAGGACATCGCCAAGGTCAGCCGGGCCGTCGTCGTCGAGGGCTACACCGACGTCATGGCCTGCCACCTCGCCGGGGTCACCACCGCCATCGCCACCTGCGGCACCGCCTTCGGCGGCGACCACATCAAGATCCTCCGCCGGCTCCTCATGGACAACGGCTCCGCCCGCGTCATCTTCACCTTCGACGGCGACGCCGCCGGCCAGAAGGCCGCCCTGCGCGCCTTCGAGGACGACCAGAAGTTCGCCGCCGAGACCTACATCGCCATCGCCCCCGACGGCATGGACCCCTGCGACCTGCGGCTCGCCAAGGGCGACGAGGCCGTCGCCGACCTCGTCCAGCCCCGCACACCGCTCTTCGAGTTCGCCCTCCGCCAGATCGTGAAGCGGTACGACCTGGAGACCCCTGCCGGTCGCGCCGCCGCCCTCGACGAGGCCGCGCCCGTCGTCGCCCGGATCAAGAACATCGGCGCCCAGCACGAGGTCGCCGTCCAGCTCGCCGGCATGCTCGGCATCCTCGACACCCAGTTCGTCGTCAAGCGGGTCGCCCAGCTCGCCCGCTGGGCCCGCGACCGCGGCGGCAAGGGCCCCGCGCAACAGACCCCGCAGCGCGGCTACGACACCGCCGCCCCGACGACGGCCGTCTCCTCCGGCCCCGCGCTCAACCTGCGCAGCCCCGCCCACCGCACCGAGCGCGAACTCCTCAAGCTCGCCCTCCAGCGCCCCGAGCTCGTCTCCCCGGCCTTCGACGCCTACGGGACCGACGAGTTCACCGCCCCGCCCTACGCGGCCGTCCGCCAGTGCGTCCAGGACGCCGGAGGCGCCACCGGAGCCCCCTCCGACTACCTCGACACCGTCCGCGAAGCAGCGCCCAACGACACCGTGCGCGCCCTCGTCACCGAACTCGCCGTCGAGACGATCTTCGCCAAGAACGTCGACGAGGCCTACGCCGGCGACCAGCTCGTCACCGTCCGGCTCCGCGCCGTCGACCGCCGCATCCGCGAGGTCCAGGGCACCCTGGCCCGCCTCGGCGCCCAGGGCGACCCCGAGCAGCACGCCGCCGTCCAGAACGAACTCTGGGTCCTCACCCAGTACGGCCAGTCCCTGCGGAACAACGGCGCCGCCGCACTCTGACGCACAGTCAGTCACGCCGCGGTCTCAAAAAGTCACCGCACGCCCCTCGTGGGCTCACTGTGTCGTACCCCACACTGGGTGACGGTGTCGTCCCGCTGCCCTACGCCCCCGGACCGGCAGCGATCACCCCCCTGGAGGTCGCCCGCCGTGCAGACCCGGATCGTGTCCCAGGAACCGCCCGCCGCCGCACCGGACGAGTCGCCGGAGACACCACCCCAACGCCGCCGCCCCGACCCCGGCGGCAACGGGCCCTCCTCCGACCTCTTCCGCCAGTACCTCCGCGAGATCGGCCGCATCCCGCTGCTCACCGCCGAGGAGGAGGTCGACCTCGCCCGCCGCGTCGAGGCGGGCCTGTTCGCGGAGGAGAAACTCGCCAACACCCCCGACCTCGACTCCCGGTTGGCGAGCGACCTGGACCGGCTCGTCGTCCTCGGCAGGATCGCCAAACGCAAACTCATCGAGGCCAACCTCCGCCTCGTCGTCTCCGTCGCCAAACGGTACGTGGGCCGCGGGCTGACCATGCTGGACCTCGTCCAGGAGGGCAACCTCGGACTCATCAGGGCCGTCGAGAAGTTCGACTACGCGCGCGGCTACAAGTTCTCCACGTACGCCACCTGGTGGATCCGCCAGGCGATGTCCCGGGCCCTCGCCGACCAGGCCCGGACCATCCGCGTCCCCGTGCACGTCGTCGAACTCATCAACCGCGTCATCCGGGTCCAGCGCCGCATGCTCCAGGAACGCGGCTACGAACCCACCGCCGAGGAGGTCGCCGCCCAGCTGGACGTGGCCCCCGAGCGGGTCGGCGAGGTGCTCCGCCTCGCCCAGGAACCCGTCTCCCTGCACGCCCCCGTCGGCGAGGAGGACGACGTCGCCCTCGGCGACCTCATCGAGGACGGCGACGCCGCCTCACCCGTCGAGTCCGCCGCCTTCCTGCTGCTCCGCCGCCACCTGGAGGACGTGCTCTCCACCCTCGGCGAGCGCGAACGCAAGGTCGTCCAGCTCCGCTACGGCCTCGACGACGGCAGGCCCCGCACCCTGGAGGAGATCGGCCGGATCTTCGGCGTGACGCGCGAACGCATCCGCCAGATCGAGTCCAAGACCCTCAGCAAACTGCGGGACCACGCGTACGCGGACCAGCTCCGCGGCTATCTGGACTAAGGAGTCGGGGGGCCCAGCTCGTCCAGCGTGCACGTCCACGGGCCCTCGGCGTGCAGGAGCAGCACCAGCGGGCCCGGCGCCAGCGGGACCGTCTCCCGCCGGGCCCCGGTCTTGCTGAGGGCCAGGTCCGGCGACGGCGAGAGATTCGAGAGTCCGGCGACCTCGTGGCACCAGATGCTGGAGTAGCCCCTGTCTCCGTCGGGCGAAGCCCCGAACACCATCCGGAGATCCGCGGCCCCGCCGGTGTGCAGGAGGGCCTCGGGGCCGTAACCCCGGAGCGTTCCCTCCAGGCGGCGGGCGGCGGCGACCGGCTTCACCCGCAGGAGCCACCGGTTCGGGGCGGAGAGCCGCACGCGCAGCGGCCGGTTCTCCGGGACCGGGGTGACCGTGCTGCCCCGGAACTCGGGCAGCTGGGTGGTGAAGAGGGCCTCGTCCTGGTGGTTCCGGCCGTCCAGCGTCCAGACGGAGACGTACTCGTCACCCTGGTGCGCGAGCTCGACGAGGACCGGGCCGGGCGGTACCCGCCGGTCCGTGGTGATCACGTCGTCGCCCTGTCCTTCGACCACGAAGGGCTCGAAGACCGGCCCGAGCTCCCAGCCGGCGACGAGCTCGTACGGCCGGTCGGCCGGCGGGTACGACCCCGTGGCGACGGGCGCCCGGAGCGGCTCCTCGGTCCCGCCCGGCGCTTCGGTCCCGGCGGTTGCCTCGGGAGCGGGCGTGCTCGCCGCGGACGGCACCTGCTCCGGCACCTTCACGACACCCGTCAGCGGGACGGGGCCGGTGACCGCAGCCGCGGCCGGGGGAGCGGAGGCGGCCTCCACGACCGGCTTCTCCGAGGGACCAGGGGCCGGCTTCTCCATCCGACCCGCGGCCGGCTCCTCCTCCGCGACCTCGACCCCGTAGGCCGTGACGAGCTCCGCGAGCCCGGAGACGTATCCCTTCCCGATCCCGGTGAACTTCCAGCCGCCGGACTCGCGGAAGAACTCGCCGTACACGACGGCCTCCGCGTCGTCCGGACGCGCGATCAGCCAGGCGACGACCACCGCCCTGTCCGGGGCCATCGCCGCCAGCGAGCCGGAGGTCGCCGCACCGGCGATCACGATGCGCTCGACCTCCGGCTCCACCTCGTGCAGCGCGAGGGACATGGACTTCTTCGTGTGCTTCACCGCGCCGGACGGGTGAACCGGCTGCCCCTCGAAGACCATGTCCGCGTCTCCGCGGACCCGGCCGTCCGCTCCGAGCAGCAGAGCCGCTATGTCCGTGTTTCCGATGCCGACCAGCAGGGTGACCGAAGGCACCCAGGAACTCTCGGTTGTGTGACCCATGCCGCACATCATGCGGCACGGGTCACACCCCGATCGGGGCCGGGTCAGTCGACCTCGGCCACCGCCTGCGCGAACTGCGCCGCGTACAGCCGGGCGTAGGCCCCGCCCGAGGACAACAGCTCCTCGTGCGTGCCCTGTTCGACGATCGAGCCGTTCTCCATCACCAGGATCACGTCCGCGTCCCGGATCGTGGAGAGCCGGTGCGCGATCACGAACGACGTGCGCCCGTGGGCCAGTCGGGCCATCGCCTTCTGGATGAGGACCTCGGTCCGGGTGTCGACCGAGCTGGTGGCCTCGTCGAGGACGAGGATCACCGGGTCGGACAGGAACGCCCGTGCGATGGTGATCAGCTGCTTCTCGCCCGCGCTGACCCCCGCCCCGTCGTCGTCGATCACCGTGTCGTACCCCTCGGGCAGGGTGCGGACGAACCGGTCGGCGTGCGCGGCCCGCGCCGCCTCCTCGATCTCCGCCCGGGTCACCGCGCGCGTGGCGCCGTACGCGATGTTGTCCGCGATGGTGCCGCCGAAGAGCCAGGTGTCCTGGAGGACCATGCCGATCCCGGTCCGCAGCCGCTCCCGGGACATCTCGGCGATGTCCACCCCGTCGAGGGTGATCCGGCCGCCCGTGACCTCGTAGAACCGCATGAGCAGGTTCACCAGGGTCGTCTTGCCGGCGCCCGTCGGGCCGACGATCGCGACCGTCTGGCCGGGCTCCACCGAGAGCGACAGGTCCTCGATGAGCGGCTTGTCGGCCTCGTAGCGGAAGGAGACGCCCTCCAGGGCGACCTTCCCCTTGAGGTCGGCCGACTCCCAGCCCTCGGCCGGGGAGGTCGCCGGCTTGTCGGCCGGCGCGTCCGGCTCCTGCTCCTCCGCGTCGAGCAGCTCGAAGATCCGCTCGGCCGAGGCCACACCCGACTGCACCAGGTTCGCCATCGACGCGACCTGTGTGAGCGGCATCGAGAACTGGCGCGAGTACTGGATGAAGGCCTGCACGTCGCCGATGGAGAGCGTGCCGCTCGCCACCCGCAGACCGCCGACCACGGCGACGAGGACGTAGTTGATGTTCGAGATGAAGAACATCACCGGCTGCATCACGCCGCTGTTGAACTGCGCTTTGAACCCGGCCTCGTACAGCGCCTCGTTCTGCTCGCGGAAGTCGGCCGCGGACTCCGCCTGCCGGCCGAAGACCTTCACCAGCGCGTGCCCGCTGTACATCTCCTCCACGTGCGCGTTGAGCGTGCCCGTGGACTTCCACTGCTGGACGAAGTGCGGCTGCGAGCGCTTGCCGATCTTCGCCGCGACGAAGACCGAGACCGGCACCGTGACCAGCGCCACGAGCGCGAGCAGCGGCGAGATCCAGAACATCATCGCGAGCACGCCGACGATCGTGAGCAGCGAGTTGATCAGCTGGCCCATCGACTGCTGGAGGGTCTGCGAGATGTTGTCGATGTCGTTGGTCGCCCGCGACAGCACCTCGCCGCGCTTGGCCTTGTCGAAGTACGCCAGGGGGAGCCGTGCCAGTTTCGTCTGGACGTCCTCCCGCATCCGGTAGACCGTCCGGTTGATCACCTTGATCGACATCCGGGTGGAGACCAGCATCAGCAGGCCCGCCGCCACGTACACGCCGAGGACCATGAGGAGCACCTCGCCGACGGCGGAGAAGTCGATCCCCTGCCCCGGCGTGAAGTCGACCCCGCTCAGCATGTCCGCCATGCCGGAGTCGCCCGAGGCGCGCAACCTCTCGATCGCCTCCGCCTTCGTGCCGCCCTCGATCTGCCGCCCCACGACACCCGCGAAGACGAGGTCGGTCGCCCTGCCGAGGATCTTCGGGCCGACCACGGAGGCCGCCACCGACAGCACACCGGCTATCAGCATCACCCAGAGCGCGCCGCGCTCGGGCGCCAGCTGCTTCAGCAGCCGCTTGCCCGAGCCCTTGAAGTCCATCGACCGCTGGTCGGGGCCGCCACCGGCCATCATGCGTCCGCCAGGACCGGCCATCAGGCTGCCTCCGCCTCGGTGAGCTGGGAGAGCACGATCTCCCGGTACGTCTCGTTGTCCGCCATCAGCTCCCGGTGCCGTCCGGTGCCGACGACCCGGCCCTCGTCGAGGACGACGATCCGGTCGGCGTCCCGGATGGTGGAGACCCGCTGGGCGACGATCACGACGGTCGAGTCGGCCGTCTCCCGGGCGAGCGCGGCCCGCAGCAGGGCATCCGTCTCGTAGTCGAGCGCGGAGAACGAGTCGTCGAAGAGGTAGATCTCCGGCCGCTGCACCAGGGTCCGTGCGATGGCGAGCCGCTGCCGCTGCCCGCCGGAGACGTTGGTGCCGCCCTGCGCGATGGGCGCGTCGAGGCCGGCCTCCAGGTTCCGTACGAAGTCGGTGGCCTGGGCGACCTCCAGGGCGTGCCAGAGCTCTTCGTCGGTCGCGTCGGGTTTGCCGTACCGGAGGTTGGTGGCGACGGTCCCGGAGAAGAGGTACGGCTTCTGGGGGACGAGTCCGACGGTCCTCGCCATGAGGTCGGGGTCGAGCCGGCGGACGTCGACGCCGTCGACGAGGACCTCGCCGCCGGTGGCGTCGAAGAGCCGGGGCACGAGCCCGAGGAGGGTCGACTTGCCGCTGCCGGTCGAGCCGATGATCGCGGTGGTCTCACCCGGACGGGCCTCGAGCCCGACGTCCTTGAGGACGGACTCCTCCGCACCCGGGTACCGGAACTCCGCGCCCTTGACCTCCAGGTGCCCCCGCCGGCCCAGCTCGGTCACCGGCTTCACCGGCGGCACCACGCTGGACTCGGTCGCGAGGACCTCCTCGATGCGCTCGGCGCAGACCTCGGCCCGGGGCACCATCATGAACATGAAGGTGGCCATCATGACCGCCATCACGATCTGCATCAGATAGGCGAGGAACGCGGTCAGCGCGCCGATCTGCATCCCGCCGCTGTCGATGCGGTGCGCACCGAACCAGACGACCGCCACGCTGGAGATGTTCACGACGGTCATGACCACCGGGAACATCAGGGCCATCAGCCGGCCGGTCGCCATCGAGACATCGGTCAGCTCCGCGTTGGCGCCGCGGAACCGCTCCTCCTCGTAGCCGTCCTTCACGAACGCCCGGATCACCCGGTTGCCGGTGATCTGCTCGCGCAGCACGCGGTTCACCGTGTCGAGACGCTCCTGCATCGTCCGGAAGAGCGGCCGCATCCGCCGCACGATCAGGGAGACCGAGACGGCGAGGACCGGCACCACGGCGAGCAGCACGCCCGAGAGCGGCACGTCCTGGCCGAGGGCCATCACGATGCCGCCGACACACATGATGGGCGCGGAGACCATCAGGGTGAACGCCATCAGGACCAGCATCTGGATCTGCTGCACGTCGTTGGTCGTACGGGTGATCAGCGAGGGCGCGCCGAAGTGCCCCAGCTCCCGCGCGGAGAACGACTGCACCCGGTCGAAGACCGCGGCACGCACGTCCCGGCCCAGTGCGGACGCGGTGCGGGCGCCGTAGAACACGGCCCCGATGTTGCAGACGACCTGGACGACGGAGACGCCGACCATCAGGGCGCCGAAGCGCAGGATGTATCCGGTGTCCCCCGTGACGACACCGTTGTCGATGATGTCCGCGTTCAGGGTCGGCAGGTAGAGGCTCGCGCAGGTCTGCAGGAACTGCAGCAGGACGAGCAGGGCGATGGGTTTTCGGTAGGGGCCGAGGTGGGTTCGGAGAAGTCTTATGAGCACGGCTCCACTATCGCCCGCACGCCCGCGACGTTACGACTCGGTTTCGGGGTGCGGGGCAAGCCCTGGGGAAGACTTTACGAACGGGGTTCGGGCCCCTCGCAGGACGTCACGAACCGAACGCGCCCGGGTGGAGCTGGTCCCGTGTCGCCACGTACTGCTGCCGCACCGCCCGGCCCGCGGCCAGGTCCTCGCCCGGCTCCAGGATCTGCGCGGCCGCGCCCTGCCAGGCCGGGGGAGTGGACGGCGACAGCGTGCCCCGCGCCACCCCGAGGGCCCAGGCGGCCTGCCGGGCCGCGCCGAGCGCCGCGTAGTCGGCCGGCTGGGGGACGACGACCTGCGCGCCGAACAGCGCGGGCGCGAGCGCCTGCACCGCGGGGAGCGCCGCCGCGGCGCCGAGCAGGAACACCCGGCGCACCTCGACACCGCGCCCGCGCAGCACGTCCATGGCGTCGGTGAGCGCGCAGAGCATGCCCTCGAACGCCGCCCGCGCCAGGTGTTCGGGCTTCATCGACTCGCGCCGCAGCCCGCTGAGCGTGCCCGCGGAGTGCGGCAGGTTCGGGGTCCGCTCGCCCTCCAGATAGGGCAGCAGGACGAGCCCGGAGGCGCCCGGCGTCGACTTCAGGGCCAGCGCGGACAGCTCTTCGAGGGACTCGACGCCCAGCATCTCGGCGGTGCCGCGCAGCGCCCGTACCGCGTTGGAGGTGTGGACGACGGGCAGGTGCATGCCGGTGGCGTCGGCGAAGGAGGTGATCATGCCGCTCGGGTCGGCGAGGGCCTCGTGGTGGACGGCCATCACGGAGCCGGAGGCACCGAGCGAGACCACCGCGTCGCCGGGGCCGAGCCCCAGGCCCAGCGCGGCGGCCATCGTCTCGCCCGTGCCGGCGGAGATGAGGAGCCCCTCGGGCGTGGTGCCGGCGGCGTCGGCCGGGCCGAGGACCTCGGGCAGCACCGCCTGGTGGCCGAGGGCCAGCTCGACGAGATCGGGGCGGTACGTGCCGGTGCGGGCCGACCAGTAGCCGGTGCCGGAGGCGGCGCCGCGGTCGGTGGTGCGCCGGGCGGGCCGGCCGAGGAGCTGCCAGACCAGCCAGTCGTGCGGCTGGAGGACCATCGCGACCCGCCGGGCGTGCTCGGGTTCGGTACGGGCCAGCCAGCGCAGCTTGGCCACCGCCTGCCCGGCGCCGGGCACGGAGCCCACGGCCTCGGCCCAGGCCTGGCGGCCGCCGAGCGACTCGACGAGGTCGGCGGCGGCGATCTGGGCCCGCTTGTCGTTGCGGACGAGCGCGGGCCGCACCAGGCCGCCCTGCGCGTCGAGCGGTACGAGTCCGTGCTGCTGCGCGGACACCCCGATGGCCTGCACGCCCTCCAGGAGCCCGCCGGTGGCGGCCTCCCCGAGCGAGAGCAACCAGGTCTGCGGGTCGACGTCGACGGCCTTGGGTTCGCCCGGGTGAGGGGCGTATCCCTGCCGCAGTACGGCACCCGTGTCCGTGTCACAGACGACGATGCGTGTGAACTCCGCTGAGCTGTCGAGTCCTGCGACTATCCCCATGACACTTGATTCTGCCGCACGCGGGGCGGTTCAGGTGTTGCTGGTGCCCCAGTCGTCTTCCTCGACCTTCCCGTTGGCCCCGCCGCGCCCGGACAGCGCGTGGAACCGGTCGGTCACCGAGGACGGCAGCCGGTCGCCCACCTTGTCGCCCACGACGTGCGCGGCCTTGCCCGCGACCTGCCGCCCGGTCTGGGCGGCGGACTCGGCGGCGTTGCGCACGGCCGGGTTCTGCGCGAACTCCTTCGCGGACTTCTTCATCTGCTCGTAGCGCTCGCGGCCGGCCCGCGTGCCGACCACGTACCCGAGGGCGAGTCCTACGACGAACGTCAGCTTGTATCGCATGGCCACCACCTTCCCTGGAGAGCTTCCCTGATGCGTCCGCGACGCATCGCCGGTGCCCAGGCGGTGCCCCCGGCGATACCGATTGGCGGAGCACCCCCCTGCTTGCGCTAATGTATGTGTCGCAGCGAGCAACCGCCCGCCCGGAGCATCCGGAGTGGGTACGTTCGGTGCAACGCAGCAATCCCCTGTAGCTCAATTGGCAGAGCAGCCGGCTGTTAACCGGCAGGTTACTGGTTCGAGTCCAGTCGGGGGAGCGCGATCCCCTGTAGCTCAATTGGCAGAGCATTCGGCTGTTAACCGGAGGGTTACTGGTTCGAGTCCAGTCGGGGGAGCGGAACGGAAAAGGACCCTTCGGGGTCCTTTTTCGCGTCTCGGGGAACCATGCGGAGCGCAGTGCGGTCTTCATGGTCGAGCAGAGCCGATCTTCCGGAGCAGGAGATCGTATGAGCGGCTATGCTGCGGCAGACGGCGCGCACACATGTACGCGCCTCACCGTTCGGGGCGGTAGCTCAGCCGGTTAGAGCAGCGGACTCATAATCCGTCGGCCGTGGGTTCGAGTCCCACCCGCCCCACCACCGCATGGTGAAGAAGAATCGATCTGACCAGGCACTTTCCCTGGTCGGTCGACTCTCACCGCGCTCGCGTACGGTCTTCGCTTCCGCGTTCCCCCATTGTTCGGACAGAGCGTGGGACGTGAGCGGTGCGACACGCCCGATTCACCCGGATGCCGCGGGGCCCTCCCCGTACGGCCCCTCTGTGAGGCGACCCACACCCCTGACGCCGGCCGCGGCGAGCCGCTGCGGGACGATCGCCGCCCGCCCACGAGCAGCTCGGCTCCGGGCACGCGCGGGCGACCGCGAGCGGGCAGGACGTGTGGACCGACGACGGCCCCGGGCGCGCCGGGGCCGTCGTCGGTCCTTCAGACGACCGTCCGGCCCGTACGGGTCACCCGGCAGGCGCCGGGTGACCCGGGAGCAGTTCCGTCGCGACGAAGGCGATCACCGCCGCGAGGATCACGACCGGAATCATCGCGGTGCCGCCCAGCAGCAGGGAGACGAGGACCACGCTGCTGACGGGCAGCCGCAGGGTCGCGGCCGCTGCGGCGGCCATGCCCGCCGCCATGGCCGGGACGAGGCCCAGACCGGGCAGCGGGGCCAGCAGGACTCCGGCGGCGCCTCCCAGGGCGAGGGCGGGGAAGACGAGGCCGCCCCGCAGGCTGCCCAGACAGAGGGTGTACGCGGTTCCCTTGAAGAGCAGGACGGCGATCAGCGCCCCCACTCCCCAGGCGTGCGGGTCGGTGGCCATCTGTCCCAGGGTGGCCTGGCCCGACAGCGCGACCTCGGCCGGGCTGCGGCCGGTGATCAGGGCGTAGAGCGCCGCACAGGACGCCGCGGCCGCGGCGCACAGCACGGTGCGCCCCACCACTCCCGTGGAGACGAAGGCGGCGACGCGCCGGGCAGTGGCCAGGACCGGGTGCAGGAGGACGGCGACGGCGAGGGCGAACGGAATCGTCCAGAGCACGTCCCCCACGTCCAGACGGGGGAACGGCATGGGCAGATGGAGACTCAGGGCCCCGGTCTCCAGTCCGGTCCAGTGGCCGATACCGGTGAAGACCAGGGCCCCGACGCCGCTGGAGAGCAGGGCGGGCAGCATGACCGCGAACAGCTGCGGTCCGCCGGCCCCCACCACCTCCATCAGGAGCACCGCGGCGACCAGCGGGTTGCCGAAGATCGCCGCGATGGCCGCCGCGGCGCCGGCCGCGCCCAGCAGGGCGGTGCTCTTCGGGGTCGCCGGAACGCGCGCGAGGTCGCGGAAGAGCAGGGCGATACCGCCACCCAGGGCGATCAGGGGTGCCTCCGGTCCCAGCACGGCCCCGAGGGGCAGGCTCGCCGCCGCGGCGAGCAGGACGCCCGGCAGCATGACCGGCGAGGCCCCGCCGGCGTGGAGGCCCGACGCGGGCACATGCCCGCCCTTTCCGGGCAGCCGCGAGGCGACCAGTCCGACGACGACTCCCGCGATCGGGAGCAGGGGGAGCGGCCACCACCACGGCGGGTTGTCCCAGCCCAGGCTCTGCGGCAGCTCCGCCCACACGAGGTGTTCCAGTTCGTGCAGTCCGACCAGGAACCAGAACGCGACGAGCGAGACGGGTACGCCGATCAGGGCGGAGAAGACGAGGGCCTTGAGATAGCCGGGGGCGAGGAGCAGGTCGCGCAGCCGGTCCGCCTCCAGGGGCTGCTCCGCGCTGCCGGGGTCCGCGGGGTGGGTGTCGTGCTCCGCCATGGATGGCCTTTCTCCGGTGCAGCTCGGAGCCGGTGCGGGGTCCCCGCGCCTGTGTCGTGCTCGGGCCGGACCCGGTCAGCTCGCGAGGACCTTGGCCTTGGCCTGTGCGAACTCGGCCTCCGTGATCGCGCCGCTGTTCTTCAGCTCGGCGAGCCTGGCCAGTTGCTCCGCATGGCCGCCGCCGCTCCCGGCGGTCTCGCGTACGTACGAGCGGAACTGTGCCTCGTTCTCCCGGACCCGGCTGAGCTCGCGCTC
The DNA here is from genome assembly GCF_055574655.1 of Streptomyces sp. NPDC029956. NCBI lineage: Bacteria > Bacillati > Actinomycetota > Actinomycetes > Kitasatosporales > Streptomycetaceae > Streptomyces > Streptomyces sp. NPDC029956. The sequence continues at coordinate 16,310 of NZ_JBVHZJ010000022.1, read as the reverse complement.
GCCCATGGACCGCCCGCGGGCGATCAGGTAGACGAACACGCCCAGGAAGGGCAGCAGGATGACGAAGGCGGTCCACCCCGCCTTCGCCCAGCCGTTCAGCTCATCGTCGCGGAAGATGTCGCCGATGATGCGGAAGAGCAGCATGAACCAGAGGATCCACAGGAAGAGCATCAGCATGGTCCAGAACATGTTCAGCAGCGGGTAGTCCACTGCGAGGTTCACCACCGAGTCCTTCATGGCCGATCTCCTGCCGGTCGTGTCGGGCCGCGGCCACCCGTTCGTGGAGGGCCCGGCGGAACGAACTGCATCCAGGGTGCGCCGCCCGGGAGCTCACCGCATGCGGGACGGGTGCGGGCGGGGCCGGGCCGGTGCCCCCGCGGTGACCGGGGGCGGGTCGGACGGCGCTCCGCTCAGGCCGGTCCGCGCTCCGCTCAGGTCACGTCCTCGGCGGGCAGCCGGCCCGAGCGCACGGCCTCGACCAGAGCCTGGTGGTCGCGCTCGTTCTGGTCGGCGTAGGACTCCGCGAAGCGCGTGAGCGCGCGGTCGAACGAGTCGCCGCGGCCCAGGTAAGCGGCGATCGCGATCCGGTCGCCGGACCGGGCGTGCGCGCGTGCCAGCGTCAGTCCGCACAGGTCGCCGAAGGCCCTCATGTCCTTGGGGCGCATCCGCTCCGGGACGACGATGCCCTTCCAGTCGCGCAGCTGGCGCACGTAGAAGTCGCGCCGCCTGCCGTCGATCCCGTCCACCCGCTGCCAGCCGAGGAAGATGTCGCTGGTGGCCTGCATCAGCCGTTGGCCGGAGACGACGCGCTCGCCCTGGTTGCGGTAGGCGCTCGCGCCGACGTACGGGGCGAGCACGGACGTGTCCGCCTCCTTGGCCTGGAGGAAGAGCGGGTCCTGGTCGTCCCGGCCGAGGAGCAGGAAGATCCAGCAGCGGGTGCCGACACTGCCGACCCCGACCACCTTGCGGGCGATGTCCGTCAGCCGGTAGTCCGCCAGGAGCGTGCGCCGGTCGGACGTCAGGGTGGTGCCGTACTCCTCGATCAGATGGCGGAACCGGCCTTCGAGGGCGGCGCGTTGGAGGTCGGGCAGCAGGTCGTCCATCGGAACGAGCAGCGGGGGGTCCGCCGCGATCACGGGCCGCCCGTCGACGGTCTCGGTGAGCCGGTCGAAGGCCTGGAGACTGTCCCGGGAGCGGGCCTTCTCCATGGCGCGGGCCAGGTTCTTCTGTCCGCGCTTGTGGAGGAGGGTCGTCCCCAGGGCTTCGAGGCGGGCCGCGTCGATCTTCGCGTACCAGACGTCGAGGGTGCGCATGCCCGCGAAGCGGATCATCGCCTCGCGGTAGGAACGGACGGTGTCCTCGACGATGCGGGCGCGCTCGGCGTCGTCGAAGCCGTTCGCCCGGGCGGCGATGACGAGACTCGTCGACAGTCGTTTGACGTCCCATTCCCAGGGGCCCGGGAGCGTCTCGTCGAAGTCGTTGATGTCGAACATCAACTGCCGTTCCGGCGAGGCGAGGAGACGGAAATTGAGCATGTGCGCGTCCCCGCACAGTTGCGCCGTGAGCCCCGAGGCGGGCGTTCCGGCCAGGTCGGACGCCATGATCGCGGCGGCGCCGCGGTAGAAGCGGAACGGGGACTCCGTCATGCGGCCGTAACGGATCGGGACGAGCTCGGGGACCCGGGTCGCCGACTGCGCCTCCAGGATCGTCAGCGGGTCGGGCCGGTCGGTGGGCGGCCGGTACTCGGCGTGGCCCGAGCGCGGCGAGCGGCGCCGGGCCTTCCTGCCGAGCGCCGCACGCTCCTCCGGGGTGGCGTGGCGCGCCGAGCGCAGCGCAGTGACGGCTTTCCGGGGCATCGGAACCCTTCCTGCTCGGTCCTGCTGGGGGTGTCGGGCCTGACCGTGCGGCCCGTGGCCGCCCGTGCGGCCCGGGTCAGCGGGCGGCCTTGAGCGGCCGGGCGGCGGTGCGGGACGGGGTGCGTGACCGGGCGATGCCGCCAACTCCGATTATCACGGCCGTCGGGGCAGGGTGCTCGGCGGCGGGCGACGGTCCCGCCGCACCCCCGTCCGTCCGGATGCCGTCGCGCGCCTGTGTGCGGCTCGCCGGACGCTCCTCCGGGCGAGCGCCGCCTTCCCGCCGGTGAAGCCCGAGGGCCCGTACGCGCCGCGGCGACGCGTACGGGCCCTCGGGGCGGTCCTCCGGGGTGGTCGGTGCGTTCAGTACGTGAGGATGGCCGGGTCCGAGACGCTCGCCGTGCCCGTCTCCACGTGGCCCGCGAGGCGGCGGACGTAGTCCGTGCTCGCGGAGGAGGTGACGGTGACGTCGTACCAGTGGTGGGCCGCGGAGACGTCGACGCTGTGGGTGACCGTGGCGCCCTTCGCGACGGAGAGCGTCTTCTGGGCGCCGCCGTAGGCGTTGACGAGGGTCACCGTCGCGGTCGTGCCCGCGTTGGTGAAGGTCAGGTCCAGCCTGCCCGTGGTGGTGTTGTGGCGGGCCGTGACCTCGGGGACGGCCGTCTTGCCGGGGGAGCGGAAGCGGCGGACGAAGCCGTTGGGGCCGTGGACCGTGAGGTCGGTGACGCCCTTCGAGTACTGGGTGTTCCAGGTGTCCGCGATCGACTTGCCGGCCTCGGTCGTATAGGTCCAGGGCGCGTCGGTGCGGTTGGCCGAGGTCACGTAGAACTGCGCGCCCGCCGAGGGGCCGCCGCCGAAGCTGAGGCGGAACCTGCCCGCCGCGGTGTCGGCGGAGCCGTCCACGAACGGGGCGTACCGCAGCGGGCGGGTGGGCTTGGCGCCGCGCTCCTGGCGGGGCATGGTGCCGGTCGCCGGGGCGGTGGCGAGGAAGTCGGGGTGACGGTTCCTGTCGGGCGGGAAGTAGCCGGACGTCGGTGGCAGCGCGGCCGTCGAGGTGTCCGTCCGTGAGAAGTCGAAGGCGGAGGTCAGGTCGCCGCAGACGGCCCGCCGCCAGAGCGAGATCTGGGGTTCCTGCACGCCGAAGCGCTGCTCCATGAAGCGGATGACCGAGGTGTGGTCGAAGGTCTCGGAGCAGGTGTAGCCGCCGGTGGACCAGGGCGAGACGACCAGCATCGGGACGCGCGGGCCGAGACCGTACGGCCCGGCGACGTACCCGGTCTTCCCCGGGAAGTGGTCGAGCCCGGTCGCGACGGTGGAGAGGCCCTGTGCGGCGGAGCCCGGGACGTACGGCGGGACGACGTGGTCGAAGAAGCCGTCGTTCTCGTCGTACGTGATGAACAGGGCCGTACGGGCCCACACGTCCGGGTTCGAGGTCAGCGCGTCGAGGACCTGCGAGATGTACCAGGCGCCGTAGTTCGCGGGCCAGTTGGAGTGCTCGGAGAAGGCCTCGGGGGCGGCTATCCAGGAGATCTTCGGCAGCCGGCCGCCCTGGACGTCGGCGCGCAGCCGGTCGAAGAAGCCCTCGCCCGCCTTGGCGTCCGTGCCCGTCCGGGCCTTGTCGAACAGCGGGTTGCCGGGCTGCGCGTTGCGGTAGGTGTTGAAGTACAGGAGCGAGTTGTCGCCGTAGTTGCCGCGGTAGGCGTCGTTGATCCAGCCCCAGGAGCCGGCCGCGTTCAGTCCGTCGCCGATGTCCTGGTAGATCTTCCAGGACACCCCGGCCGCCTCGAGGCGCTCCGGGTAGGTCTTCCAGCCGTAGCCCGCCTCGGCGTTGTTGAGGACCGGGCCGCCGCCGGTGCCGTCGTTGCCGGTGTGGCCGGTCCACAGGTAGTAGCGGTTCGGGTCGGTCGAGCCGATGAACGAACAGTGGTACGCGTCGCAGATGGTGAAGGCGTCGGCGAGCGCGTAGTGGAACGGGATGTCCTCGCGGGTGAGGTACGCCATCGTGGCTTTGGTCTTGGCCGCGATCCAGTTGTCGTAGTTGCCCTTGTTGAAGGCGCTCTGGCCGCCCGCCCAGTCGTGGTTGAGGCCTTGGAGGAACTCCATGCCGAGCTTCGCGCTCTCCGGACGGAAGGGCAGCGTGACCTTGCCTCCGGCCGACTGGTTCCAGACCGACCTGCCGCTGGGCAGGGTGACCGGGCGGGGGTCGCCGAAGCCCCGTACGCCCTTCATCGCCCCGAAGTAGTGATCGAAGGAACGATTCTCCTGCATCAGGACGACAATGTGCTCGATGTCCTGGATCGTGCCGGTGGAGCCTTGCGCCGGGATGGCGGCGGCGCGCGCGATGCTCTCCGAGAGCATGGTCAGCGCGGCGGTGCCGCCCGCGAGTTGAAGGAACCGGCGACGGTCGAGGTCGGCCATGGGGGAGTTCTCCTCCGGGGTCGGAACGGGCACGGGTGGGGGTGCGCGTGCGGTGGCCGGGCGGACCGGCCGATGGGCGCCCCAAGGAGAGCGCCCGTGAACCACCGGCCGGGGGCCGTTCCATGACTGCCCGCCGTACGGCAGACGAATCCCCCGTGCCTGAACGGAAAAACCCACAAGCGAACACCCCCGAGGGTCGATGACCCTCGGGGGTGTACGTGAACCGACAGAAAACTACTCGACGACGAGGTCGACCTTGATGTTGCCGCGGGTCGCCTTGGAGTACGGGCAGAACGCGTGGGTCTTCTCCAGGAGGGACTTGCCCGCCTCGCCCTGGAGGTGGTCGGGGAACTCGGCGCGCATCACGACCGCGAGGCCGAAGCCGCCGTCCGCGGCGTCCTTGCCGATGGAGACCTCGGCGGTGATCGAGGCCTCGGAGATGTCGATCTTCTCCTGGCGGGCGACCAGGTTCATCGCGCTGGCGAAGCAGGCCGCGTACCCGGCGGCGAAGAGCTGCTCGGGGTTGGTGCCCTGACCGTTGCCGCCGAGGGCCTGGGGGTGGGCGAGGGGGAGGTCGATGTGGCCGTCGGAGCTGACGGCACGGCCCTCGCGGCCGTTGGCGGTGGCGACGGCGGTGTAGATCGCGTCCATGTTTTCCGTTCCTGTCCTCGGGAGGTGCGCTGCGGTGGCTCTCTATTAGTAGCGCACGATTCAATTGTGCACAACTTAATCGCGTGTGAGGTGTCCTCGCGTATCCTTGAGGCATGGAGACGCTCGACACCGTCCCGGACGAGGACTTCCTCCGGCTCGACCACCAGATCTGCTTCTCGCTGCACGCCGCGACCCGCGCGTTCAACGGCGTCTACCGCGAGGCGCTCAGGGAGCTGGGGCTCACCTACCCCCAGTACCTCGCCATGCTGGTGCTCTGGGAGCACGGCGAGCTGCCCGTGAAGGGGATCGGAGAGCGCCTCCGGCTCGACTCCGGAACCCTGTCCCCGCTGCTCAAGCGCCTGGAGACGGCCGGATACGTCGAGCGGCGCCGCAGTCCCGAGGACGAGCGGTCCGTCACCGTGCGGCCCACCGCCGCGGGGACCGCGCTGAAGGAGAAGGCCCGCGACGTGCCGCGCCGGATCGCCGCCGCGACGGGCCTCGACCTGGCCGACATCCGCGACCTGCGGGAACGCCTCGACGCCCTCGCCGTCCGGCTCGACAGCGTCGACCCGGACGACCTGAACGTCTGCGGCTAGCGGCTCTCACGGTCCGACGGACGGCGGCAGCCGGCACCGCCGGACGACGGACGCCGGCACCGCTGGGCGCGGCGAGCGGCTGGTGGCTGGTGGTGGTGGCCCGTGGCTCCGCCCGCGGGTGCGGTCAGGTGCGGGGGCTCGGTGAGGCCGCGGCGCCCGCACCTTCCGCCGCGCCCACGCATGCTCCTTCCACCGCGCCTGCACCTTCCCCGGCGGCCGTGGCGGTCGTGGCGGCGAAAGTCTCGGCGATCCACGCCGCGCACCTCGCGCACCTCGCGCACCTCGCGCACCTCGCGCACCTCGCGCACCTCGCGCACCTCGCGCACTTCGCGCTCGCGCGATGCGGCGGCTCGGCCTTGAACGCGCCTCAGTAACGCCCTTGACCAAAACGTAAGGATCAAGTGCCGTAAGCGCCCCTATACTCGCCCCATGTCCGAGTTCACTGTCCGGCGTGCCGTCGCCGATGATTCCAAGCGGCTGACCCGGCTGGTCAGGAGCTCCCGGGCCTATCGGGGGGACTACGCCACGATGGTCGAGGGGTACCAGGTCGGGGGCGCGTACATCGAGCACCATCCCGTGTTCGTCGCCGTCGACGCGAGCGACCGGGTGCTCGGGTTCTACGCGCTGCTCGTCGACGATGCCGAGCTCGACCTCGCGTTCGTCGCCGACGGTGCGCAGGGGCTCGGCATCGGACGGCTGCTCATGGAGCACATGACCGGGCAGGCCAGGGCCGCCGGGCTCAAGGCCGTGAGGGTCGTCGCGCATCCGCCCGCCGAGGAGTTCTATCTGCGCACCGGCGCGGTGCGGACCGGAACCGTCCCGCCCACCGGTCACATCCACTGGGAGCGCCCCGAGCTCCGCTACGACATCGCGTGACCGCCACCCAGCCGCGGTCGCAGCCGCAGCCCTCCGATTCCCAGCCCTCCGAGTCCCCGGCCCCCGAGTCCCAGGACCCCGTCCCCGAGCGGCGTCGGCTCTTCGCCGATCTCACCCCGCTGCGGACCTCCGCCCACTACCGCCGCCTCTGGTTCGGCAGCGCCGTCTCCTGGGTCGGGCAGGGGATGACGTCGCTCGCCGTCTCCCTCCAGGTGTACGACATCACCCGGTCGCCCTTCTCCGTCGGGCTCGTCGGGCTGTTCTCGCTCGTCCCGCTCGTCGTCTTCGGGCTGTACGGCGGTGCGATCGCCGACACCGTCGACCGCCGCAAGCTCGGGCTCTACAGCGCCTGCGGTTCCGCCGTGCTGTCGGTCGCGCTCGCCTCTGCCGCGTTCGCCGGGTTCCACCGGGTCTGGTTCCTCTACGGGATCGTCGCCCTGCAGGCCGTCTGCGCCGCGCTCAACTCACCCGCCCGCTCCTCGATGATCCCCCGGCTCCTGCCCCCCGAGCAGCTGCGGGCCGCCAACGCGCTGAACTCGATGGTCACGACCTTCGGCATGCTCGTCGGGCCCAGCCTCGGCGGGCTGATCGTCGGGTTCGCCGGGTACCAGACCGCGTACCTCGTCGACGCCGTCGCCTTCGCCGCGGGCCTGTACGCGATGTGGCGGCTGCCGTCGATGCTCCCGGACCGGAAGGGGGGAGGGAAGAGGGCCTCCGTCCTCGACGGGCTGCGGTTCCTCGCGACCCGGCCCAACCTCCGTATGACGTTCTTCTCGGACTTCTGCGCGATGATCCTCGCTCACCCCCGCGCCCTGTTCCCCGCCGTCGCCGTGCTCTGGTTCGGGGGCGACGCGAAGACCGCCGGACTCCTCGTCGCGGCACCCGCGTTCGGCGCGCTGCTCGGCGGGGTGCTCTCCGGCTGGCAGGGACGCATCCGGCACCACGGGCAGGCGATCCTGATCGCCGTCGCCTGCTGGGGGACCGCCATCGCCGTCTTCGGCCTCACCCGGAACCTCTGGCTCGGGCTGCTCATGCTCGCTCTCGCCGGGTACTCCGACACCGTCTCGATGATCTTCCGCAACACGATGATGCAGGTCGCGGCGCCGGACGAGATGCGCGGCAGGCTCCAGGGCGTGTTCATCGTGGTGGTCGCCGGTGGGCCCCGGCTCGGGGACTTCCTCGCGGGCTCCGTGGCCGGTCTGACCTCGCCCGCGGTCGCCGTCACGGGCGGCGGAATCGCCTGTGTCGTGGCGGTCGGCGCCCTCGCCCTGTACGGGCGCGATTTCCGCCGGTACGACGCGCTCGACCCGACTCCGTGAGCAATTCTCCCCGAACGGCACGTCCTGTTCTGGCGGTTGGCCGCCACGGCGCATAACCGCCAGGACGGAACGGAGTCAACTCCCGTCCACCTGGCCAAGACTCCTCGCGGCACCCGGAAACACCCCCGACCCCGGGTCCGCGAGGAGTTCGAACGATGCCGTCGAGGACCACACCCTTCGACAGAGGGAGGGCCGCGCTGATCGCCGCGGGCATCTCCCTCGTGATGCTCTCGGCCGGGCAGACCGCCGCCGCCGGGACCACCGCCGCCGCCGTCCCGGACACCTTCAAGGCGGCGGCGAGCACCACCGTCACCCTCGTCACCGGAGACCGCGTCACCCTCACCGACCTCGGCGGCGGACGGCAGACCGTCACCGTCGACCGGGCCGTGGGCGCCACCGGCGCGATACGCAGCCAGATCGCGGACGGCCGGGTCACGGTCGTCCCCGACGAGGCCCGCCCCTACCTGGCCTCCGGCGCGCTCGACCCGCGCCTCTTCGACGTCACCGGCCTCGTCGAGCAGGGCATCACCGGCGACCTGCCGCTGATCGTCAGCTACGGCGGCAAGGGCGCCCGTACCGCCGCGGCGACCCCGCGCGGTGCCGAGACCGTCCGCCCGCTGCCCAGCATCGGCGGCGCCGCCGTCACCGCCACCGACCCCGCCGCCTTCTGGAAGGGCTTCACCGCCGCCCCGAACGCGCGGGCCGCCGCCGCCCCCGCCAAGGTCTGGCTCGACGGCCGGGTCAAGGCCGCCATGGCCGAGTCCAACGAGCAGATCGGCACCCCGAAGGCCTGGGAGGCCGGACTCACCGGCAAGGGCGTGAAGGTCGCCGTCCTCGACACCGGCGCCGACCTCGCCCACCCCGACCTCGCGGGCCGGGTCACCGAGTCGAAGTCCTTCATCGCCGGCCAGGAGGTCGCCGACCGCAACGGCCACGGCACGCACGTCGCCTCCACCGTCGGCGGCAGCGGCGCCGGCTCCGAAGGCAAGGAGAAGGGCGTCGCCCCCGGCGCCACCCTCGCCGTCGGCAAGGTCCTCAGCGACGGGGGCTCCGGCTCCGAGTCGGAGATCATCGCCGGCATGGAGTGGGCCGCCAAGGACATCGACGCGAAGATCGTCTCGATGAGCCTCGGCTCCCAGGAACCGAGCGACGGCACCGACCCGATGGCCCAGGCCGTCAACACCCTCACCGCCGAGACCGGCGCCCTCTTCGTCATCGCCGCCGGGAACTCCGGCGCCCCCGGCTCCATCGGCTCGCCCGGCGCCGCCGACTCCGCCCTCACCATCGGCGCCGTCGACTCCTCCGACGAGGCCGCCTACTTCACGAGCCAGGGCCCCCGCTTCGGCGACCAGGCCCTCAAGCCCGACCTGTCGGCGCCCGGCGTGGACATCCTCGCCGCCCGCTCCCAGCTGGTCTCCGGCAGCGGCCTCTACACCTCCATGAGCGGTACGTCGATGGCGACCCCGCACGTCGCCGGTGTCGCCGCCCTGCTCGCCGAGCGGCACCCCGACTGGACCGGCGCCCAGCTGAAGAACGCGCTGATGTCCTCGTCGAAGACGCTCGACGCCTCCTCGTACGCCCTCGGCTCCGGCCGGGTCGACGTGGCCGCCGCGATCGCCGCGAACATCACCGCCACCGGCTCCGCCGACCTCGGCTTCTTCGGCTGGCCGTACGAGTCGAACACGCCGGTCACCCGGACCGTCACGTACACCAACTCCTCCGACGCCGCCGTCGAGCTGAACCTCGCCGTCGAGGGCATGCCGGCCGGTGTCGCCACCCTCGCCGACACCACCCTCACCGTCCCGGCCCACGGGACCGCGAGCACCACCGTCACCGGTGACGGCACCGAGGCCCCCGTCGGCCGGTCCTCCGGCCGGGTCACCGCCACCGCCGCCGGAACCGCCGTCGCGCACACCGCCCTCGGCCTGGTGAAGGAGGAGGAGCGCTACACCCTCACCGTCCACGTCAAGGACCGTGACGGCGCCCCCACCCCCGCCTACCTCGGCGTGCAGCAGCTCGTACAGGGCGTCGACCCCTTCCCGGCCGCCGTCGGCGAGTCCGGCACCCTCGAACTCCGCCTGAAGCCCGGCACGTACACCGTCGACACCTTCCTCGACGTCCGCGGCTCCCACGGCAAGGACTCCCTCGGCCTCGGCTTCCTCACCGCGCCGGAGATCACCCTCGACCGCGACCGGGAGATCACCCTCGACGGGCGGCAGCTCCGCGAGATCCGCGCCGAGGTCGAGAAGCGCACCGAGACCCGGCAGCTCCTGATGGAGTTCGACCGCGAGGCCAACGGCGCCTCCTACGGCGGAGCCGTCCAGGTCCCGCCGAAGTACGACTCGATCTTCGCGGCGCCGACCACCAAGCCCGCCACCGGCACCTTCGAGTACCGGACGGTCTGGCGCCTCGGCAAGCCGATGATGGAGGCGAGCGTCGACGGCACCCGTCTCTCCGACGCCACCCCGCAGGCCGGTGCCACCCTCCTGGAGGGCGGCCACCGACTCGGCCTCGTCGACGCCGGCACCGGAACCGCCGCCGAGTACCAGGGGAAGAACGCCACCGGCAAGGCCGTCCTCGTGCGCCTGACCGCCGGCGCCGACCCGGCACAGCTCGCCCAGACCGCCCAGGACGCGGGCGCCAAGGCCCTGTTCGTCACCGACGACCAGCCCGGCCGTCTGATGAAGTGGTTCGGCACTGCCGACTACGAGGACCGGCCGCTCTCCGTCGCCACCGTCAACACCGCCGACGCCCAGCGCCTCGCCGCTGCCGCGGCGCGCGGCAAGCGCGTCGACCTGACCGGCACCCGCTTCACCCCGTTCACGTACGACCTCTCCGAGGGGCACCCCGGCGCCATCGGCAAGGACCTCGTCTTCCGGCCCGGCAAGCACGAACTCGCCACCATCGACTCCACCTTCTATGCGCCCACCAAGCGCAAGGAGCTGGGCGGCGAGTTCCGCTACTCGATCACCGACACCTTCCCGATCGGCTTCGGCTTCAAGGAGTGGATCTCCTTCCCGACCGAGCGCACCGAGTACGTCTCCACCGGCACCGGTCAGCGCTGGCACGAGTCCGTCGACCTCGGCGACTCCCTGGAGGAGCGCGGCGGCACCCCGTCCTACCGCGGCGGCAGCCGGGTGGACCTCGACTGGTTCGGCCCCGTCTGGCACCCGTGGCTGGGCACCGGCCTCGGCTGGGGCCAGCAGCGCTCCGGCAACGACCTGCGCTTCAACACCCCCGGCTGGGGCGACTCCGGCACCGACCACACCGGCTTCGGCAACGTGTGGAACGACGACTCCATGGACCAGTACACCGAGGTGTACGTCAACGGCACCCGCGTCGACCGCAAGAAGAGCTCCGGCGCCTACGCCTGGGACGCCCCGGCGGAGGAGGCGACCTACAAGGTCGTCACCGACACCACCCTCGACCCGGCGCGCTGGCGGCTCGCCGGCAAGGGCCACAGCGAGTGGACCTTCCGCTCCGCCGAGACCCCCGGCGACAGGGTCACCTACCTGCCGATGCTCAACCTCGGCTTCGACGTGGACACCGACCTCGACGGTGACGTCCGCGCCGGACGCAAGCTGCCCGTCGGCATCTTCGCCGAGTACGTGAAGGGCGCCACCGGCACCGGCACCATCACCGGCGGCACCCTGGAGGTCTCCTACGACGAGGGGAAGACCTGGACCGAGGTCGCCCTGAGGAAGTCGCGGCACGGCGCCGCCTGGGACGGCGAGCTGCGCGTCCCGTCCGGCGCGGGCTCCGTCTCGCTGCGGGCCGGTGCGAGCGACGACCGGGGCGGCTCGGTCACGCAGGAACTGATCCGTGCGGTGGGCGTGAAGAAGTAACACCCGTTCCCGTCCGGACGTCGGGGCCCCCCCCCCCGGGGGGGGGGGGGGGGCCAGGTTTGTTCCCCCTTCGGGGGGGGGTCCACTCCTTTCCCCTGCTGGGAAGGGGCCCCACCCCCCCCCCCCCCGAAAGGGGCC
>NZ_JBVHZJ010000022.1:0-4604 GCF_055574655.1 Streptomyces sp. NPDC029956 | reverse complement strand
GCCTCGGGGCCGTACGGTCACAGCCCGGGAGAGGCGTCCCGAAGGGTGGCTCCGGGTCGCGGCCGGGGGGGGGGGGGGGGGGCCCCGATTCCGTCCCACTGCGGGAGGGGGCCCGACTCCGTCTCACTGCGGGAAGGGGCCCGACTCCGTCTCACTGCGGAAGGGGTCCTCGTCCTTCCCGCTGGGGGAAGGGGTCCGCCTCCTTCCCCTCAACCACCCGCTGTCAGAGCCTTCTTGAGGACCTTGCCCATGTCGTTGCGGGGGAGGGCCTCGAGATGGCGTACCACCCGGGGCCGCTTGTGCGGGGCGAGCAGCCGCGCGACGTGCTCGCCCAGCTCCTCCGCCGTCGGGGGCTGCTCCGCATCCTCCGGCACCACCCAGGCCACGATCCGCTCGCCCAGATCCGGGTCGGGCTCGCCGGTGACGGCCGCCTCGCGCACCCCGGGATGGTCGAGGAGCGCGTTCTCGATCTCGCCCGCCCCGATCTTGTAGCCGCCGCTCTTGATCAGGTCGGTCGCCCTGCGTCCGACGAGCCGCACCGCGCCGTCCGCCTCACGGACCGCCATGTCGCCGGTGCGGAACCAGTCGCCGTCGAAGGCCGCGGCCGTCGCGTCGGGCCGGTTGAGGTAGCCGGAGAACAGGTTCGGGCCGCGTACCTGCACCTCGCCGACCGTCTCGCCGTCGAGCTCCTTCAGGACGGAGCCGTCCTCGTCGACGAGCCGCAGGTCCACGCCCACGAGCGGGGGGCCGACGGTACCGGGGCGCGGTGCGCCGCCCGGCAGGACACTGGTGTTCATGAGCGTCTCGGTCATCCCGTACCGCTCCACGACCGTCCGGCCCGTCGCCGTCGCGATCCGCTCGTGGTCGTGGACCGGGAGCGCCGCGGACCCGGAGACGAGGAGCCGCGCCCCGGCCAACGCCCGGACCAGCTCGGTGTCCCCGGCGAGCGCGTCCGCGAGCCGGTGGTACATCGTCGGCACGCCGAACAGCATCGTGCCGCCGCCCGCGCCGCCCAGCTCCCGCGTCACGCCCTCCACCGAGAACGCGCCCAGGTGCCGGACCTCGCCGCCCCGGCGCAGCGGCCCCAGGATCCCGAGGATCAGCCCGTGCACATGGAACAGCGGCAGGGCGTGCACGAGAACGTCGTCGGCCGTCCACGACCAGGCCCCGGCGAGCGCGTCGAGCGAGGCGGCGATCGCCCGCCGGGACAGCAGGACGCCCTTCGGCGGGCCGGTGGTGCCCGAGGTGTAGACGATCAGGGCGGGGGACTCGGCGTCGGCCGCCTCGGCGACCGGCGGGCCGCTCGCCGTAAGGTCCACGACGATCCGGGGGAGCCCGGCGAGGCCCGCGGGCAGCACGTCCTCGGCGCCGGCGAGCACGGCCGTGGGCTTGCTGTCGTCGAGGATGTGCGCCAGCTCGCGCTCGCCCGTCCGCGGATTGAGCGGTACGGCGGGCACGCCGGCGAGCAGGGCCCCGACGACCGCGACGGCCGTGTGCGCGGTCGGCGTGGCCCAGACGGCGACCGGCCCGGCGCCCCCGATCCGCGCCGCCGACGCCCCGGCGGCCCGCGCCAGTTCCTCGTACGTCAGGGTGACCGGTCCGCAGCGCAGGGCGGGCCGGTCGGAAGGGGCCGCAAGGGCAGGGAAGAGCGCACTCACCGGTCGTACTCCTCGGGTCGATGTCGAGATCGAGGGTTCCGGGAGCATTCTGCCGTCCGTCAGGGACGGCCCGCCGTGACCTTCGTCGCCTCCGGCGTCGGATCCTCGCCCTCCGGGCGGATTCCGCGCATGCGGCCCCACGCGTAGACACAGCCCGCCAGCGCCAGGTCCGACAGCAGCATGAAGCCGATCGAGTACGAGCCCTTCGCGCTGTAGATCGCGCCCATCACCAGCGGCGGCAGGAAACCGCCCAGCCCGCCCATCGCGCCGACGATGCCCGTCACACTGCCCACCTTCGCCTGCGGGGTGACCTGCGAGACCAGCGCGAACACCGAACCGCTCGCCGTGCCCAGACCGGCCGCCATGATCAGCAGGGCGATCGTGCCGCCCGGGTTCAGCGGCGGGTCGAAGGCCTGGACGATCGCGAGGAGCGCCACCACGCCGAGCGCGGCGGCCGTGACGAGCGCCGGATGGATCCGGTCCGAGAGCCAGCCTCCGATCGGCCGGAAGACGACGGTCACCAGCGCGAAACCGGCCGCCTTGGTTCCCGCGTCCGTCGGGTCGAGCTCGTACCAGGTCTTCAGATACGTCGGCAGATAGACGCCGAACGCCACGATGCCGCCGAAGCCGATCGCGTACAGCGCCGACAGCTCCCACGTCACCCGCAGCCGCCCCGCCGCGCCGAGCCGGGTCGCCAGGGAGGCGGTGGGCACGGGCCGGTCTGGCCGGTCGGTGATGAGGAAGGTCGCGACCACCGCGTACGCCGCCAGCGCGATCGCCACCACGATGAACGGAAGGTTCTCGCCGTGCTTCGCGATGCGCGGCGTGAAGTAGCCGGAGAGCGCCACACCGCCCATGCCCATGCCGAACACGCCGAGCGCCAGACCGCGCTTCTCGGGCGGGAACCAGGAGTTGACCAGCGGGATGCCGATCGCGAACGTCGTGCCGCCCAGGCCGAGGAGGAACGCGACGACCAGCAGCAGGCCGTAGGTGTCCTTGACCACGATGAGCAGCAGGACGGGGATGATCGTCAGCGCCGAGACCAGCGGGAACATCAGCTTCGCGCCGTACCGGTCGGTCAGCGCGCCGGCGGGGATGCGGCCGAGCGAGCCGACGAGGACGGGGACCGCGACGAGCAGCGACTGCTCGAAGGAGCTGAGTTCGAGCCGGTCGCCGTACCAGCTGGCGAGGGGCGCGATCAGGTCCCATGCCCAGAAGGTGAGCGTGAAGCCGATGGTGGCCGTCACCAGGTTGCGGTAGGCCGCCGCGGTCGGGGGCTTGGTCTCGGTGTCCACGCCTCCAGTCAAGATCGGGGCGGGGTGGGCGGCGCGCGGGACTGCTCCGTACGAGTGCCTGCGCACGGGAGCCTGGGGCGAGTGCCCGCGCACGGGTGCCTGCGTACGAGTGCCCGCGCACGGGTGCCGCTGCACGGTGTCGCCGGTCGGGCGTCACCGTAAGGGTGTCCGTGGAGACCATCCCGTACGCGGACCTACGGCCAGGTCACCGTCGTCGGCGGAGTGCCGTCGTCCGTGACCCGCAGCCGGGCCCCCTCGTCCCCGACCGACACCTCCACGGTCATCGCGCCGATCCCCGGCCGCCGGTGCGCCGCCGCGAGCGCCCCGCGCAGGGTGGCCAGGAGCAGGCCCGCCGACTCCTCGTCGATGAGGGTGTCGACGGCTCCGGCGAAGTGCACGGACGGCGGGAAGCCGAGCAGGACCGCGGCCCCGCCCGTCTCCCGCAGCACCTTCCCCCGGAAGGACGTCGGGGCGTCCGCCGGCGGCTGCTGGAGCGCGAAGATGGTCGTACGGACCTCCTGGATCGTCGAGTCCAGCTCGTCCACCGCCCGCCCGAGCAGCGCGTTGTCCTCGGAGGAGTCGACCGCCCGCCGCCGGGTGGACTCCAGCATCATCTCGGTGGCGAAGAGGCGCTGGACGACCAGGTCGTGCAGATCGCGGGCGATCCGGTCCCGGTCCTCGTACACCGCGAGCCGTTCCCTGTCGTGGCGCGCGTCGGCGAGGACCAGCGCGAGCGCCGCCTGCGAGGCGAACTGCGAGGCGAGGAGCCGGTCGACGGCCGTGTACGGCCGGTCGCCGCGCCGCCGGGGGAGGGCGAGCGTGCCGATGAGCCGTCCACCGCTCTGCAGCGGCAGCATCATCGACGGCCCGAAGCGGGACCTGACATGGGTGGTCATCCGGGGGTCCGTCGCCGAGTCCTCGATGAACACGGGCTCCCCGCCGAGCAGCTGGACGAGCACGGGGGAGCCGGGCGCGATGGCCGTCCCGACCAGATCGCCCGGGTCGTCCGTCGTCGATGCGGCGACGATCTCCATCCCGCCCTCGGGGGTGGGCTGGAGGACGACTCCGGCCGAGGCGCCGGCGAGGTTGCGGGCCTGCTCGGCGACGGTCGTCAGCGCGTTCTCGGCGGACGCGCCGGTCAGCAGGGCCGTGGTCACCGCGGCCGCGCCCTCGATCCAGCGCTCCCGCTGCCGTGCGGTCTCGTACAGCCGGGCGTTGCCGATGGCGATGCCGGCCTGCGAGGCGAGGACCCGGAGCAGGGAGAGGTCCTCCTCGGTGAAGCGGCCGTCGCGCTTCTCGGTGAGGTACAGATTGCCGAAGACCTCGGTGTGCACCCGGATGGGGACGCCGAGGAAGCTGTGCATCTCCGGGTGCCCCGCGGGTACGCCGGAGGAGCGCGGGTCGGCCGTCAGATCGTCGATCCGCAGCGGCCGCCGGTCCTCGATCAGGACGCCGAGCAGCCCCGTGTGGCCGTCGGGGAGGCCCCCGACACGCTGCCGCTCCTCGTCCGTCATGCCGGCGGTGAAGAGCTCGGTGATGCGGCGGGGGGGGGGGGGGGGGGGGGGGGGGGGGGGGGGGGGGGGGGGGGGGGGGGGGGGGAGGGGGGGGGGGGGGGGGGGGGGGGGGGGGGGGGGGGTGGTGGGGGTTGGTT
>NZ_JBVHZJ010000021.1:41951-125947 GCF_055574655.1 Streptomyces sp. NPDC029956 | reverse complement strand
ATCCACACCGAACCCGGAAGGCCCTCACCCGTTCAAGAAGCCTCAGCCGAGACCTGCGTCACCTGTCCACAACCTCCCGGGACAGAACACCTAGGGCTCGCGGGTCCTCAGGGCTCGGCGGAGGTCGTCGAGCTGGTCCACCAGCTTGCGGTGCAGCGCCGGGATCATGGCGTCCGTGAGGTGCTGTTCGCCCAGGTCGAGGGAGTCCTGGTCGACCGCGTACGACGGGAAGGCGTAGCGGCCCGCCGCCTCGGCCATGGCCGCGCCCCGGCGCTCTCCGAGGGCGATGGCCGCCGGGTAGAAGCGGGGGACGTACGCGCGTACGAGCTCCGCCTGCTCGGGCTGCCAGAAGCCCTGGGCCGTTGCCGTGAAGAGGTAGTTGGAGAGGTCGTCCGTGTCGAAGAGGGCCGCCCAGGCCGTCTCCTTGGCCTCCGCCGTGGGGAGCGCGGCGCGGCAGCGGGCCGCGCCCTCCTGGCCGGTGGCGCTGGGGTCCCGCTCGAGTTCGGCCGCGATCGTCGGCTCGTCGGTGGCGCCGAGGACGGCGAGACGGGCCAGGATGCGCCAGCGCAGTTCCGGGTCGAGCTCGGGGCCGCCGTGGACGGTGCCCTCGTCGAGCCAGGAGGTGATCTGGTCGGGGGTGGTGGCGCTGTCGATGAGGGCGCGGACGGCGGTGAGGCGCAGGCCGGGTGCTTCGCCGTCCTCGGTGCGGCGCAGCAGGGCGCGGGCGATCTGCCGGATGGTGGAGAGGGCCGCGGGGCGTGCCTCTTCGGTGACGTACCGGTCGGCGATCTGGGTGCGGGCGAAGCCGAGGACGCCTTGGACGAGGGCGAGTTCGGTTTCCTCGGTGAGGTGCGCGAGGGCGAATTCGAGGTAGTCGGTGGGGAGGAGTTCGCCGTCGCGGACCATGTCGCGCATGGCGTTCCAGATCACGGCGCGGGTCAGGGCGTCGGGGATGCGCGAGATGCCGCGGAGGGCGGATTCCTCGGACGTCTGGTCGAAGCGGAGCTTGGCGTAGGTGAGGTCCTGGTCGTTGAGGACGACGAGGGCGGGGCGGGGGCCGGTGAGTTCGGCGGGTTCGGTCTGGGGTACGTCGAGTTCGCGGCGTTCGCGGAGGACGAGGTCGCCGGAGGGGTCGCGGTCGTAGAGGCCCACGGCGACGCGGTGGGGGCGGCTGCCCTGGCGGTCGACGGTGAGCTGCCAGCGGAGGCCTTCGCCGGTGAGGGCGGGGGTGAGGGTGTCGACGCCTGTCGTGCGGAGCCACTGGTCGGCCCAGGCGTGGACGTCGCGGTCGGTGGCGGCGGCGAGGTTGTCGATGAAGTCGGCGAGGGTCGCGTTGCCGAACCTGTGGCGCTTGAAGTGGATGTTGATGCCGGCGAGGAAGTCCTTCTCGCCGAGCCAGGTGACGAGCTGGCGGAGGGCGGAGGCGCCCTTGGCGTAGGAGATGCCGTCGAAGTTGAGGAGGGCGGAGGCGGTGTCGGGGACGGCCTCGGGGTCGGGGGCGACGGGGTGGGTGGAGGGCCGCTGGTCGGCCTCGTATCCCCAGGCCTTCCGGGTGACGCCGAAGTCGACCCAGGTGTCGGGGAAGAGGTCGGAGCAGGCTTCGTTGACGGTCTGGTAGCCCATGTACTCGGCGAAGGACTCGTTCAGCCAGATGTCGTCCCACCAGCGCAGGGTGACGAGGTCGCCGAACCACATGTGGGCCATCTCGTGGGCGATGACCATGGCGCGGGTCTGCCGTTCGGTGACGGTGACGGCGGAGCGGAAGACGAACTCGTCGCGGAAGGTGACGAGGCCGGGGTTCTCCATGGCGCCCGCGTTGAACTCGGGGACGAAGGCCTGGTCGTACGAGTCGAAGGGGTACGGCTCGTCGAACTTCTCGTGGAAGCGGTCGTAGCAGGCCTTGGTGACGGCGAGGATCTCGTCGGCGTCGGCGTCGAGGTGGGCGGCGAGGGAGCGGCGGCAGTGGATGCCGAAGGGGAGTCCGGCGTGCTCGGTGCGGACCGAGTGCCAGGGGCCGGCGGCGACGCACACGAAGTAGGTGGAGAGCGGTGGGGTGGCGGCGGACCGCCACCGGCCGTCGGCCTGCTGTTCGGTGATGCCGTTGGCGAGGACGGTCCAGCCTTCGGGGGCCGTGACGGCCATCTCGAAGACGGCCTTGAGGTCGGGCTGGTCGAAGGCGGCGAAGACGCGCTGGACGTCCTCCATGAAGAGCTGGGTGTAGACGTACGACTCGCCGTCGCTGGGGTCGGCGAACCGGTGCATGCCCTCGCCGGTGCGGGAGTACCGCATGGTCGTACTGATCCGCAGAACGTGCTCGCCCTGGCCGAGGTGCAGCGGGAGGCGGTTGCCGTCCAGGGTGGTGACGTCGAGGGGCTCGTCGTCCAGGAGGGCGGAGTGCAGGGTTTCGGGCTTCAGCTCGACGAAGGTGTCCCCGGCGGTACGGGCGGTGAACCTGATGAGGCTGGTCGATCCGAAGGTCTCGTCGCCGGTGGTGAGGTCGAGGTCCACGCTGTAGTGCTGGACGTCGAGGAGCTGGGCACGGGTCTGCGCTTCGTCGCGCGTCAGTACGGACATGGCCCTATGCTGCCCGATGCCTTCGGCGTGGGGCAGGGGTGGTGGGGCCCGGACCTGCTCCGGGTGGGTCCTGGGGGTGTTTCCCGCCGTTCTCAGGCGAGTCCTGAGCCGTTCAGGTGGGCGAAGGCCGCGGTGATCCGGGGCCGGTCGTAGCCGGCCGGGCCGGCCGCTCCGCTGGAGAGCAGGGTGTGGAGCAGGATCCGTGCCTTGGCGGGGTCGAGGGGGCCTGCCGGGATCAGTCCGTGGTGGAGCAGGTCGTACTCGGATCCGGGGCCGCGGTAGGTCTCCGAGAGGGTCGGGCCGCTTCCGGTGCGGGAGGCGAGGACGACGGGGATGCGGCGGGCGATGTCGGCGAGCGGCTCGACGAGCCGGGCGGGGGCGTGGCCGGCGCCGAAGGCGGCGACGACGAGGCCCTGGAAGCGGTGGTCGACGGCGTCGAGGAGTTCGCCGCGGTCGCCGAGGGAGAGGGTCACCAGGGCCACTCGTACGTCGGGGTCGAGCTTCAGCGGGCAGAACGCGGCCTGTACGGCGGGGCGGAGGAGGATGCGGGGTTCGCCCTCGACGACGGTGCCGAGCGGCCCCGCGCCGGGTGAGGCGAAGGTGGCGACGGAGGTGGTGTGGGTCTTGCGGGCGAGGCGGGCCGCGTGGATCTCGTCGGCGAGGACGACGAGGACGCCGAGGTTCCGGCAGGCGGGGTGGGCGGCGACGGCGAGCGCGGCGGCCAGGTTGGCGGGGCCGTCGGCGCCCGGCAGGTCGGGGCGGCGCATGGCGCCGGTCACGACGATCGGCTGCTCGGTGGTGCAGAGCAGGTCGAGGAGGAAGGCGGTCTCCTCCAGGGTGTCGGTGCCCTGGACGACGACCACGCCGGAGCCCGCGGCGACGGTGGCGCGGACCTCGGCGGCGAGCGCGGCGAGGTCGGCGTGGGTGAGGGTGGAGCTGGGGACGCGGCGGAAGTCGTTCAGCACGATGTCGTGGTCGCCGCCGAGTTCGGCGAGGACCTCCTGGCCGCTCATCCGGGCCGCGTCACCGCCTCGTGCGGAGATGGTCCCTCCGAGGGTGAAGACCGTGACGCGGGCCATCAGCGTGCTCCGTCCGCAATCGTCTCGTGGTGGCGGATGACCTCCGCGATGATGAAGTTGAGCAGTTTCTCCGCGAAGGCCGGGTCCAGTTTCGCGCTGCCGGCGAGTTCCCGCAGCCGGGCGATCTGCCGGGCCTCGCGGGCCGGGTCGGCGGGCGGCAGCTGGTGTTCGGCCTTGAGGACGCCGACCTGCTGGGTGCACTTGAAGCGTTCGGCGAGCATGTGCACGACCGCCGCGTCGATGTTGTCGATGCTTTCGCGCAGCCGGGTCAGCTCGGCCCGTACGTCCTCGTCCGTCGCTGACGGGGCCGCGGTCGGGGCCGGGGGCGGGGTGGGCTGGTGGGGGCGCGGGGACTCACTCATGATCTGCGAGCTTAGACGGATCTCGGGAGGATCGTGGGGGGGTGTTCGGGATCCGGAACGGTGTTGCTCCAGCCGCCGTGCACCGAGCGTCCCTGTTGTTCGCGGAAGCGGATGGGTGCTGTGCCGACCCGTCGGGTGAAGAGCCGGGAGAAATAGGCCGGGTCGTCGTAGCCGACGCGGCGGGCGACGGCGGCGACGGGCAGTTCGGTGGCGGCGAGGAGTTCCTTGGCGCGGCCGAGGCGCACGGTGAGCAGGTAGTCCTTGGGGCTGCATCCGGCGGCCCGGCGGACGGCCGTCCGCAGCTCGGCGGCGGTCATGCCGTGCCGGGCGGCGTGTTCGGCGACGGAGAGCGGCTGGAAGGCGTCGCGGGCGAGGGCGGCGAGGACGGGGTCGCCGTCGGCGTTGGTGTCGGCGCGGGCCCGGCGGAGCGCGACGAGGAGTTCGTGGACGGCGGCGCCGGTCTCGACCTCCAGGAGGGGGTTGCCGGCGCGGGCGGCGCGGGCGATCCGGCCGATGGCGGCGCGGGCGGGCGCGGCGTCGGCGAGGGGGACGACGGGCCGGTCGGGTTCGATGTAGCCGAGTTCGGTGTAGGTGGTGGTGGCGGGTCCGGAGAAGTCGACGAAGGCCTCGTCCCAGCCGGTGCCGGGGTCGGCGCCGTAGTGGTGGGGGGTGCCGGGTGTCAGCCAGAGGAGGGCGGGCGCGGTGACGGTCGTGCGGCGCCCGTCGGACGCGAGGTACCAGCCGCTGCCGGCGGAGACGACGACGGCCACGTGGTGGTCGAGGGTGCGGGGTCCGACGGTGGGCAGGGTGCCGTGCTGGAGTCCGACGCCGAGGCAGACGAGGCCGAGGCGGTGGTGGACGGGGCTGGGCGTGAAGTAGCGCATCCAGGTGTGGTACATGCGGTGGTGCCCCTCCCCTGCCCCCTCCGGCGGATCGGGGCCGGGCGGGCTCTAACGTCCAAACTGCGACGATCTTTGTCCATGGACCGGTTCGCCGCCAGAGGGCGAGGGTGAGGCCATGAGCACGTTCGCTGTGGGTGACGAGGACTTTCTGCTCGACGGTCGGCCGGTGCGCCTCCTGTCGGGGGCGCTGCACTACTTCCGGGTGCACGAGGAGCAGTGGGAGCACCGGCTCGGGATGCTGCGTGCGATGGGCCTCAACTGTGTCGAGACGTACGTCCCCTGGAATCTGCACGAGCCGGAGCGGGGGCGGTACGCGGACGCGGACGCGCTGGGGCGGTTCCTGGACGCGGTGGCGAGGGCCGGTATGTGGGCGATCGTGCGCCCGGGGCCGTACATCTGCGCCGAGTGGGAGAACGGTGGTCTGCCGTACTGGCTGACCGGCCCGCTGGGGCGGCGGGTGCGGACTCTGGACCCGGGGTTCCTGACGCCGGTGGAGGACTGGTTCCGGCGGCTGCTGCCGCAGGTGGTGGAGCGGCAGGTCGACCGGGGCGGGCCGGTGGTCCTGGTGCAGGTGGAGAACGAGTACGGCAGTTACGGCAGTGACCGGGGCTATCTGGAACGGGTGGCGGAGCTGTTGCGGGGCTGCGGGGTGAGCGTGCCGCTGTTCACCTCGGACGGTCCCGAGGACCACATGCTGACGGGCGGCTCGGTGCCGGGGGTGCTCGCGACGGCGAACTTCGGCTCGGGGGCGCGGGAGGGCTTCGCGACGCTGCGGCGCCACCAGCCGTCGGGGCCGCTGATGTGCATGGAGTTCTGGTGCGGCTGGTTCGACCACTGGGGTACGGAGCACGCGGTGCGGGACCCGGGGGACGCGGCGGAGGCGCTGCGGGACATCCTGGAGTGCGGGGCCTCGGTCAATGTCTACATGGCGCACGGGGGCTCGAACTTCGGCGGGTGGGCGGGCGCGAACCGGGCCGGTGACCTGCATGACGGGCCGCTGCGGGCGACGGTGACGTCGTACGACTACGACGCGCCGGTGGACGAGGCGGGGCGGCCGACGGAGAAGTTCTGGCGCTTCCGTGAGGTGCTCGCGGCGTACGCGAAGGGGCCGCTGCCGGAGGTTCCGGAGCCGCCGGCGCGGCTCGCGGCCCCGGTGCGGGGCCGTTTCGACGGCCGGGCGTCGCTGGGCCGGGTCCTGAGCGTGCTCGGCGACGAGGAGAAGGTGACTCCGGTGCCGCCGACCTTCGAGGAGCTGGGCGTGGAACGGGGTCTGGTGCGCCACCGGGTGACGGTGCCGGGCCCCCGGCAGCCGTACCCGCTGAGCGTGACGGGGCTGCGGGACCGGGCGGTGGCGTACGTCGACGGGCTGCCCGCGGGGGTCCTGGACACCACGGACGGCGAGGACGTGACGCTCGTGGAGCCGGTGGGCGGGTCGGCGGTCGTCGACCTGTGGGTGGAGTCGCTCGGCCGGGTGAACTACGGGCCGCGGCTCGCCGAGCCGAAGGGGATCACCGGGGGCGTACGGCACGAGCGGCAGTATCTGCACGGGTTCCGGTCCCGGGGGCTGCGCCTGGACGCGTTCGAGGCGCCGGCCGTGGACAAGGTGCCGTTCGAGTCGGCGGCGGACGGGAGCGGGCCGGGTCTCTACCGGGGGACGCTGGAGGTGGCGGGGGCGGGGGACGCGTGGCTGCGGCTGCCGGGCGGCACCCGGGGCTTCGTGTGGGTGAACGGTTTCTGCCTCGGCCGGTACTGGTCGGCCGGGCCGCAGGACGCGCTGTTCGTGCCGGGCCCGGTGCTGCGGGAGGGCGCGAACGAGGTGTGGGCGCTGGAACTGGAGGGGGACGGGAGGCCGGGCGTGGAGCTCGGCGTCGTCTGAGCCCGCAGCACAGCACAGGACGGCATCGCGCTCAGCGGGTTGTCGAAAGGGACAAGGGAACAGAGGAACAGAGGAACAACGGCATCGAGCGCGCGACGGTGCCCCGGAGCCGAGGCCGCTCCGGGGCACCTGTTCGTGCGGTCCGCTACAGCGTGGCTGCGGCCGACTTGATCGCGGAGGCGAAGGTCGAGACCTCCGTGTAGACGCCCGGGTAGCCGGCGCGGGCGCAGCCCTCGCCCCAGCTCACGATGCCGACCTGGACCCATGCTCCGGCGTTGTCCTTGCGGAACATGGGGCCGCCGGAGTCGCCCTGGCAGGTGTCGACGCCGCCCTGGGTGTAGCCGGCGCAGATCTCCTCGGTGGGGACGAGGTCGCTGCCGTACGAGTTCTTGCAGGAGGCGTCCGAGACGAACGGCACGTTCGCCTTGAGCATGTAGCGCTGCTGCCCTCCGCCCTCACGGGCGGCGCCCCAGCCGGCCACGGTGAAGGTGCCGCTGTTGTACGCCGTGGTCTCGGCGATCTTCAGGGTGGGCAGCGACGTGATCGGGCTGGCGAGCTTGATCAGCGCCCAGTCCTTGCCCTTGCCGTTGTAGCCGGGGGCCTGGAGGACCTTGGTGGACCTGACCTTGATCGCGCTGCTGCTCTGCAGGTCCACGACACCGGCGGTGGCGGTGATGCTGGTGTTGTTGCCGGAGCCGTTCACACAGTGGGCCGCGGTGAGGACGACCTGGGGGGTGATCAGCGAGCCGCCACAGCCCATGGAGAGCCGGACCATCCAGGGGAACTCGCCCTGGGCGACGCGGGTGCCTCCGACGACGGGGGCGGGGGCGGCGGAGGCGGTGGTGGGCTGGAGGCTGACGGCCGCCAGGACGACGGCGCCGGCCGCGGCGAGCTTCTGGAGCGCACGGACCATTCGGTTCTGATTCACGTGTCTGCCTTCTCTCATGGGGGGTTGCCTCGACAGGCGATGACATGCGCCCGTCAAGTCATGTCCGGATTATGGACAACTCTCAACTGCCGCCACAAGGAAGTCTTTTCAGCCACACCGCGCCGGAACCGTAAAATAGGCCGGAGGGGGGTCCGTATGCCGAACCGTCAGGAGGGCGACCGCGTCGCCCACGGCTTTCCGCACCACGCCACCGTCGGGGACTCGCTCACCGCGCTCTACCGGCGCCTCTCCCCTGACGGCGTACACCGCTACCCGACGAGCGTGCCGCCCGCCGACGTGGCCCTCGGGGACGACGAGGACCTGCATCTCGGCACCCAGCGGGTGGCCCGCGCCCTGGTCCGGCACCTGAGGCTGCCCGAGGCACGGCTGGTGGTGAGCTTCCGGCAGATGGAGCACGCGGCGGCCGTCGAGCTCGCCGCGGGACCCGAGTACTTCGTGGAGCTCAACGACCGCTTCCGGACCCGCCGCCGGGACATCGGCGCGGCCCTCGCCCACGAGATCACCCATGTCCTGCTGCACCGGCTCGGCCTCGGCTTCCCCGGGACCGCGGAGAACGAGATCCTCACCGACGTGGTCACCACGTACCTGGGCGCGGGGTGGCTGCTGCTCGACGCGTACCGGCAGGACGGCGTGGAGAGCCAGAAGCTCGGCTATCTGACCCCGGAGGAGTTCGGCTACGTCCTCGCCAAGCGGGCCGAGGTGTTCGGCGAGGACCCGTCACCGTGGTTCACCAGTGCGGTGGCGTACGAGGCCTGGGTACGGGGCCGGGCCGAGGCCGACCGGGAGCGGGCGACGCCGCCGCTCGCCGGGGCGGGCTGGGCCGAACGCCGCCGCTACGGCTGGGAACGGCGCCGGGGCCGGGCGGGCGAGGCCGCCCCGTACGCCTTCCAGGGCGGAGCGCCCGCGACCGGCGTCTCGTTCCTCTGCCCGGTCTGCCGGCAACGCCTGCGGATCCCGGCGGGCCGGGCACTCAAGGCCCGGTGCGGCGTGTGCCGGACGGTCCTGGAGTGCGCGGGCTAGGTCCTGCCCTCGAACCCCCGCCGGCGGCACCTAGCTCTCCGGAGGCGCCTGGGCCAGGTTCTTGTGGAAGTGGACGTCCTCGGCCCCGCCGGGGATGCCGAGGACCCGGCCGGTCTCGACGTAGCCGTGCCGCCGGTAGAAGTCCGGGGCCTGGAAGGTGAACGACGAGACGGTGGCGCGGTCGCAGCCGCGCCGCCGCGCCTCGTCCTCGGCCGCGCGCAGGAGCCGGCCCCCCCAGCCGTCCTGCCGGCTGCCCTCGCGGACCCACAGCATGTCGATGCCGAAGAGGCCGCTCCAGGTCCAGCCGGTGAGCCCGCCGATCAGCTCGCCCTTCTCGTCGACCGCCTTCACGGACAGCTCGCCCTGGTCCTCGGGGGTGGTGTTCGTGGCCGCGAAGTTGAAGGCGTCGAGCCCCTGCTCCAGGGCCTTGGCGAGTGCGGTGTCCCCGTCGCCGACGCTGAGCGTCGCGCCGTCCCGGCCGGGATCGTGATCGTGCGTCATGCGGCCCGATTCTGGCACGGACGTACGAGCGGACCGTCGCCCCGGAGGAGGGGCGGGAAGCGGGGCGGCGCGCGGGGGTGGGAATGGATTTGCGCCAGGGACGGACGGCGGGTCAGGGTCGGCGCATGAGCACGCTGTTCGACGCCATCCGTGACGGGGACGAGGACGGGGCCGTACAGGCCCTGCGGGACGGGGCCGACCCCGAGGGCCGGGAGGACGGGGAGACCGCGCTGTACCGGGCGGCCGTCGGCGACGAGGCCGGAATCGTACGGGTGCTGCTGGCCGCCGGGGCGGATCCCGGCCGGGGCAGCGGCGAGGGGGGCGACGACCTCCCCCTGTGCGGGGCGGCCGTCGGCGGGCACACCGAGGTGGTACGGGCCCTGCTCGCGGCGGGCGCCGGGCCCGACCAGGAGGAGGCGTACGGGTTCACGGCCCTCGCCTGGGCCCTACGGCTCGGACACACCGACACGGCGCGGCTGCTGCTCGAGTACGGGGCCGACCCCGACCGGCGCGGACCCGACGGGATCCTGCCGCTGGTGGCCGCCGCCCGGCGCGGCTCCACCGGCTGCGTACGGGCGCTGCTCGACCACGGGGCGAACTCCCGGGAGGCCGCGCTGCGGGAGGCCCGGCGCTGGATCGGCGTCGACATGGCGGCCGAGCTGCGGCGCGGCCTCGTCGCAGGGAACGAGGGCGGCCAGACGTACGAGGCGGTGGTCCGCCGGGTCCGCGAGGACGGCGGGGTGACGGTGGTCGTCGAGCTGCTGCGGGAGGACGGCGCGCCCGGCCGCGGCGACGACCGCCAGACCGGGCACGCGGCGATCGCCACGCTCATCGAGGCGGCGCTCGGGCTGCACACCTCGCACGAGGAGCTGGCGGCGCGGGCGTTGCGCTGCGGCGATCCGGAGCTCGACGACTGGACGACGGCGGTGGCCGAACTCGCCGGCCGGGCCGACGAGGAGACGTTCGTGGCGGCGGCCGCGTGGTGCGCGTACCGCGATCCGTTGCGCCGGGCGCTGGGCGCGCGGGTGCTCGGCGCGCTGCCGGGCTTCGCGCCGAGCGCGGTCCCGGTGCTGCGGCGGCTCGCGGCGGAGGTGACGGGGGCGGCGCCGCAGCGGGAGGCGGGGCCCGCGGGGTGCCCGCGGGTTCCGTCCGCGCGGGAGCCCGGGCCTTCGCCGGTGCCGGCGCGGGAGCCGGTCCTTTCGGTGGTGTCGGCGCTCGGGGAGTGCGGGGATCCGGCCGCCGTGCCCGAACTCCTCGCCGCGGCCGGGCATCCCGACGCGTCCGTCCGGCGGGCGGTCGCGGGAGCCCTCGCCGGGATCGTGCCGGCCGGGCACCTGGAGGCGCTGGGGGTGCTGCTCGCGCTGAGCAGGGACGGGGACGCGCGGGTACGGGACTGGGCGACGCTCGCGCTCGCCGAGCTGCCCGACGACACCCCTCTGGTGCGGGAGGGGCTCGCCGAGCGGCTCGGCGACACCGATCCGGAGACGGCGGCGGAGGCCGCGCGCGGGCTCGCGATCCGTCAGGACCCGCGTGCCGTGGACGCGCTGGCCTCGGCCCTGGCGGACGGCGACCCGGAGGGCGCGGCGCGGGAGACGGCGCTCGCCGCCCTGGAGTACGTCCACGACCCCCGGGTCAGGACCCGCCTGGAATGGACGTCCCCGCGCCGCGCCTGATCTCTTCCGGCGTGCTCAGCAGCCGTAGTCGATCAGGTCGAAGGTCGCGTAGTGGTCGGACGTGTAGTAGTCCTCCTGCGCCGCGTCGCCGGTCACGATCCGGCGGGCGCCGCGGGTGGAGGATCCGGGGGTCTCGACCGTGTACTCGTGGTAGTAGCCGAGGGAGTGGGCCGGCAGGATCTGCTCGCGGTTCTGGAAGACGGAGCCGTCCTGGCTGTACGGGAAGGGGCCGCCCGTGTCGATCAGACGCAGGGTCGTGTACGCCTGGTCGGGGAGGTCGGAGTGGCAGATGTCCCCGACGGCCTCGGTGGCCGCGACCGAGGTCGCGACGGTGGCGGGGGCGGGGGCGGGGGCCGGGGCGGCGGTGGCGGGGGCGCCGAGGAGGAGGGAGGAGACGAGGGCGGCGGCGACACCGCCGGCGAGGGTGAATCGAGGGGGGATTCGCATGGCTGAGATCTTGACGCGCGTAGATCCGGCCGGGAAGGCCAACTCCTTTCCATTCGCCGGATGTTGACTCCTCGGTCGCGAACGTGCGGATCTCGTGTACGAGGGAGTGACCCGGGGGCCCACGGGGAACGCGGCCGGCTCCCCGGGGCCCGCGTCGCCGGTGGCGCGGGGTGCCCGGGCGGCCCTCGGAGCCCGCGTCGCCGGTGGCGCGGGGAGCGCGCGGGGGCGTCGAAGCCCCCCGGCGCGACCCGCGCTCAGGCCCCGTACACGGGGTGCGGCGGCTCCGCCTCCGCCAGGAGGCGCCGGGCCGTCTCCCCCGCCTCCGCCGGGGTCCGGCGCGTGCCCTTGTCGGCCGTCGGACCCGGCCGCCAGCCCTCCATGACGGTGAGGCGGCCGCCCTCGGCCTCGAAGACCCTGCCGGTCACACCGTCCGAGGCGGCCGAGCCCAGCCACACCACGAGCGGCGACACGTCCTCGGGCAGTGCGTCGAGACCGTCGAAGACCTGCTCGGTCATCCGGGTCCTGGCCGCCGGGGCGATCGCGTTGACCTGGACCCCGTACCGGGCGAGCTCCGCCGCCGCGACGAGGGTGAGGCCGACGATCGCGGCCTTGGCCGCCGCGTAGTTGCCCTGCCCGACACTGCCGAGGAGTCCGGCGCCGGAGGTGGTGTGGACGATCCGCGCCACCGGCGTGCGCCCGGCCTTCGCCTCGGCCCGCCAGTACGCGCCCGCGTGCCGCAGCGGCAGGAAGTGGCCCTTGCCGTGGACCCGCATGACCGCGTCCCAGTCCTCCTCGTCGAGGTTCACCAGCATCCGGTCGCGCAGGAAGCCCGCGTTGCTGACGAGGGTGTCGAGCCGGCCGTACGTGTCGAGGGCGGTCGCGACCAGCGAGGCGGCGCCTTCGGTGGTCGCGATGTCGCCGCCGTGGGCGACGGCCTCGCCGCCTGCCGCCCGGATCTCCTCGACGACCGCGGCCGCCGGGCTGTCCGGCCCCGGTCGGCCGTCCAGGCCGACCCCCAGGTCGTTGACGACGACCCGGGCCCCCTCGGCGGCGAACGCGCGCGCGTGCGCCCTGCCGAGCCCCCGGCCCGCTCCCGTCACGATCACCACTCGCTCGTCACACAGACCCATCTCGGCTCTCCTTGTCGGCGGTCACTGCATCGGCGGTCACGGCATTCACGGTCGCGGCATCACCCGAAGCGCCATCGGCGGTCGCGGCATCGCCGGAAGCGCCATCGGCGGTCACGGCGTTGACGGTCGCCGCGTCCAGGAAGGCGGGGCGCTCCCCGCCTCCGTGCACGAGCAGCGAGGCCCCCGACACATAGGCCGCCCGGTCGGAGGCGAGGAAGACGGCGGCGTCCCCGATCTCGTCCGGCGTGGCGAGCCGGCCCAGGGGCACGGTCCGGCCGACGGCGGTGATCCCGGCCTCGTCGCCGTAGTGGAGGTGGGACAGCTCGGTCTCCACCATGCCGAGGACCAGGGTGTTGACCCGTACCTCGGGGGCCCATTCGACGGCCATCGAGCGGGCGAGGTTCTCCAGGCCCGCCTTGGCCGCTCCGTAGGCGGCCGTGCCCGGGGAGGGCCGGGTGCCGCTGACGCTGCCGATCATGACGACGGCGCCGCGGGAGGCCCGGAGGAGCGGGTGGGCGGCGAGGCTGACGGTGAGCGGGGCGGTGAGGTTCAGCTCGACCACGCGCGCGTGGCGTTCCGCGCCGCTCTCCCCCAGGAGGCGGTACGGGGTGCCGCCCGCGTTGTTGACGAGGGCGTCGAGCCGTCCGTACCGCTCTGCGAAGTCGCTGAGGAACTCCCGTACGGCGGCGGGTTCCCGCAGGTCGACGGGGTGGAACGCGGCGGTGCGGCCCGCCGCTTCGACCGGTGCGTCCGGGGGTCTGCGGGCGCAGACGGCGACGCGGGCGCCGGCCCGCAGAAAGGCGCGGGCGATGCCCGCGCCGACGCCGCGGGTTCCACCGGTGACGAGCACGACCCTCCCGTCCAGCTCCATCGGCTGCTACCTTCCTCCTCGAGAGGGTACCTAACAAACGTTTGGTGGAAAGGTAGCTGATCCACTCATGGGTGTCTGCACCTCGCGCCCCACTGCGGGCGTGGCCCTGGTCACCGTCGACTTCCCACCCGTCAACGCCCTGCCCGTGAAGGGGTGGTACGCGCTCGCCGACGCCGTCCGCACGGCGGGCCGCGACCCCGAGGTCCGCTGCGTCGTGCTCACCGCCGAGGGCCGCGGCTTCAACGCGGGCGTCGACATCAAGGAGTTGCAGCGCGACCCCGGGCACACCTCCCTGATCGGCGCCAACAGCGGCTGCGCCGAGGCCTTCGCCGCCGTGTACGAGTGCGAGGTGCCGGTCGTCGCCGCGGTCGCCGGCCACTGTCTGGGCGGCGGGATCGGGCTCGTCGGCAACGCCGACGCGATCGTCGCCGCCGAGGACGCCGTCTTCGGACTGCCCGAGCTGGACCGGGGCGCCCTCGGTGCCGCCACCCATCTGTCCCGCCTCGTGCCCCAGCACCTGATGCGGGCGCTGTACTACACCTCGCGGACCGCGACCGCCGCCGAACTGCACGCCCACGGCTCGGTGTGGCAGGTGGTGCCGCGCGCCGGACTGCTCGACGCGGCCCTCGGCCTGGCCGGGGAGATCGCCGCGAAGGACGGCAGCCTGCTGCGGCTCGCCAAGGCCGCGCTCAACGGCATCGACCCCGTGGACGTCCGGCGCAGCTACCGCTTCGAGCAGGGCTTCACCTTCGAGGCCAGTCTCAGCGGGGTCGCCGACCGGGTCCGCGACACCTTCGGGAAGGAGGGCTCCCGGTGAACCGGAGGACCGAGAAGACGGACAAGGTGATGACCCCCGAGGACGTCGTGGGCCGGCTCCGCTCCGGCATGACGATCGGGATCGGCGGCTGGGGCTCGCGGCGCAAGCCGATGGCCCTGGTCAGAGCGCTGCTCCGGTCCGAGATCAGTGATCTCACGGTGATCTCGTACGGTGGCCCGGACGTCGGCCTGCTCGCGGCCGCCGGCCGGATCCGGCGGCTCGTCGCGCCCTTCGTGACCCTGGACTCCGTCCCCCTCGAACCGCACTACCGGGCCGCCCGCGAGCGCGGCGCCTTCGAACTCACCGAGCTCGACGAGGCGATGTTCATGTGGGGGCTGCACGCCGCCGCCAACCGGCTGCCCTTCCTGCCGGTGCGGGCCGGCCTCGGCTCCGACGTGATGCGGGTCAACCCCGGTCTGCGGACCGTCACCTCCCCGTACGAGGACGGCGAGGAGTTCGTCGCCGTGCCCGCGCTGCGCATGGACGCGGCCCTGGTCCACCTCAACCGCGCCGACCGGCTCGGGAACGGCCAGTACCTCGGCCCCGACCCGTACTTCGACGACCTGTTCTGCGAGGCCGCCGACACGGCGTACGTCTCCTGCGAGCGGGTGGTGGAGTCCTTCGGGCCGGACACCGTGCCCCAGACCCTTCTCGTCAGCCGCCACAGCGTCGCCGGCGTCGTCGAGACCCCGAACGGGGCCCACTTCACCTCCTGCGTCCCCGACCACGACCGCGACGAGCCGTTCCAGAAGCTCTACGCGACCACCCCCTGGACCGAGTTCGCCGAGCGCTTCCTCTCGGGCGGGAGCGAGGACGACTACCAGGCGGCCGTCCAGGCCTGGCACAAGGAGGAGCGGAAGTGACGACGGACGCGACGACGACAGCGACCAGCCGGGCCGAGTACTGCGTGATCGCCTGCGCCGAGGCCTGGCGCGACAACGGCGAGGTGCTCGCCAGCCCCATGGGCCTGATCCCCTCCTTCGGCGCCCGGCTCGCCAAGCGCACCTTCTCCCCCGACCTCCTCCTCACCGACGGCGAGGCGCTGCTCGTCGGCCTCGACGGGCGGACCGAGGGCTGGCTGCCGTACCGCAGGCACCTCACCATGGTCACCGGCGGCAGGCGGCACGTGATGATGGGCGCCAGTCAGATCGACCGGTACGGCAACCAGAACATCTCCTGCATCGGCGACTGGGAGCGGCCCACCCGGCAGCTCCTCGGCGTCCGCGGTGCGCCCGTCAACACCCTCAACAATCCGGTGAGTTACTGGATCCCCAAGCACTCGACCCGGGTCTTCGTCGAGCGGGTCGACATGATCAGCGGGGTCGGTTACGACCATGCCGTCGGGCCGTACCACCGCCTCCCCCGGGTGGTGACGGACCTCGCCGTCCTCGATTTCGAGACGCCCGGCCACGCGATGCGGCTCGCGTCCGTGCACCCGGGCGTGAGCGTCGACGAGGTCCGGGCGGCCACCGGTTTCGACCTGGTGATCGGCGAGGACGTGCCGTGCACCCGCGAGCCGACCGCCGAGGAGCTCCGGCTGATCCGCGAGGTCATCGACCCGGGCGGGCTGCGGAACCGCGAGGTCAGGTCCTGATGGAGACCGCCCTGACCGAACTGGTCGGCGTCCGCCACCCCCTCGTGCAGACCGGCATGGGCTGGGTCGCGGGGCCCCGGCTCGTCTCCGCCACCGCGAACGCCGGTGCGCTCGGAGTCCTCGCCTCCGCAACGATGACCGTGGACGAACTGCGCGCCGCCGTCCGCGAGGTGAGGTCCCGCACCGACCGGCCCTTCGGCGTGAACCTGCGGGCC
Source organism: Streptomyces sp. NPDC029956 (assembly GCF_055574655.1). NCBI lineage: Bacteria > Bacillati > Actinomycetota > Actinomycetes > Kitasatosporales > Streptomycetaceae > Streptomyces > Streptomyces sp. NPDC029956. The sequence goes on along the minus strand of NZ_JBVHZJ010000021.1, from coordinate 109,937 downwards.
GACGCCGGGGACGCCCGCGAACGGGTCCGGATCATCGTCGACGAGGGTGTACGGGTCGCCTCCTTCGCCCTCGCGCCGTCCCGGGACCTCATCGCCGAGCTGAAGGACGCCGGGGTCGTGGTGATCCCCTCCGTCGGCGCGCGGCGGCACGCCGAGAAGGTCGCCGGCTGGGGCGCGGACGCGGTGCTCGTCCAGGGCGGCGAGGGCGGCGGGCACACCGGCGAGGTCGCGACGAGCGTCCTGCTGCCGCAGGTGGTGGACGCCGTGGACATCCCGGTGATCGCGGCGGGCGGCTTCCGCGACGGGCGGGGTCTGGTCGCCGCCCTCGCGCACGGGGCGGCGGGCATCGCCATGGGCACCCGCTTCCTGCTGACCTCCGACTCGACCGTGCCGGAGGCCGTGAAGGCCCGTTATCTGGCGGCGACGGTCAAGGACGTCACGGTGACGACGGCCGTCGACGGGCTGCCGCACCGCATGCTCCGCACCGACCTCGTCGCGTCGCTGGAGCACGCGGGGCGGGTGCGGTCCCTGGCCCGGGCGTTGCGCCGGGCGGCCGGCTTCCGCCGGATCTCCGGGCTCTCCTGGCCCGCGATGATCCGTGACGGCCTGGCCATGCGCCACGGCAAGGACCTCTCCTGGAGCCAGGTCCTGCTCGCCGCGAACACCCCGATGCTGCTGCGGGCGTCCATGGTCGAGGGCCGTACCGACCTCGGCATCATGGCCGCCGGCCAGGTCGCGGGAGTCATCGACGACCTCCCCAGCTGCGAGGAGCTCGTCACCCGGATCATGGCGGAGGCCGCGCAGGTCCTGCGGACGCTCCCGCACCCCGAGGAGTGACCCACACGCCGTACCGCTCACCCACTCCGTACCGCTCGCCCCCGACCCCCTTGAGCCGCAGAGGAGTCCGGCCGTGCACCTGTCTCGACGCGCGCTGCTCACCGCCACCGGCGCCACCGCCCTGCTCGGCGCCCTGCCCACGGAGGCGATCGCCCGCCCCCGGTTCCCGCAGCCGCCCCCGATCCGGCGGATCCCGCTCCAGGGCGCCGTCAACGTCCGTGACCTCGGCGGCTACCCCACGTACGAGGGGAGCCGGGTCCGGTACGGCCTCGCCTACCGGGGCGACCACCTGGCCCAGCTGACCGACGCGGACGTGACGACGCTCGCCGGACTCGGCCTCGGCACCGTGGTCGACCTGCGGATCCCCCTGGAGGTCGGCCGCGACGGCGCCGACCGGCTGCCGGCCGGTGCCGTGCCGGTCCCCCGGCCCGTCACCGACAACGGTCTGTTCGGGCAGCTGCTCACCGCGATCGGCTCGCGCGACCCGGTGCGGCAGGAGGAGATGCTGGGCGGCGGGCGGGCCGCCGCGTTCATGCGCGAGGTGTACCGGACGTTCGTCACCGACCCCGCGAACCGGGCCGCCTTCGCGGCGACCCTGCGGGACCTGGCCGATCCCCGGCGGGGGCCGCTGCTCCTGCACTGCACCTCGGGCAAGGACCGCACCGGCTGGACCGGCTGGCTGCTGCTCACGCTCCTCGGTGTGCCCGACTCCCTGGCCCGCGCGGACTACCTGGCCTCCAACACCTTCCGTGCCGCGTACGACGCACGGGTGCGGGAGGGATTGAGAAAGGCCGGGCTCATGGAGAACCCGGCCCTGATCATTCCGCTCCAGGAGGTGCGGGCGGAGTACCTCGACACCGCCCTGGAGCAGCTGCGCTCCTCGTACGGGAGCGTGTTCCGCTACGTGTCGGACGGCCTCGGCCTGGAGTTCCGCGAGCTGCTGGCGCTGCGCGCACGGCTGGTGCCCGCGGCCTGACGCCCGGCGCGGCCGGCACCGGCGCCCGCGGCGGCGGCGCGTCCGCCGCCCGTGCCGGAGCCGGCGCCCCGGCCACCGCCGGACGCGCGGCCCGAGCCACCGGCGGAACCGGCGGTGCGGCCCGCGGAGCCCGCCGTACGGCCCGAGGAGCCCGCGGCGCGGCCCGAGGCCGTGCCCGTGGCTCCGGAACGGCCCGAGCCCGTGCCCGTACCGGCCGTGCCTCCGGCCGGGGCGGAGCGGCGACGCCGACCGGAGGAGGAACGGCCACCGGCGGCACCGGAGCCGGCCGGCTTGCGCGGCTGGGTCGGCTGCGGAGTCTCGACGACGACCGGGACGCCCGAGGGCTCCCGCGCGCCGGTCAGCTCGGCGAGCTGCTCGTCGCTGGACTTGATCTGCGCCGTGCGGGGGCTGATGCCCGCGTGCGACATCAGCCGGCCCATGTCGCGCTTCTGCTCGGGCAGCACCAGGGTGAAGACGCTGCCGGACTCACCGGCGCGGGCGGTGCGGCCACCGCGGTGCAGGTAGTCCTTGTGGTCCATCGGCGGGTCGACGTTGACGACCATGTCGAGGTCGTCGACGTGGATGCCTCGGGCGGCCACGTTCGTGGCGACGAGCGTGGTGACCTGGCCGCTCTTGAACTGGTCCAGGGTCCGGTTGCGCTGCGGCTGCGAGCGGCCGCCGTGCAGGCCGGAGGCCCGTACACCGTTGGCGAGGAGCCGCTTGACCAGCCGGTCCACGGACCGCTTGGTGTCCAGGAAGAGGATCGTGCGGCCGTCGCGGGCCGCGATCTTCAGCGTGACGGCCTTCTTGTCGGTCTCGTCCATCACGTACAGGACGTGGTGCTCCATCGTCGTGACCGCGCCGGCCGACGGGTCGACGGAGTGGACGACCGGGTCGTCGAGGAACATCTTGACCAGCCGGTCGACGTTCCGGTCGAGGGTGGCCGAGAACAGCAGTCGCTGCCCGCCCGGCTCGACCTGCTTCAGGAGCTTGGTGACCTGCGGCAGGAAGCCCATGTCGGCCATCTGGTCGGCCTCGTCGAGGACGGTGACGGCGACCTGGTCGAGACGGCAGTCGCCGCGGTCGATGAGGTCGTGGAGCCGGCCGGGCGTGGCGATGAGGATCTCGGCGCCGCGCCGCAGCGCGGACGACTGCCGGCTGATCGACATGCCGCCGACGACCGTGGTGATGCGGAGCCGCAGCGCGGAGGCGTACGGGGTGAGCGCGTCGGTCACCTGCTGGGCGAGCTCGCGGGTGGGCACCAGGACGAGCGCGAGCGGCGCGCCGGGCTCGGCGCGGCGGCCGGCGGAGCGGGCGAGGATCGCGAGTCCGAACGCGAGGGTCTTGCCGGAGCCGGTACGCCCCCGGCCGAGCACGTCACGGCCGGCCAGCGAGTTCGGGAGGGTCGCGGCCTGGATCGGGAACGGCTCCGTGACGCCCTGCTCGCCCAGGGTCCGCAGCAGGCCCTCGGGCATGTCGAGGTCGGCGAAGGCGGCCACCGCGGGCAGGGCGGGCGTCACCGTCTCCGGCGGCGTGAACTCGCTCGGCGGCGGGGGCGCGGAGGGACGGCGCCCTCCGCGGGAGGCCTTCGGCTGTGACGTGGACTTCGCCTGGGCGGTGCGGGGGCTGCGCTTGTTGGGGCGTTCGGAGCGGGTCATGCGTGCCTTTCTGGCCGGTGCTCGCGGCACAGCGGGGGCCCGCACCTGCACGGTGCGGGCCCCGGCTGCTCTACCCGGAACACGCGATACGGGCCCCGGCTGTCTCTCCCGGAACGCGCGGTACGAGCCCCGGATGTCTCTACCGGAACAATAGTGCGCCCCGGAACCTTCCCGCCCCTCCCGACCGATGCCCGGACGGATCAGACCTGCCCAGCGCGGTGCGACGTGGGCGACCTCACAGCGGAACCGTGCCGGATCACCGAGCGGATCACGGCCTCGGGTGACGCCGGCGCGGCCCGCTCACAGCGGTCCGTGGCCCCGTTCACAGCCTTTCGATGATCGTGACGTTCGCCTGGCCGCCGCCCTCGCACATCGTCTGGAGGCCGTAGCGGCCTCCGGTGCGTTCCAGTTCGTGGAGGAGGGTCGTCATGAGTTTCGCGCCGGTCGCGCCGAGCGGGTGCCCGAGGGCGATCGCGCCGCCGTTGACGTTGACCCGGGCCGGGTCGGCGCCGGTCTCCTTCAGCCAGGCGAGGACGACCGGCGCGAAGGCCTCGTTGATCTCGACGAGGTCGATGTCGTCGATGGTCAGGCCGGTCTTCTTGAGCGCGTGGGCGGTCGCGGGTATCGGCGCGGACAGCATCCGGATCGGGTCCTCGCCCCGCGCCGACAGGTGGTGGATCCGGGCCCGGGGGGTGAGCCCGTGCTCCCGTACGGCCCGCTCGCTCGCCAGGAGCAGCGCCGCCGCCCCGTCGGAGACCTGGGAGGAGCAGGCGGCGGTGATGGTGCCGCCCTCGACGACCGGCCGGAGCCCGGCCATCTTCTCCGCGCTGGTGTCACGGCGCGGCCCCTCGTCGACGGTGACGTCGCCGTAGGCCACGGTCTCCCGCGCGAAGCGGCCGTCGTCGATCGCGCGGAGCGCCCGCTCGTGCGAGCGGAGGGCGAACTCCTCCTGGTCGCGGCGGGTGATCCGCCACTTCTCGGCGATCAGCTCGGCGCCGTGGAACTGGTTGACGGGCGCGTCGCCGTACCGGGCGCGCCAGCCCTCGCTGCCGTGGAAGGGGCCGCCGGTGAGGCCGAGGGGTTCGGCGGCCTGCCGGGAGGCGAAGGCGATGGGGATCATGGACATGTTCTGCACGCCGCCGGCGACGACGAGGTCCTGGGTGCCGGACATCACCGCCTGGGCGGCGAAGTGCACGGCCTGCTGGGACGAGCCGCACTGGCGGTCGACGGTCACCCCGGGGACCTCCTCGGGGAGGCCCGCGGCCAGCCAGGCCGTACGGGCGATGTCGCCGGCCTGCGGCCCGACGGTGTCGAGGCAGCCGAGAACGACGTCGTCGACGGCGGCCGGGTCGATCCCCGACCGGATGACGAGGGCCTTCAGGGCGTGGGCGCCGAGGTCCGCCGGGTGGACGGCGGAGAGTCCGCCTCCTCGGCGCCCCACGGGCGTGCGGACCGCTTCGACGATGTAGGCCTCGGGCATGGCGACTCCTCCGGTGGGTCGGGTGGGGCGCACGGGCCGGTGCCGGGACCGTGCGTCGTTACGTGCGTACGGCGATGCCGTCCAGGACCATGGACAGGTACTGGCGGGCGATCTCCTCGGGGCTGTGCAGGCCGCCGGGCCGGTACCAGGACGCGGCGACCCAGACGGTGTCGCGGACGAAGCGGTAGGTCAGGCGGACGTCCAGGTCGGTGCGGAAGACGCCGGCGGCGACGCCGCGCTCCAGGGTGCCGAGCCAGGCCTTCTCGAACCTGCGCTGCGAGTCGGTGAGGTAGTGGAAGCGGGGCTGGTCGGTGAGGTGCCGGGACTCCTTCTGGTAGATGGCGACGGCGGCGCGGTGCCGGTCGATCTCGCGGAAGGACTCGGTGACGAGGGCCTCGATGGTCTCGCGGGGCCCGAGTCCGGCGTCGAGGACGGCGTCGTACCCCTCCCACAGCTCGTCGAGGAAGGTGGAGAGGATCTCGTCGAGCATCGACTCCTTGGAGTCGAAGTGGTAGTAGAGGCTGCCGGCGAGCATGCCGGCGGCGTCCGCGATCTTGCGGACGGTGGTGGCGTTGTACCCCTGGGCGGCGAACACCTCGGCCGCCGTGTCGAGGAGTTCACGGCGCCGCTCGGGCCCGCCGCTCACCGGGTTCTTCTTCTTGCTTGAGCTCTGGGGAGTGTTCGGCACACGTCCATTCTGGTCCCAGGGGGTGTCTTGGCGAGCCCGGCCTGATCGACAGGACACCCCCTACGCGTGCCGGCTGCTGACGGAGACCGTCTCGCCGGTCATGTAGGAGGAGTAGTCGCCGGCGAGGAAGACGATGACGTTGGCGATCTCCCAGGGCTCGGCGTAGCGGCCGAAGGCCTCGCGTGCGGTCAGTTCGTCGAGGAGTTCGGTGGTGGTGACCTTGGCCAGGTGGGGGTGCATGGCGAGGGACGGGGCGACGGCGTTGACGCGGACGCCGTACGCGGCGGCCTCGACGGACGCGCAGCGGGTGAGGGCCATGACGCCCGCCTTGGCGGCGGCGTAGTGGGCCTGGCCGGCCTGGGCGCGCCAGCCGACGACGGAGGCGTTGTTGACGACGACGCCCCCGGTGGTCGTACCGTCGCCGCCGCTGCTCGCGGCGCGGAAGTGGCGGAGGGCGGCGCGGGTGCAGCGGAAGGTGCCGCCGAGGGTGACGTCGAGGACCCGGTTCCACTGCTCGTCGGTCATGTCGGCGAGCTCCGCGGTGCCGCCGAGGCCGGCGTTGTTGACGGTGATGTCCAGGCGTCCGTGGAGCCGTACGGCGGTGTCGTACAGCGCCTGGACCTGGGCGTCGTCGGTGACGTCGCAGGGCTGGGAGGCGACCGCGTCCGCGCCGAACTCGGCGGCGAGCGCGGTCTCGGTCTCCTTGAGGCGCCGGGTGTGGGCGTCGCTGAGGAGGACGCGGGCGCCCTCCTCCAGGAAGCGGCGGGCGGTGGCGCCGCCGATGCCGGCTCCGGCGGCGGCGGTGATCACGGCGGTCCGCCCGGTGAGGAGTCCGTGGCCCGGTACGTAGGGCGGCGGCGGGTTACGGGTCATGGGCGCGGCTCCTTCGGGAGGCCGAGCACCCGCTCGGCGATGATGTTCCGCTGGATCTCGCTGGATCCGGCGTAGACGGTGTCGGCGCGGGAGAAGAGCAACAGCCGCTGCCAGTCGTCGAGTTCGTACGGGGCTCCGGCGGCCAGCGTGGCGGTGGGGCCGCACACCTCCAGGGCGAGTTCGCCGAGGTCGCGGTGCCAGTGGGACCAGTACAGCTTGGCGGCGGAGGGGTCGGTGCCGCGCAGGGCGCCGGCGCGGAGCGCCTGGAGGCCGGCCCAGGCGCGGGTGAGGCGGTCGCGGATGTCGGGGTCGGCGGCGGCGCCGTTGCGGCGGGCGAGGGCGACGAGGGCGTCGAGTTCACGGCGGAAGCCGACCTGCTGGCCGAGGGTGGAGACGCCGCGTTCGTAGCCGAGGGTGGCCATGGCGATCCGCCAGCCGTCGCCGGGTGCGCCGACGACGTTCGCGGCGTCGGTGACGGCCCCGTCGAAGAACACCTCGTTGAACTCGCTGGTGCCGGTGAGCTGGACGATGGGCCGGATCTCGACGCCGGGCCGGTCGAGGGGGACGAGGAGGTACGAGAGCCCGGTGTGGCGGCGCGAGCCCGGTTCCGTACGGGCCAGGACGAAGCACCACTGGGACTCGTGGGCGAGGGAGGTCCAGATCTTCTGTCCGTTCACCACCCAGCGGCCGTTCTCCAGGGCGGCGCGGGTGCGGACGGCGGCGAGGTCGGAGCCGGCGCCGGGTTCGCTGTAGCCCTGGCACCAGAGTTCCCCGACGGCGCGGATCGGGGGCAGGAAGCGGGCCTTCTGCTCGTCGGTGCCGTGGTCGATGAGCGTGGGGCCGAGGAGTTGTTCGCCGATGTGGTTGACGCGGGCGGGGGCGTCGGCGAGGGCGTACTCCTCGTGGAAGGCGATCTGCTCCTCGATGCTCGCGCCGCGCCCGCCGTACTCCTTCGGCCAGCCGACGCAGGTCCAGCCGTGGGCGGCCAGGTGCCGCTCCCAGGCGAGGCGTTCGGCGAAGGCCTCGTGCTCGCGGCCGGGCCCGCCGCGCCCCTTGAGGGCGGCGAAGGAGCCGCTGAGGTGGGTCTTCAGCCAGCCCCGTATCTCCGCCCGGAACTCCTCGACGCTGCTCATGGCCGTACGTTAACCTACCAAACACTTGTTAGGGAACGGGTGAGGGCGGGGTGACCGATGGATCTCTCGTACACGCGGACCGAGGAGGCCTTCCGGGCGGAGGCCCGGGAGTGGCTGCGGGAGCATGTCCCCGCCGAGCCGCTGCCCTCCCTGGAGACGGCCGAGGGCTTCGCCGCCCACCGCGTCTGGGAGGCCGAACTGGCCGCCGCCCGCTGGTCGGCGGTCTCGTGGCCCGAGGAGTACGGGGGCCGGGGCGTCGACCTCGCCCGGTGGCTGGTCTTCGAGGAGGAGTACTGGGCGGCGGGGGCGCCCGGCCGGGTCTCGCAGAACGGCGTCCAGCTCCTCGCCCCCACCCTCTTCGACCACGGCACGGCGGAACAACGCGCGCGCGTACTGCCGTCGATGGCGACCGGCGCGACGATCTGGGCGCAGGCCTGGTCGGAGCCCGAGGCCGGCTCCGACCTGGCGTCGCTCACCTCCCGCGCGGTCCGCACCGACGGCGGCTGGCTGATCTCCGGGCAGAAGACCTGGTCCTCCCGGGCCGCCTTCGCCGACCGGGCCTTCGGCATCTTCCGCAGTGATCCCGGCGCGGACCGGCCGCACCGGGGCCTGACCTACCTCATGTTCGACCTGCGGGCGCCGGGGGTGACCGTCCGGCCCATCGGCCGGCTCGACGGCAGACCGGCCTTCGCCGAGCTGTTCCTCGACGAGGTGTTCGTCCCGGACGAGGACGTGATCGGGGAACCGGGCCAGGGCTGGCGCATCGCGATGTCCACGACGGGCAACGAGCGCGGACTGATGCTCCGCTCCCCCGGCCGCTTCCTCGCAGCCGCCGACCGGCTCGTACGGCTCTGGCGGACGGAGGGCGACCCGGCGGACTCGGCGCTGCGGGACCGGGTGGCGGACGCGGTGATCGGGGCGCGGGCGTACCGGCTGTTCACGGCGGGCGCGGCGGCCCGGCTGGCGACGGGGGCACCGTCGGGGGCCGAGTCCAGCCTCAACAAGGTCTTCTGGTCGGAGTACGACCTGGCGCTGCACGAGACGGCCCTCGACCTCCTCGGCCCGGAGGGCGAGCTGGCGGACGGCGCGTGGGCCGAGGGGTACGTCTTCTCCCTCGCGGGCCCCCTCTACGCGGGCACCAACGAGATCCAGCGCGACATCATCGCCGAGCGGCTGCTCGGCCTCCCGAAGGGGCGCCGCTGATGACCTTCCTGCCGACCGGTGAACAGCGCGCCTTCGCCCGCTCCCTGGACGCGATGCTCACCGCCGCGGACACCCCGGAGGCCGTACGGGCCTGGGCGGGCGACGACCCCGGCCCGGGGCGGGCGCTGTGGGGACGGCTCGCGGGGGCGGGGGTGTGGGCGCTTTCGGTCCCGGAGGAGTACGAGGGTATGGGTCTGCTCCCGGTCGAACTCGCCCACGCGTTTGTGGAGTTGGGGCGTCACGCGGTGCCGGGCCCGGTGGTGGAGACGGTGGCGGCGGCCGTCCTCCTCGGGGAGCTGGCGCGGCTGGACGATCCGGGCCCGGCGAAACGCCTCCTGCCGGGCCTGGCGACGGGCGAACGGACGGCGACGCTGGCGATCGCCGGGACGCCTGCCGTAGGGCGCGTCGGGACGGAGGCCGTACGGCGCGCCGGGGCAGAGGCCGTACGGCGCGCGTCCCCGTACGCCCTGGACGCCGACCGGGCGGACACGGTGCTCGTCGTACGCGGGGAGGAACTGTGGCGGGCGCCCGGTCACGGGCCGGTCCGGGTCTCCGCCGACCCCGCGCGGCGGCTCGCCCGCCCGGCACCCGGCGGGGAGCTGCTCGCCGAGGGCCCCGCGGTGGCCGTCGCGGCCGGGCAGGCCGGGCGCTGGGCGATGCTGGCGACGGCCGCGCAGTCGCTGGGCGTGGGCCTGGCCCTGCTCGACCGGACGGTCGCGTACGCCCGGCAGCGCTCCCAGTTCGGCACCCCCATCGGCGCGTTCCAGGCGGTCAAACACCGGCTGGCGGACACGCTGCTCGCCCTGGAGTTCGCGCGCCCGCTGCTGTTCGGGGCGGCGGTGGGACTGGCGGACGGGAACGCGCCGGACGGCGACCTCGCCGCGGCGAAGGTGACCACGGGCGAGGCCGCGTACACGGCGGCCCGCACCGCCCTCCAGATCCACGGCGCGGTCGGCTACACGGAGGAACTGGCCCTGTCCCTGTGGCTCCGCAAGGCCCGCCCCCTGCGGGACGCCTGGGGCGACCCGGCGACCTGCCGGGCGGCGGTCCTCGGCGCGTACTCCTGACCGGGGCACGACTGCCGGCCGAACGGGCTCATGACACCCGGCGGGGCGGGCTGTCGTCGTTGCCGCGCCGGAAGGTGCGGGCCGGGCTCCCGGTGGACCAGGTGCGGACGACGAGCTCGTCGCCGTCGACCCAGGTCCGTACGACCTCGGTCGGGTCCACCCGGAAGAGGTGGAACGGCTGGGGCTCGCCCGCGTCGGCGACGTACCGGGCGACGGTCTCCGGGTCGGTGATCTCGACCGCCCGCCCGGAGACACGGACGTCCCCACCGCCCATGTCGGTGCCCGCGCCCAGGTTGGCGAGGAGGGTGAGCCGGGGGTCGCGGCGCAGGTCGAGGGCCTTGCGGGAGCCGGGCATCATGCCGAGCCAGAGCTCGCCGAAGCGGAAGCCCACCTCGATGCCGCTGAGCCGGGGTGAGCCGTCCTCCCGCACGGTGGCGAGGGCGTGGTGGGTGTACTGCCCGAAGCGCTCGCGCACGGTCTCGGCGAATTCGGGTTCGGCGGCCTCGAAGGCCGACCAGGTGGTTCCGGTTCCGGTGTCTCCCATGCGTCCAGGAAACACCGGATACCCGACACCTACTGTCCGGATTGCTCCGGATGTCGTCAGGAGGAGGGGGCGGCGGCGGATTCGGCGCCTGCGGCGGCGCGCTCCGCCTGGCTGCGCTCGACGCAGAACTCGTTGCCCTCCGGGTCGCCCAGGGTCGCCCAGCCGGTGCCGTCCGGGTTCCGGCGGTCGTCGAGGAGGGCCGCGCCGAGGCCGAGGAGCCGCTCGATCTCCTCGTCACGGGTGCGGTCCTGCGGCTGGAGGTCGAGGTGGATGCGGTTCTTGACGGCCTTCGCCTCCGGGACCTGGATGAAGAGGAGCCCGGCCCCGGGCGTCTCGACGAGCACCTCCTCGTCGCCCGGCTCGTCCTCGTGGGAGACCTTGGAGTCGAGGACCTCGGCCCAGAAGGTGGCGAGGGCGTAGGCGTCGGCGCAGTCGATGGTGACGTGTCGTACGAGAGAGGTCATGCGCTCATGATCCACGGCAGTCCTGGTGTGGGCCAACGCTTTCCGGACGCCTTCCACCGGAACGGGCCCACCGCATCGACGGGTTGGACGGGCTCGACAGGTGTCTCCGAGAGGGACTCGACGGGCTCGACGGGAGGGCACGACGGGTTCGACGGTCGACGCCCGGGTTCACGGGCGGACGATTCCCTGCCGTCGAGCCGCGGCCAGCCAGACCGGGAACTCGGCGACGAGCCTGTCGTACAGCTCCGCGTCCGGGACCCGGCTCGGGTCCTGACCCGCGTGGAAGAAACCGGAGTTGTCGACGGGCCGCCTCGCCGGCACGTCCAGCTCGTCGAGCCGGCGCAGGAACTCGAACTGTCGGCTTCCGGGGTCGCCGAAGCCGATGAACTGCCAGAAGATCGGCAGCCGGGCCGCCTTGCACACGTACCGCTCGGCCGCGAGCTTGTTGACCGGCCCGCCGTCGGTCTGGAAGACGACGAGCGCGGGCGCGGTGGAGCCGCTGTCGAGGTAGTGGTCGATGACGGCGTCCATGGCCAGGTGGTAGCTGGTCCTGCCCATGTGCCCGAGCCCGGCGACGATCCGGTCGATCCGGCCGGCGTGGTCGTCCAGCCGGATCTCGGTCTCGGCGTCGATGTCGGTGGAGAAGAAGACCACGGGCACCCGCCCGTCGTCGTCGAGCTGCGCGGAGAGCCCCAGCACCCGGTCGGCCAAGGCCTGGACGGCGCCGCTGGAGTAGTACGGCTTCATCGACCCCGAGTAGTCGACGACGAGGTAGACGGCGACGCGCTGCCCGTCGATCCCGTGGCGTCGCAGCGACTCGCCCGCCTGCTTGTAGAGACTGACGAGCGCGGGTGCGGTCTCCTCGACCTTCCGCAGGCTCAGCGCCATGGACTCTCCCCCTCCGGAAGCTCCGTCCGATCCACCAGGTCTGCCCGGTCCGCCGGGTCCGCCGGGTCCGTCCGGTCCACCCGGCCGGCCCGGTCCACCTGGTCGGGGTCCATCGGCTCGGCCCCCGACCGCCCCTCCAGCCGCTCGATGTCCACGAGCATGGCGTCGGCCAGGTCCCGCTCGGCGGCGTAGTACCGCTGGGCCCAGGTGAGGGTGAGCCGGGGGTACGCCCAGGCCTCGTCCGCCGACGCGTCCGCCGCGTCGGCCTCGGCGCGCAGCCGCATGGTCTCGGCGTACTCCCGGTGCGCGGCGAGGACCTCCCGCATCCGCTCGGGTTCGAGGAGATGGCCGAGCCAGAGCCGGAGCATCGGCCCGTGCTTGAGGACAGGCGGGTCGAGCGGGGCGGTGCGGGCCCAGAGCCGGACGGCGGCGAGGCCCTCGTCGGTGATCCGGTAGACGCGCTTGTCGCGCGAGCCGGCCTCCGGTGCGACCAGCCGAGAGCCGGCGTATCCGGCCTTCTCCAGGCGCTTGAGCTCGCTGTAGATCTGGCTGAACGACGGGCTCCAGTAGAAGAGCCCCAGGGACCGGTCGGACCACTTCTTGAGGTCGTAGCCGGACAACTCCCGCCCGAAGGAGAGCAGTCCGAGCACGGCCCAGCTGGTCGCCGGAAGCACCGGCGCGGTCTCTTCGTCCGCCACGGTCGGCAGTCTACGGCCCTTCCCTCCCCCACCTATGCCTGCTAGAAGTATTTCGATTAGGCATAGTCACTGTGTCCTCTCCGGGAGGAGCTCCCCGTGAAGTTCTCCATGATCTTCGAAGCACAGCTCGTCGACCCGACACCCGCCCGCGAACACCGAGTCATCCACGACTGCGTCGAACAGGCCCTCCTCGCCGAGGAGATGGGCTTCGACCGGGTCTGGGCGGTCGAACACCACTCCCTCACCCAGTACGCCCACATGAGCGCGTCCGAGATCTTCCTGACCTGGGTCGCCGCCCGTACTCGCACCATCCGCATCGGCCACGGCGTGGTCACCATGCCCTTCGGCTACCAGCACCCCGTCCGGGTCGCCGAACGCGCCGCCATGCTCGACGTGCTCTCCGGCGGCCGGGTCGACATCGGCGCCGGACGGGGCGCGACCCGCCAGGAGATGCGGATGTTCGGGGTGCGCCCCGAGGACACCGGGCCGCAGACGGAGGAGGCCCTGCGGATCCTCGCCGCCGCATGGCGCGAGCCGGAGTTCGAGTGGCACGGCTCGCTCGACATCGGCCCCGGCGCGATCCTGCCCCGCCCGGTCCAGCACCCGCACCCGCCGCTCTTCATGGCCTGCTCGCAGCACGCGTCGCTCCGACAGGCGGCCGAACTCGGCATCGGAGCCCTGGTGATGGGCTTCGCGGGCGCCGAGGACGTCCGCGCGATGCGCACGGTGTACGACGGGGCCCTCGCCGCGCGGGACGGGTCGCGGTTCGTCTCCACCGAGGCCAACGACCACTTCTCCGCCCTCTGCCCGACCGTCGTCCTGGACGACGCCGACCGTGCGCTCCGGCTCGGCACCCGGGGCCAGCGCTTCTTCGCCGAGTCGATCGCCCACTGGTACGGCGGGGCGCCCGCGCCCACCGGCTACGCGGAGGACGAGGACCACGCCGGCGCCCTCGCCCGCGAACGGGACCGGTTGATCGCCCGACTGCACGAGGCGAACGTCCCCGCCCGGCCGGTCGACACCGGCACCTACAACACCGACCACGCGTACGGGGACGCCGCCACGGCGATCGCGTACGTCGAACGGCTCCGGGAGATCGGCGTCGACGAGGTGATGTGCCTGATCCAGATGGGAACCGTGCCGCAGGAGGCCTGTCTGGAGACCATCCGCCAGTGGGGCACGAAGGTCCTCCCGCACTTCCGGGCCCTGGACGCCGCCGCGTGAGCGCCCTGGACGGCAAGGCCGTGATCGTGACGGGCGCGGCGCGCGGCCAGGGCGCCGCCGAGGCCCGGCTCCTGGTGGCGGCCGGGGCACGTGTGGTCCTCACCGACGTGCGGGAGGAGGAGGGCCGGACGGTGGCGGCGGACCTCGGCGGGGCGGCGGTCTTCGTCCGTCACGACGTGACGTCGGCGGAGGACTGGCGGGCGGTCACGGACACGGCGGTCACCGCGTACGGCGGGATCGACGGCCTCGTCAACAACGCGGCCCTCTGGCGCACCGCCCCGGTGGAGTCGGAGACGTACGAGAACATCGAACTCCTCCTCCGGGTCAACCTGTTGGGGCCGTTCCTCGGCATCCAGGCCGTGCTGCCCGCGCTCCGCGTGGCGGGCGGCGGCTCGATCGTGAACGTGTCGTCCACGGCGGGCCGGGTCGGCCTCCCCGGCCACGCGGCGTACGGGGCGGGCAAGTTCGGCCTGCGGGGCCTGAGCCGCTCGGCGGCCCGCGACCTCGCCCCGTACGGCGTCCGGGTCAACTCGGTCCACCCGGGCGCCGTCGACACCCCCATGACGGCGGCGGTCGCGACGCACGACTGGTCGCACGTCCCCCTCGGCCGGATGGGCCGCCCGGAGGAGGTCGCGGAGCTGGTCGCCTTCCTGCTCTCGGAGGCGTCGTCGTACGTGACGGGCGCCGAGTTCACGATCGACGGAGGCCTCACCGCATGACGACGACCGGGACGACCGACACACGATGCCCGGACCCCCTCACCCCGGCCGCCCGCGCGCTCTGCGACGCGATGTCGGCGGGCTTCCCGCGCCCGGAGGCGGGCGCGGAGGCGCTGAGGGCGGCGGCACGGGCCCACCTCGGCGAGATGCCGCCGGCGACGTCCGCCTCGGCGAACGGCGTTCCCGTACGGCTCTACGAGGGACAGGAGGACCTCGTGGTCGTCTTCGCCCACGGCGGCGGCTGGGTCCTGTGCGACCTGGACACCCACGACCGCACGTGCCGCGCGCTCGCCGCCCGTACCGGCGCCACCGTCGTCTCCGTCGACTACCGGCGGGCACCGGAGCACCGCTTCCCGGCGGCCGAGGACGACGTGTGCACGGCCCTGGGATGGGCGGCCGGCCGGTATCCGGGTCGCCCGCTGGTCGTGGCCGGCGACAGCAGCGGCGGGAACCTGGCAGCGGCGGCGGCCGTGCGCGCCCGCGACGGAGGCGGCCCGCCGCTGTCGGCCCAGCTCCTCGTCCACCCGGCCCTGGACCACCGCCTGGAGAGCCGGTCGGCCCACGACTTCGCGGAGGGCTGCTTCCACACGACGGCACACATGCGCTGGTACTGGCAGCAGTACGTGGCCCCCGGCGACGACCCGGCGGCGGCCTCCCCCGGCCTGACCCCCGACGTCTCCGGCCTCCCGCCGACGCTCCTCGTCCTCGCCGACTGCGACCCCCTGCGCGACGAGGGCCTCGCCTACGCCCGCCGCCTCTCCGCCGCGGGCACCCGGACCGAGGTCCACCTGCACACGGGCGTGTTCCACGGCTTCCTGGCAGGCAGGGGCGTGCTGCCGGAGGCGGACGCGGCACTGGACGGGGCGGCGGCGTGGCTGAGGACCGTCTCGCGGTGAGAGCCCTGGCCGAGGGCCGAGGGATCCTCCCCGGCCCGGTCGGCTGACCGGCGGCCCGCGTCCGGACGCGCATCGGCGCCCACCCAGTCGTCCGGTCGGGGACATTCGGGGGGCGCCGCGCTCAGTTCCGTACGTCGTTGTACGGGACGTTCTCGGGGTGATCCGGCCGGATCAGACCATCAGCGAACGGTCCGTCGGGCGGATCGGAGCCGGCAGGGAGCTGGCTCCGGTCAGGAAGCGGTCCACGCCCCGGGCGGCCGAGCGGCCCTCGGCGATGGCCCAGACGATGAGCGACTGACCGCGGCCGGCGTCGCCGGCGACGTACACGCCATCGACGTTGGTGGCGAAGTCCGCGTCTCGGGCGATGTTACCCCGCTCGTCGAGGTCCAGACCAAACTGGGCGACCAGGCCGTTCTCGACGTCCGTGCCGGTGAAGCCCATCGCGAGCGTGACCAGCTGGGCGGGGATCCTGCGCTCCGTGCCCGGCTTCTGGGTCAGCTTGCCCTCGACGAACTCGACCTCGATGAGGTGGAGGAACTGGACGTTGCCGTCCTCGTCGCCCTCGAAGTGGGTGGTGGAGACGGAGTAGACCCGCTCGCCGCCCTCCTCGTGCGCGGAGGTGACCTTGTACAGCATGGGGAAGGTCGGCCAGGGCTGACCCGGGTTCCGCTCCTCGCCCGGGCGGGGCATGATCTCCAGCTGCGTGACCGAGGCCGCGCCCTGACGGTGGGCCGTACCGACGCAGTCGGCGCCGGTGTCGCCGCCGCCGATGACGACGACGTGCTTGCCCTCGGCGGTGATCGGCGGGGCGACGAAGTCACCCTCGACGACCTTGTTCGCCAGCGGCAGGTACTCCATCGCCTGGTGGATGCCGTTCAGCTCGCGGCCCGGGACGGGCAGGTCGCGGGCGGTGGTGGCGCCGGCGGCGATGACGACGGCGTCGAACCGCTTGCGCAGGTCCGTCGACGTCAGGTCACGGCCGATCTCGATGCCGGTGCGGAACTTGGTGCCCTCCGCGCGCATCTGCTCGATGCGGCGGTTGATGTGCCGCTTCTCCATCTTGAACTCGGGAATGCCGTAGCGCAGCAGGCCGCCGATGCGGTCGGCGCGCTCGTACACGACCACGGTGTGGCCGGCCCGGGTCAGCTGCTGGGCGGCGGCGAGACCCGCCGGGCCGGAGCCGATGACGGCGGCGGTCTTGCCGGAGAGGCGCTCGGGCACCTGCGGCTTGACGTCGTTCGCGTCCCACGCCTTGTCGATGATGGAGACTTCGACGTTCTTGATGGTGACGGCCGGCTGGTTGATGCCGAGCACGCACGCGGACTCGCACGGCGCCGGGCAGAGGCGGCCGGTGAACTCCGGGAAGTTGTTGGTGGCGTGCAGGCGCTCCTGCGCCGCCGACCAGTCCTCGCGGTAGGCGTAGTCGTTCCACTCGGGGATCAGGTTCCCGAGGGGGCAGCCGTTGTGGCAGAACGGGATGCCGCAGTCCATGCATCGGCCGGCCTGCTTGCTGATGATCGGCAGCAGGGAGCCGGGGACGTAGACCTCGTTCCAGTCCCTGACGCGCTCGCCCACGGGGCGGGTCTCGGCGACTTCGCGCCCGGTGGTCAGGAAGCCCTTGGGGTCAGCCATTGGTCGCCGCCTCCATCATCTTCTCGGTCGTCTCGGCCTCGGAGAGACCGGCGAGCTCAGCGGCGTCCTTGGCGGCGAGCACTGCCTTGTACGTGGTGGGGATGATCTTGCTGAACCGGGCCGCCGCGGCGTCCCAGTCGGCGAGGAGCTTCTCGGCGACCGTCGACGCGGTCTCCTCGAAGTGGCGGCGCACGACATCGTGCAGCCATGCCTTGTCGGTGTCCGACAGGGCCTCGATCGCGCCCAGGTTGCCGGAGTTGACGTTGTCCCGGTCGAGGTCGATGACGTAGGCGACACCGCCTGACATGCCGGCCGCGAAGTTGCGTCCGGTCTCGCCGAGGACGACCGCCGTACCGCCGGTCATGTACTCGCAGCCGTGGTCGCCCACGCCCTCCGAGACGACCAGGGCACCGGAGTTGCGGACGCAGAAGCGCTCGCCGGTGCGGCCGCGGAGGAAGAGTTCGCCGCCGGTCGCGCCGTATCCGATCGTGTTGCCCGCGATCGTCGAGTACTCGGCGAGGTGGTCGGCGCCCCGGTCGGGGCGGACGATCACACGGCCGCCGGAGAGGCCCTTGCCGACGTAGTCGTTGGCGTCGCCCTCCAGGCGGAGGGTGACACCGCTCGGCAGGAAGGCGCCGAACGACTGGCCCGCCGAGCCGGTGAAGGTGATGTCGATGGTGTCGGCCGGGAGGCCGGCGCCGCCGAAGCGCTTCGTCACCTGGTGGCCGAGCATGGTGCCGACCGTGCGGTTGATGTTGCGGATGGCGACCTGGGCGCGGACCGGCTGGGCCTCCTCGGCGGAGGCCGCGTTGAGGGCCTCGGCGGCGAGCTGGATCAGCTCGTTGTCGAGGGCCTTCTCCAGACCGTGGTCCTGCTCGATCAGGGCGTGGCGGACCGCGCCCTCGGGCAGCTCCGGCACGTAGAAGAGCGGCTCCAGGTCGAGACCCTGCGCCTTCCAGTGGGTGACGGCGCGGCTGGTGTCGAGCAGCTCGGCGTGGCCGACGGCCTCTTCGAGGGTGCGGAAGCCCAGCTCGGCGAGGATCTCGCGGACCTCCTCGGCGATGAACTCGAAGAAGTTGACGACGAACTCGGGCTTGCCGGAGAAGCGGTCGCGCAGGACCGGGTTCTGGGTGGCGATGCCGACCGGGCAGGTGTCCAGGTGGCAGACGCGCATCATGACGCAGCCGGAGACGACGAGCGGCGCGGTCGCGAAACCGAACTCCTCGGCGCCGAGCAGCGCGGCGATGACGACGTCGCGGCCGGTCTTGAGCTGGCCGTCGGTCTGGACGACGATCCGGTCGCGCAGGCCGTTGAGCAGCAGCGTCTGCTGGGTCTCGGCGAGGCCGAGCTCCCAGGGGCCGCCCGCGTGCTTGAGCGAGGTGAGCGGCGAGGCGCCCGTGCCGCCGTCGTGGCCGGAGATGAGGACGACGTCCGCGTGGGCCTTGGAGACACCGGCGGCGACCGTGCCGACGCCGACCTCGGAGACCAGCTTCACGTGGATGCGGGCGACCGGGTTGGCGTTCTTGAGGTCGTGGATCAGCTGAGCCAGGTCCTCGATGGAGTAGATGTCGTGGTGCGGCGGCGGCGAGATGAGGCCGACGCCGGGCGTCGAGTGACGCGTCTTGGCGACCCACGGGTAGACCTTGTGGCCGGGCAGCTGGCCGCCCTCGCCGGGCTTGGCGCCCTGGGCCATCTTGATCTGGATGTCGTCGGCGTTGACCAGGTACTCGCTGGTGACGCCGAAGCGGCCGGAGGCGACCTGCTTGATCGCGGAGCGGCGGGCCGGGTCGTAGAGGCGGTCCGGGTCCTCGCCGCCCTCACCGGTGTTGGACTTGGCGCCCAGCTGGTTCATGGCGACGGCGAGGGTCTCGTGCGCCTCGCGGGAGATGGAGCCGTACGACATGGCGCCGGTGGAGAAGCGCTTGACGATCTCGGCGACCGACTCGACCTCGTCGACGGAGATCGCGGGGCGGTCGGAGGTGAAGCCGAAGAGGCCGCGGAGCGTCATGAGGCGCTCGGACTGCTCGTTCACCCGGTCCGTGTACTGCTTGAAGATGTCGTACCGCTTGTTGCGCGTGGCGTGCTGCAGGCGGAAGACGGTCTCCGGGTCGAACAGGTGCGGCTCGCCCTCGCGGCGCCACTGGTACTCGCCGCCGATGTCCAGGAGGCGGTGCGCCGAGGGGACGCCGGAGACGGGGTACGCCTTGGCGTGGCGGGCGGCGACCTCCTTGGCGACGACCTCGAGACCGGCGCCGCCGATCTTGGTGGCCGTGCCGTTGAAGTACGTGGCGACGAAGGTCTCGTCGAGGCCGACGGCCTCGAAGACCTGGGCGCCGCGGTAGGAGGCGACGGTGGAGATGCCCATCTTGGACATGACCTTGAGGACGCCCTTGCCGAGCGCGTAGATCAGGTTCCGGATGGCCTGCTCGGGCTCCAGGCCCTCGATGAAGGTGCCGGCGCGGACCAGGTCCTCGACGGACTCCATGGCGAGGTACGGGTTGACCGCCGCGGCGCCGTAGCCGATGAGCAGGGCGACGTGGTGGACCTCGCGGACGTCACCGGCCTCGACGAGCAGACCCACCTTGGTGCGCTGCTTGGTGCGGATGAGGTGGTGGTGGACGGCCGCGGTGAGCAGCAGCGAGGGGATCGGCGCGTGCTCGGCGTCGGAGTGCCGGTCGGAGAGCACGATGAGGCGGGCGCCGCCCTCGATGGCGGTGTCGGCCTCGGCGCAGATGGCGTCGAGGCGGGCGGCGAGGGCGTCGCCGCCGCCGGAGACCCGGTAGAGGCCGGAGAGGGTCGCGGCCTTCATGCCGGGCATGTCGCCGTCGGCGTTGATGTGGATGAGCTTGGCCAGCTCGTCGTTGTCGATCACCGGGAACGGCAGGGTGACGCTGCGACACGAGGAGGAGGTGGGCTCGAGGAGGTTGCTGCCGGGGCCGAGCGAGGAGCGCAGCGAGGTCACGAGCTCTTCACGGATGGCGTCCAGCGGCGGGTTGGTGACCTGCGCGAACAGCTGGGTGAAGTAGTCGAAGAGCAGCCGCGGGCGGGCGGACAGGGCCGCGATCGGCGAGTCCGTGCCCATGGAGCCGAGGGGCTCGCCGGCGGTGCGGGCCATCGGCGCGAGGATGACGCGGAGCTCTTCCTCGGTGTAGCCGAAGGTCTGCTGGCGGCGGGTGACCGAGGCGTGGGTGTGCACGATGTGCTCGCGCTCGGGGAGGTCGGAGAGCTCGATCTCCCCGGTCTCCAGCCACTCCTCGTACGGGTTCTCGGCGGCGAGGGCCGCCTTGATCTCGTCGTCCTCGACGATGCGGTGCTCGGCGGTGTCGACGAGGAACATCTTGCCGGGCTGGAGGCGGCCCTTGCGGACGACCTTGGCGGGGTCGATGTCGAGGACGCCGACCTCGGAGGAGAGGACGACGAGGCCCTCGTCGGTGACCCAGTAGCGACCGGGGCGCAGTCCGTTGCGGTCGAGGACCGCGCCGACCTGGACGCCGTCGGTGAAGGTGACGCAGGCCGGGCCGTCCCAGGGCTCCATCATCGTGGAGTGGTACTGGTAGAAGGCGCGGCGGGCCGGGTCCATCGTCTCGTGGTTCTCCCACGCCTCCGGGACCATCATCAGGACCGCGTGGGGCAGGGAGCGGCCGCCGAGGTGGAGCAGCTCGAGGACCTCGTCGAAGGAGGCCGAGTCGGAGGCGTCCGGGGTGCAGATCGGGAAGATCCGGTCCAGCGAGCCCTCGCCGAAGACGGCGGAGTCGAGCTGGGCCTCGCGGGCGGTCATCCAGTTCCGGTTGCCCTTGACGGTGTTGATCTCACCGTTGTGGGCGACGAAGCGGTACGGGTGGGCCAGCGGCCAGCTCGGGAAGGTGTTGGTGGAGAACCGGGAGTGGACCAGGGCCACGGCGGTGGCGCAGCGGCGGTCCGACAGGTCCGGGAAGAAGGGCTCCAGCTGGCCGGTGGTCAGCATGCCCTTGTAGACGATGGTGCGGGCGGAGAGCGACGGGAAGTACGTCGCGGCCTCGCGCTCGGCGCGCTTGCGCAGGACGAAGGCCTTGCGGTCGAGCGCGATGCCGGTGGCGTCGCCGGCCGTGGCGGCGACGAAGAGCTGGCGGAAGACCGGCATGGTGGCGCGGGCGGAGGCGCCGAGCAGCTCGGGGGCGACGGGGACCTCACGCCAGCCGAGGACGTTCAGGCCCTCGTCGGCGGCGATCGCCTCGATCTTCGCGACGGTCTCGTCGGTGCCGTCCTCGGGGAGGAAGGCGATGCCGACGGCGTACGCGCCGGCCTCGGGGAGCTCGAATCCGGCGACCTCGCGGAGGAAGGCGTCCGGGACCTGGAGCAGGATGCCGGCGCCGTCACCGGAGTCGGGCTCGGAGCCGGTGGCGCCGCGGTGCTCGAGGTTGCGCAGTACGGTCAGCGCCTGCTCGACCAGCGCGTGGCTGGCTACACCGGTGAGGGTGGCCACGAACCCGACACCACAGGCGTCGTGTTCGTTACGGGGGTCGTACATCCCCTGCGGAGCAGGGCGACCGTCCATGGGCGACCAGGCGTCGGAACGCATCGGCTCTCCCGTCGTCGTCGTGGCTGGGGGCACCTCCCAGACCACGTCTGGGGGAGCTGCTGCCGAGGGACGACGTTGGCCCTCCGCGAAATTTCGTGCAGGTTACATGATGGCTGGTTTCTCGCTAAGTGGATAGCGCATTCCAACATGCGGACACCACCGATACGGAGCGGTGGTGTGGGTTCACCTGTGGTCTGCGAGGTCAGAGGTCTGCCCCGCGGGGGCGGATCGAGGCGATCCGGAGGATCTCCGGGTCGTCGGCGACCCGTCGCTGCATGGGCTTCGTTGCCCAGCGACGCTCATGCCTCATTCCCGTTGGTCACGGATTCGAAACCGCCGAGTAACCGGCTACATATGTGGCGTCGTGCATAGTGTCTCATCGCTTCGGCGGATCGGACCAGGGATATACGTCACAGCCGATACGCCCCTTCTGTCATGAAAAAGCGCCCCGAAAAGACCGAGAGGCCCCTTTGGGGAGCCTCTCGGTCTTTTGTGGGGGTACGGATTCCGTACCCGGCCTCGTACGGATTCCGTACCCGGCCTCGCATGCGTGCGGGGCCGGGTGGTCCGTACGGGCGGACCGCAGCGCGGGCGGGCTACAGCGCGGCCCCGAGGAGCATGCCGAGCCCGTACGTGACGGCCGCGGCCGCGCCGCCGAGGACCAGCTGACGCAGACCGCTGAAGAGCCAGCCGCGCGCGGTCACCCGGGCCACGAGCGCCCCGCAGGCGAAGAGCCCGACGAGCGCGAGCAGCACGGCCGGCCAGAGGGCGGTCGCCCCGAGCAGGAACGGCAGCACGGGGAGGAGCGCGCCGAGCGCGAAGGAGCCGAAGGACGAGACCGCGGCGACCATCGGCGACGGCAGGTCGTCCGGGTCGATGCCGAGCTCCTCACGGGCGTGGATCTCCAGGGCCTGCTCGGGGTCCTTCGACAACTGCATCGCGACCTCGCGGGCCAGCGCGGGCTCGACGCCCCGGGAGACGTAGAGCGCGGCGAGCTCCTCCATCTCGTCGATGGGGTGCTTGCGCAACTGACGCCGCTCGACGTCCAGTTCCGCCTGGACGAGTTCACGCTGCGAGGCGACGGAGGTGTACTCGCCGGCCGCCATGGAGAAGGCGCCGGCCGCGAGCCCCGCGAGTCCGGTGATGACGACGGTCTGCGTGGAGACCGCGCCGCCGGCGACGCCGGTCATCAGGGCGAGGTTGGAGACCAGTCCGTCCATCGCGCCGAACACCGCCGGACGCAGCCAACCGCCGTTCACGTCACGGTGCGTGTGGTTGTCGCGGTGGGCCTCGTGCAGTGACGCCTGAGCTTCGATGATGGACATGGCTCTCCCCTCGTTCCGGCGGGCCGGGTTGCTCCCGCCGCCCCAACTCCCTCGAAAATACGCGCGATGTAAGGGGCGCGCCAGCAAGGCAGGCCGTACTTACTAAGGCGTGCCTTGCTGCGTGAACCGGGTTCTGGCGAGGTGTCAGGCGGGTGACAGAGACGTTTCTTCGGCGAGTTCCCGGTCCGTCGTGGCACAGATCCAGGCATCGGGGCGCCGTCGATGCGCCCCCACCGAGGAAGGGGCCACGGACATGGTGACCACCACGGCATGCGATACGCGCGAACGGGCGAGAGGGGCGCTCCTCGGCCTCGCCGTCGGCGACGCGCTCGGCGCGCCCGCCGAGAACATGCGCCCTTCCGAGATCCGCCGCCGCTGGGGCCGGATCGAGGGCTTCGTGACGGACAGCCCGGCGGGCACGGACGACACCGAGTACGCCATCTTCTCGGCGCTGCTCCTCGCCCGGCACGGCTCGGCCCTCACCGTCCACCACGTCGAACGGGCCTGGCACCACTGGATCGCCGATCTCGACGAAGGCCCGTTCCGCGGTGCGGGCTTCTCGGAGCGCGGCACCCTGGAGAACCTCCGCCGGGGCCTCGCCGCGCCGATCTCCGCCCAGCACCGGCACGCCTGGAGCGACGGTCTCGCCATGCGGGCGGCGCCGTTCGGCGTGTTCGCGGCGGGCCGCCCGGCGGAGGCGGCCCGGCTGGTCGCGATCGACGGCAGCGTCAGCCACGACGGCGAGGGCATCTACGGCGGCCAGGCGGTCGCGGCGGGGGTCGCGGCGGCGATGGCGGGAGCGGGGGTGACCTCGGTGATCGCGGCGGCCCTCTCGGCCGTCCCGATGGACTCGTGGACGGCCCGGTCGCTGCGCCGCGCGGTGGTCGCCGCCCAGCGCGTCCAGCCGGACCCGCTGACCCGCGAGCGCCAGGTCCGCTCGGCGGTCGTCATCGGCGGCTACCCGTGGACGGACCTGGCTCCGGAGGCGGTGGGCCTGGCGTTCGGCGCCTTCGCGGCAGCGCGGGGCGACTTCCGTACGGCGGTCCTGACGGCCGTCAACATGGGCCGCGACGCCGACACCACGGCGGCGGTGGCGGGCGCGCTGGCGGGCGCGGCCGGCGGAGTGCGGTCGATCCCCGAGGAGTGGGCCTCGGCCATCACCCCGGTCACGGGCAGCTGCCTCCCGTCGATGCGCGGCTACCACGTCCTGGACGTGGCGGACCTTCTGACCCCGGAGGGGGAATCCTGATGAGCGGAGACACGACGACGGACACGTTCCCGCCCCGCGCGGATGCCTTCCCGCCCGCAGCCGACACCTTCCCGTCCACCGCAGGCGCCATCCTGCCGGCCGCGGACACCGCCCCGCCCCGCGCGGACACCGCCCCGCCCGCAGCGGACGTCTTCCCTTCGCCAGCGGACACCGTCCCGCCCGCCCCGGACGCCTTCCCGCCCGCTGCGGACGCCTTCCCTGCGCCAGCGGACACCGTCCCGCCCGCCCCGGACGCCTTCCGGTCCGCCGCGGGCGCGGCCGACGCCGCCACCACCGTGGGCGATCGTCCGGCAGGACGGTGGGGGCACTCCCGGACGGAGTCCGGAGCAGAGCGGGCACTGCACCCGGTGCCGGGTCCCGGTCCCTTGCCCGGCGACCCACGGGACACGGTGCCGGCGGCCGACCCGCTGGGGCTCGCCCCGAAGCCCCCGGCGCCGGTCCGCGGCACGGGTTCCTGGGGCGGCACCCAGGAGGCCCCGCACCCCGAGGACCTCCGCAGAGCCACGCGCGACGCGGTCGAGGGCCTCCTCCTCGGCCTCGCCGCAGGCGACGCCGCGGGGTGGCCGGCCGCCAGGCACCGCGCCGCCCGCATGCCCGAATGGACCCGCCGGCTCACCCGCGAGCTCGACACCTTCGCCGAGCAGAACGCCACGACCACCCTCCCCGTCCCCATCGCCCTCAACCAGCCCCCCGAGCCCCTCCGTCTCGGCCCCTCCGACGACGCCGAATGGGCGGTCTTCACCGCGGAGGCGATCCTCACCGCCTCGGGCCCGGTCCTCACCGGCCTCCCCGCGGAGCGCCGTCTCCGCGCCGCCGTCGACCTCGCCTGGAACGCCCTCGCCGGACAGGTCGCCGCCGCGGCGGAACGGGCTCCCGAGGTCGAGTCCGCCGTTCTCCCGCTCCGCGCCCGGATCTCCGTCCGCGCGGGCCTCGGCAATCTCGCGACCGGTCTGCGTCCCCCCGCGACCGGCCACGACAACCCGCACTTCTTCGACGACGCGGCCTGCGTCCGGGCCGTCGTGCTGGCCGTGGTCCACCCCGGCGCCCCCCGTGCCGCAGCCGAACTCGCCGAGTTCGACGCCCGGTACACCCAGGACGGCGACGGCGTCCACGGTGCCCGCGCGATGGCGGCGGCCGTCGCCGCGGCCCTCGGCGGGGCGGCGGTCGACGAGGCCGTCGAGGCGGCGCTCGCCGAACTCCCGCCCGTCACCGAGATCGGCCGCAACGCCCGGTACGCGGTGAAGCTGGCCCGGACCGCGGCCTCGGCCTTCGAGCTGGTCCCGCTCCTGGAGCACCAGATCGTGGACCACGTCTACAGCTACGGCATCGCCGCCGCCGAGACCGTCCCGGTGGCGCTCGCCCTGGCGACCGCCGCCCGGGGCGAGATGACGGCCGCGGTCCCGGCCGCCGCCTGTCTCTCCCGGGTCGCCGACTCCGCGCCCGCGCTGGCCGGAGCGCTCACCGGGGCGCTGGGCGGGGGCCGTTCGGTGCCGGCGAGCTGGCGCGAGGCGTGCCGGACCCTCGCGGGCTGCGCGCTGCCCCGACTCGCGGGAACGGATCTGGTCGAACTCGCCGGGCTGCTCGCAGCCACGGAACCACCCACCCCGGGTGGACAATCCCGACATGACACCCACAACACCCCAAGCAGTGACGCCCCCACTGGATGACCGGATCACCGGCAGTCTCCTCGGGGCCGCCGTCGGCGACGCGCTCGGCGGCCCCGTCGAGGGCTACACCCCCCAGCAGATCCTGGAACGCCACGGCGGCCGCGTCACCGGGATCGTCGGCCCGTGGAACGGCGACGAGTGGCGTACCGCCCGCCCCATCGCCCCGTACCACAAGGGCGACGGGCACGTCACCGACGACACCTTGATGACCCATGCGCTGATCCGGGTGTACGAGAAGGTCCGCGGCCACCTCGACGCGTACGCGGTCGCGGACCACCTCGTCCCGGACCTCATGGGCAACCCCGTCTGGATCCCGGAGCTGGAGGCGGAGGCCCTCCCGCTCCAGCGGATCTTCCTGGCGGAGAAGTGGCTGGTGGCACGCATCCACTACGGCCATGTGGACCCGCGCGAGGCCGGCAGCGGCAACATCGTCAACTGCGGTGCCGCGATGTACATGGCACCGGTCGGGCTCGTCAACGCCGCCCACCCCGAGGCCGCGTACGCCGAGGCCCTCGACATCGCGGGCGCGCACCAGTCCTCGTACGGCCGCGAGGCTGCGGGAGTGTTCGCGGCGGCGGTGGCGGCGGCGTGCGTCCCCGGTGCCACGCCGGAATCCGTGGTCGACACGGCCCTGTCGCTGGCGAAGGACGGAACACGGGCGGCGATCGAGGAGGTCGCGGAAGTGGCTTCCCGGCACCGGGACTTCGAGTCGGCGCTGACGCCGCTCCGCAAGGCGGTCGCCCCCTTCGACTCGGTCGGCCCCGACTACCGCTCCCCCTCCCTCGGCGCCCGTCGCCCCTCCCGCCTCCACGCGATCGAGGAACTCCCGATCGCCCTCGGCATGCTGCTCGTCGGAGAGGGCGACTACCGGCGTACGGTCCTGGGCTCCGTCAACTACGGCCGTGACTGCGACTCGATCGCCACGATGGCGGGCGCGATCGTGGGCGCGCTGCACGGGGAGCAGGCGGTGCCGGCGGAGTGGGCGAAGCGGGTGGCGGAGGCGAGCCGGCTGGACCTGCACGCCCCGGCGCGGGCCCTGACGGAGGTGACCCACGAGATCTTCGCCCAGGACAGGAGACACCGCCGGGCCCACGAGCAGGCGTTCGCGACCCTGACGGGCACGGCCGCCCGATGAACCTCCGCCTGACCTGGGTCCAGCCGGAGGACCTCCTGGGCCATGAACTCCGCCAGGCGGCGGAGGACGGCCGGGACGCCCGCGCCGTCGCGGCCCGCTGGGCCGCGGCGGGCGGCCCGCCCGCCCCGCGTACGGCCGGCGCTTCCGAGGCACCCCTCCCGGAGCTCCGCCCCCTGGCGGACTCCCTCCTCACCGCCCTGTCGGCCCTCCCCACCCCCCTGTCGGCGCGGGAGCCGACCGACCTCGCCGGGATCCGTGCCCTCACCGCCGTGGGCCATCGGCCCGCAGTGCGGCGGGGGCGGCCCCGGGAGGAGCCCGGGGAGGGGCGGGCACAGCACACGGTGCCGGGTCCCGGCTCCCCCGCCCCCGCCCCCGCCCCCGCCCCCGCCCCCGCCCGACGGGACCACCCCGCCCCCGCTGCCGGGGGCGAGGACACCACCCTGCGCGACCGTCTGCACGCCGCCTGGCTCGGCCGAGCCGCCGGCTGTCTCCTCGGCAAGCCCGTCGAGAAGCTCCCCCTCACCGCCATCCGCGACCTCGCCCGCGCCACCGGCAACTGGCCCCTCTCCACCTGGTTCACCGCCCGCGGCGTCCCGCCCGAGCTGCTCGCCGCCCACCCCTGGAACCGCCGCTCCGCCCTCACCTCCCTCGCCGAGAACATCGACGGGATGCCCGAGGACGACGACCTCAACTACCCCCTCCTCAACCTGCTGCTCCTCCAGCGCCACGGCCGCGGCTTCACCACCGCCGACGTCGCCCGCCTCTGGCTCGACGAGCTTCCCGCCGGCCGCACGTTCACGGCCGAGCGCGTGGCCTACCGCAATCTCCTCGACGGGATCGAACCCCCGCTGACCGCCGTCCACCGCAACCCGTTCCGCGAGTGGATCGGCGCCCAGATCCGGGCCGACGTCCACGGCTGGACCCACCCGGGCGACCCGGTCGCCGCCGCCGGGCAGGCGTACCGGGACGCGACCCTCACCCACACGGCGAACGGCGTCTACGGCGCCATGTTCGTCGCCGCCACCCTCGCCACCGCCGCGACCGGCGCCGCCGACGTCCACCGGTCGCTCGCCGAGGGCCTCGCCGTGATCCCCCCGCGTTCCCGCCTCGCGCAGGCCGTCCGCCGAGGCATCGGACTCGCCCACGACACCCCCGACTTCGACACCGTGGTCGACCGCCTGCACACCGAACTCGGCGGGTACCACTGGGTGCATGCCGTCCCCAACGCCGCCCTGCTCGCCGCCGCCCTCACCCACGCCGACGGCGACTTCACCCGCTCCATCTGCGCGGCGGTCTCCGGCGGCTGGGACACCGACTCCAACGGCGCCACCGCCGGTTCGGTCGCCGGGCTGCTCGCCGGGCACCCCGACCGGCTGCCGGAACGCTGGACCTCCCCCCTCAAGAACCGTCTCGCGACCTCCGTCCCGTCCTTCGACGGCATCGGCTTCGACACCCTGGCCGAACTGACCCACCTGGAGGCAGTACGCCCATGACCAGCATCGTCGTACTCGGCAGCACCAACATGGACCTCGTCGCCTACGTCCAGAGAGCCCCGGCCCTCGGCGAAACCGTCACCGGCCGCGCCTTCCGTACGATCCCCGGCGGCAAGGGCGCCAACCAGGCCGTCGCCGCCGCGCGCGCCGGCGGCGAGGTGTCGATGATCGGCGCGGTCGGCGCCGACGACTTCGGCACCCGGCTCCGGGCCACCCTCGAACACTGCTCGGTGGACACCGACCTCCTGCGCACCGCCGAGGGCGCCTCCGGCACCGCGCACATCGTCGTCGACGACGAGGGCGGCAACGCGATCGTCGTCGTCCCCGGCGCGAACGGCACCGTCACCTCCCTCGACCACGGCGACGAGGCCCTCATCGGCACCGCCGACACCCTGCTCCTCCAGCTCGAACTCCCCCTCTCCGTCGTCGTGGAGGGCGCCGCGACCGCCCGCCGCCTCGGCGTCCGTACCGTCCTCACGCCCGCGCCCGTCCAGCCACTCCCTCCCGAACTGCTCGCCACCATCGACCTTTTGGTGCCCAACGAACACGAGGCCGCCGCGCTCACCGGCCTGACCGACCCCCGCGAGTCCGCCCTCGCCCTGCTCCGGGACGTCCCCGAGGTCGTCGTCACCCTGGGGGCGGCCGGCAGCCTGTACGCGGTGCGGGGCGCCGATCCGGTGCTGGTGCCCGCGCCCCGGGTCCGGGCCGTGGACACCACCGCGGCCGGCGACACCTTCGTCGGAGCGCTGGTGGTCGCCCTCGGCGAGGGACGCCCCGCCCCCGAGGCCCTCGCCTGGGCGGGAGCCGCCGCCGCGCTCTCCGTCCAGCGCGAGGGCGCGTCGACGTCGATGCCCTACCGCACGGAGATCGAGGCCGCCTTCGGCTCCCTCGGCGGGACCGAGGACACGGACGAGAAGGAGACCGACCCCGCATGACCCCCACGCAGCACAGCTCCATGCCACCGCACAGCTCCACGCCGCCGCACACCCCCACCTCGCCCACCTCGCCCGCTCCGACCGCCCCGGCCGGGCCCACCGCCGCCCCCGCTCCGCAGGCGCCCCTGCACGGTCTGCGCGTCCTGGATCTCGCGACCCTCTTCGCCGGCCCCCTCGCCGCGACGATGCTCGGCGACTTCGGCGCCGACGTCGTCAAGGTCGAGCACCCCCGCAAGCCCGACCCGTCCCGCGGACACGGCCCCGCCAAGGACGGCATCGGTCTCTGGTGGAAGGTCCTCGGCCGCAACAAGCGGACGATCACCCTCGATCTGTCGGCCCCCGGCGGCCGTGACACCCTTCTCGCGCTCGCCGCCGACGCCGACGTGATCGTGGAGAACTTCCGCCCCGGCACCCTGGAACGCTGGGGTCTCGGCTGGGAGGAGCTCTCCACCGTCAACCCGCGCCTGGTCCTCGCCCGGGTCACCGGCTTCGGCCAGTTCGGCCCGTACGCCCACCGCCCCGGCTTCGGCACCCTCGCCGAGGCGATGAGCGGTTTCGCCGCCATCACCGGCGAGCCCGAGGGCCCGCCCACCCTGCCCCCCTTCGGCCTGGCCGACTCGATCGCCGCCCTGGCCACGGCGTACGCGGTGATGACCGCGCTCACCGCGAGGACCACGACCGGACGCGGCCAGGTCGTCGACATGGCGATCATCGAACCGATGCTCTCGGTCATCGGGCCCCACTCCCTCTGGTACGACCAGCTCGGCTATGTCCAGCCCCGAACGGGCAACCGCTCCCGCAACAACGCCCCCCGCAACACGTACCGCACCTCGGACGACTCCTGGGTCGCCGTCTCCACCTCCGCCCAGTCCATCGCCGAGCGCGTCATGGTCCTGGTGGGCCGCCCCGATCTGATCGACGAGCCGTGGTTCGCCGACGGCACGGGACGGGCCGAGCACGCGGACGTCCTGGACGAGGTGGTCGGCTCGTGGATCGCCCGCCACACCCGGGACGAGGCGATGGCCGCGTTCGAGAAGGCCGAGGCGGCGATCGCCCCGGTCTACGACATCCGGGACGTCGTCGCCGACCCCCAGTACCAGGCGCTCGGCACCGTCACCGAGGTGCAGGACCCCGAACTCGGCCCGATCAAGATGCAGAACGTCCTCTTCCGCCTCTCCGAGACGCCCGGCGCCATCCGCTGGCCCGGCCGGCCCCACGGCGCCGACACGACCGCCGTCCTCTCCGAGATCGGCCTCACGCCTGCCGAGATCGGCAGCCTCCGCGAGCAGGGAGCGGTATGAGCCACATCAGCGAGACCCCGGCCCGCACGAACGGCACGACGCGCCGCTCGCCCTGGCCACCCGCTCTCACCTGGCTGTACGCCCCCGGCGACCGCCCCGACGTGGTCCGCAAGGCCCTGACCTCCGGCGCCGACGTCGTCATCGTCGATCTGGAGGACGCGGTCGCCCCGCACCGCAAGGCGTACGCCCTCGACGCCACGGCCGACCTGCTCGCGGACCCGCACCCCGTCCCGGTCCACGTCCGCGTCCACACCCCGCGCGACATCCCCACCCTGGCCCTCCTCCCCGGCCTCCACGGTCTTCGTGTCCCCAAGGTGACACACGCCACTGACATCCACCGGCTCGTCGAGCTCGCCCCGGGCCTCCCGCTCTACCCGCTCCTGGAGAACGCCCTGGCCGTCGAGCACGCGTACGCCATCGCCACCGCCCACCCCGCCGTCCGCGGCATCGCGCTCGGCGAGGCCGATCTCCGCGCGGACCTGGGGGTGCCGGAGGACTGCGGCCTGGACTGGTCGCGCGGCCGGGTGGTGATCGCGGCCCGCGCGGCCGCCCTCCCGCCCCCCGCCCAGTCGGTCCATCCCGACATCGGCGACCTGGAGGCGCTGGCCGCGGGCTGCGCACGGGGCCGGGCCATGGGCTTCTTCGGCCGGGCGGCCATCCACCCCCGCCAGCTCCCGGTCATCGAGCGCGCCTATCTCCCCACCCCCGAGGAGGTCGACGCGGCGCGGGAGGTCGTCGCGGCGGCCGGCCCGGAGCGGGGCGCCCTCGCCCTCCCCGACGGGCGCTTCGTGGACGCGGCGGTGGTCGCGGGCGCCCACCGGACCCTCGCCCTCGCGACCCGGACGGCCTGACTCCGGCATCCGGTCATGCGTCCGGGTCCGTACCCGGGCACGCGCCGGGTCCCGTGTCCGGACGCCCGACTCCCGTACCCGGGCATGCGGAAGGGCCGCCGGGACCTCGCGGTCCCGACGGCCCTTCGACCGGCTTGCGGGGGGGGATCAGCCCTTGGCGGCGGACCCGGCGCCGTTGTCGGCCCCGTGCTCCACGTCCCCGTCGGAGGTCCCGGCGTCCTTCCCGGTGTCCGGGAGGCCGTCCGTTACGGCGTCCTCGGCGGCATCCGCGGCGTCGGCGGGCTCCGCGTCGTCGCCGTCGGCAGCCTTCGCGTCCGCCTTGCCGGCGGCCGCCTTCGCGGCCTTCGGCTCGACGATCTCCTCGCGGCCCGGGCGGATCCGCGCCGAGATCACCATGTAGACCACCGCGAGCACGAAGACGACGATCGCCGTCCACACGTTCAGCCGCAGGCCGAGCACGTGGTGTGCCTCGTCGACGCGCATGTACTCGATCCAGGCCCGGCCCGCGCAGTACGCGGCGACGTACAGCGCGAAGGCGCGTCCGTGGCCGAGCTTGAAGCGGCGGTCGGCCCAGATGACCAGGACCGCGACACCGATGCACCAGAGCGACTCGTACAGGAAGGTCGGGTGGTACAGCCCGGCCTCGCGGTTCGCGCTCTCGGTGATCTTCAGGGCCCAGGGCAGATCGGTCGGCTTGCCGTACAGCTCCTGGTTGAACCAGTTGCCCCAGCGGCCGATGGCCTGGGCGAACGCGATTCCGGGGGCGATGGCGTCGGCGTACGCCGGGAGCGGGACGCCCCGCCGGCGGCAGCCGATCCAGGCACCCACCGCGCCGAGCGCGATGGCGCCCCAGATACCGAGGCCGCCCTCCCAGATCTTGAAGGCGTCGACCCAGTTCTCACCCTCGCTGAAGTACAGCTGGTAGTCGGTGATCACGTGGTAGAGGCGTCCGCCGACGAGGCCGAAGGGCACCGCCCAGACGGCGATGTCGGCCACGGTGCCGGCGGTGCCGCCCCGGGCGATCCAGCGCTTGTTGCCGTACCAGACGGCGACGAAGACACCGATGATGATGCAGAAGGCATAGCCGCGCAGCGGGATCGGTCCGAGGTTGATCACGCCGGTCGACGGGCTGGGAATGTAGGCAAGGTCCATGGCAGGACCGACGCTACCCTGCCGGGCGGGCGGGACGGCAGCCCGCCCGGCAACGTATGGGTAACTAACCCGGGCCGGAGGCGGCGGCTCAGCCCGCCGAGGGAGAGCCCGGGGAGGCCGCCGGGGCGGTCGTCGGAGCCGCCGTGCCGGGCTTCTTGCCCTTGTTGGCCTCGGCGACCCACTTCTTCAGGTTGTCCGGGGAGATCTGCTCGTTCCCCTTCTGCGGGAAGATCGATTCGCCGTTGAGCAGGACGGACGGCGTGCCGCGGAAGCCGCCGTTCTGGAAGGCCTCGTTCGACTTGACCACCCAGCTGTCGTGCGTGCCGTCGTTCACACAGCTGCGGAAGGCGGGCGTGTCGAGCCCCGGCACCTTCGCCGCCAGCTCGATCAGCTTGGCGTTGTCGCCGAAGGTGTCGTCCGTCTCCGGCGGCTGGTTGATGTAGAGCGTGTCGTGGTACGCGGTGAACTTCCCCGCGTCCTGGGCGCACGCGGCGGCGTTCGCCGCGCGCAGGGAGCCGCTGCCGCCCATGTTCCCGTCGATGAGGGTGGCGAGGTGGTACTCGGTCCTGAGCGCGCCCGCGGCCTCCAGCTCGTGGATGGTGTCCCGGAACGCGTTCTCGAACTGGGCGCACGCCGGGCACCGGAAGTCCTCCCAGATCGCCAGCGTCGACGGCGCGTCCGACGCCCCGGCGGGAATCGCGGGCTTGCCGTCCTCCTCGGTCGCTCCCGTGGGCGCGACGACCGGGCCCGCCTTGTCGGATCCGCTGTCCTTGTCGCCGCCCGCGGCGATCACGCCGACGACCGCGGCCAGTCCGAGGACGCCGACCACCGCCGCCGACACGATCAGGATCCGCCGCTGCTTCTCGCGGGCCTTCTCGCGCTCGCGCTGCTGCTGGAGACGCTCCCGCGCACTCCGATTACCGTCACCACTGTTCTTCTGGCTCACGCCTCGGAAACGAACCGGGGAGGCACGTGCATGCCTCCCCGGTCGCAGATCCACCCGGATGGGTTACGAAACGCGCCGGACGCCCTCGGCGAGTTCGGCCGCCAGTTCCCTTACGGCGGCGAGTCCCGCGGCCTCGTCGCCGTCGGCGTCGAGGATCCGCTTCACGAACGCGGAGCCGACGATGACGCCGTCGGCGAAGACCGCGACCTCCTTGGCCTGGGTGGCGTTGGAGACGCCCAGACCGACGCAGACGGGGAGCCCGCGGTGGGCAGGAGAGGTCGCCCGGGTACGGCGGACCAGGTCGGCGGCCTCCTGGCCGACCGACTCGCGGGTGCCGGTGACCCCCATGAGGGAGGCCGCGTAGACGAAGCCGGAGCCGGCCGACGTGATGGTGGCGAGGCGCTCGTCCTTGCTGCTGGGCGCGACGACGAAGACGGTGGCGAGACCGTGCTTGTCGGCGTGCTCGCGCCAGACCGAGGACTCCTGGACCGGCAGGTCGGGCAGGATGCAGCCCGCGCCGCCGGCCGCGGCGAGCTCCTCGGTGAAGCGCTCGATGCCGTAGCGGTCGATCGGGTTCCAGTACGTCATGACGAGGACCGGCTTCCCGGTGGCCTCGTGGGCCTCGCGGACCGTCCGCATGACGTCGGCGATCTTGACGCCGCCGCGCAGGGCGATGTCGTCGGCGGTCTGGATGACCGGCCCGTCGAGCACCGGGTCACTGTGCGGAAGGCCGACCTCGACCACGTCCGCGCCGCCGTCGAAGACGGCCTTGATCGCCGCGATGCCGCCGTCGACGGTCGGGAAGCCCGCCGGGAGGTACGCGATGAGCGCGGCCCGGTTGTCCGCCTTCGCCTTGGCGAGGGTGTCGCTGAGCAGCTGGATGTTGCCGGTCGTCACTTGGAATCCTCCCCGTCGTACAGGCCGAAGTAGCGGGCGGCCGTGTCCATGTCCTTGTCGCCGCGCCCGGAGAGGTTCACGAGGAGCAGGGCGTCCTTGCCGAGCTCCTTGCCGACCTCCAGGGCCCCTGCGAGAGCGTGCGCCGACTCGATGGCCGGGATGATCCCCTCGGTACGGGAGAGCAGCCGCAGCGCCTGCATGGCGGCGTCGTCGGTGACGGCCCGGTACTCGCCGCGCCCGCTGTCCTTCAGGTACGCGTGCTCCGGGCCGATGCCCGGGTAGTCGAGGCCCGCCGAGATCGAGTAGGGCTCGGTGATCTGGCCCTCCTCGTCCTGGAGGACGTACGACCGCGAACCGTGCAGGATGCCGGGCTCGCCGGCGGTGAGGGTGGCCGCGTGCTCGCCGGTCTCGACGCCGTGGCCGGCCGGCTCGCAGCCGATCAGGCGGACGTCCGCGTCGGGGACGAAGGCGTGGAAGAGGCCGATGGCGTTGGAGCCGCCGCCGACGCAGGCGATCGCCGCGTCGGGGAGGCGGCCGGCGCGCTCCAGGATCTGGCGGCGGGCCTCGACGCCGATGACGCGGTGGAAGTCGCGGACCATGGCGGGGAAGGGGTGCGGACCGGCCACGGTGCCGAACAGGTAGTGCGTCCGGTCCACGTTGGCGACCCAGTCGCGGAACGCCTCGTTGATGGCGTCCTTCAGGGTACGGCTGCCGGACTTCACGGCCACGACCTCGGCGCCGAGCATCCGCATCCGGGCCACGTTGAGGGCCTGGCGCTGGGTGTCGACCTCGCCCATGTAGATGGTGCAGTCGAGGCCGAAGAGGGCGCAGGCGGTGGCGGTGGCCACGCCGTGCTGACCGGCGCCGGTCTCGGCGATGACACGGGTCTTGCCCATGCGCTTGGTGAGCAGGGCCTGACCGAGCACGTTGTTGATCTTGTGCGAACCGGTGTGGTTCAGGTCCTCGCGCTTGAGGAAGATCCGGGCGCCGCCGGCGTGCTCGGCGAACCGGGGCACCTCGGTGAGGGCGCTCGGACGGCCCGTGTAGTCGACCATCAGGGCGTTGAGCTCGCGGGCGAACTCCGGGTCGGCCTTGGCCTTGTCGTACTCGACGGCGACCTCGTCGACGGCGGCGACGAGGGCCTCGGGGATGAACTTGCCGCCGTAGGCGCCGAAGTAGCCCTCGGGGGTGGGGACCTGACCCTCCGGGTCTGGAATGAAGAACTCGCTGGACATGCGGATGCTCCTCGCGGGGCGTGGCGCCCCGTGTCTTTACGTGCGGTCGATGGTCACGGTATGCGCACGACCCCTCACATCCGCCGACGCCATGGCGGGCTGCGCCGCCCCTCGTTGTGGGCGTCTGTTCCTCCCCCGAGAACTCGTCCGGGGGAGACCCCCGAGCGGGACGACTGCCCACACGGGGGTGGGCAGGGAGGGCAGCGGTGCGGCGCCCACGCGGCGGTGGGCTGCGGTACCCGGCAACGACGGAGCGACGGCTCGGCGCCCGTGAGGGGCGCCGAAGGCCAGGGCTCGGTCGCTGGGCGGCTGCGTCAGTTCGTGGAGGTGCGCGCGAGGCGCGGGCGCCATCGCATGCCGTTGACCTGGCCGGGCTCGTCCCCGATGACGTACCGCACCCGGCGACCGTGGACACGGCGGGCGGGCGCTCGGCAGCCACGCGGACGGCAGCCCCTGGCCAGCGGGGCGTGCGGCGCGGGTACGGGCGCGGCTGCGATGCGCAGCCGGCCGCCGGGCACGCCGACGGCCCCCCGGGCGGTGCCCGGACGGGTCGGCATGGCGCGGCGGCGGGTCATGACGCGGTCAGCTCCGGCCGTGCCGCAGTGCCGGGTGGGCGCCGGCGGCGACCAGGTCGGCGACGGCGGCCTTCGGGTCGCGGCCGGTGACGAGGGACTCGCCGACCAGGACCGCGTCGGCGCCGGCGTTGGCGTAGGCGATGAGGTCGTGCGGGCCGCGGACGCCGGACTCGGCGATCTTGACGATGTGCGCGGGGATCTCGGGGGCGACGCGCTCGAAGGTGGAGCGGTCGACCTTGAGGGTCTTCAGGTTGCGCGCGTTGACGCCGATGATGCGGGCGCCCGCCTCGACGGCACGCTCGACCTCGTCCTCGTCGTGGACCTCGACGAGCGGGGTGAGTCCGATGGACTCGGCGCGCTCGATGAGGGAGACGAGGGCCTCCTGCTCCAGGGCGGCGACGATGAGGAGCGCGAGATCCGCTCCGTACGCCCGTGCTTCCCAGAGCTGGTACGCGGTGACGATGAAGTCCTTGCGCAGGACCGGGATGTCGACCTTGGCCCGCACGGCCTCCAGGTCCGCGAGCGAGCCGCCGAAGCGGCGCTGCTCGGTGAGGACGGAGATGACGGCCGCGCCGCCCGCCTCGTAGTCCGCGGCGAGTCCGGCCGGGTCGGCGATCGCGGCGAGCGCGCCCTTGGACGGGCTGGAGCGCTTGACCTCGCAGATCACCTTGACGCCGTCGCCGCGCAGTGCGGCGACGCCGTCCTTGGCCTGCGGCGCCTTGGCGGCGCGCTCCTTGAGCTCGTCGAGGGTGACCCGCGCCTGCCGCTCTGCGAGGTCGGCGCGTACGCCTTCGATGATCTCGTCGAGCACACTCACGCGAGGGGCCCCCTTCCGGGACGGTGATGGTGATGATGAACCAGGTTCAGCCACATCGATCCTATCCGCAGGACGGCCCCGGACTCGCATCGGCCGGAGTCGCGTCCCACCTGCTGGGACTCCCGGAGGGGTCCCCGCGGTGCCGTGCGGGGCCCTCAGGGGGCCAGCGCGGAGCCGAGGGGAAGGTTCCGGACCAGGGTGAAGAGGGCGAGGACGGCCCCGATCCCCCACCAGAGGACCGGGGAGACCGCGAGGCGCATGGGCGCCCCGCGGACGGCACGAATCAGCCAGACGGCGATGAGGACGCCGAAGAGTCCGTAGCCGATGACGGCGAGGGCGTTGGCACCGAGGGCGGCCGGGAGGTCGCCGTGGACGAAGGCGTGGGCGCTGCGGAGCCCGCCGCAGCCGGGGCAGTAGATGCCGGTGAAGCGGAGCAGGGGGCAGACGGGGTAGTGCCCGGGTTCGTTGGGGTCGACGGTCCCGACGTACGCGAAGGCGGCCGCCACCCCGGCGAGTGTGGCGACGGGCGCGAGCAGCCGCCGCGCGAGCGGCCGGGCCGGTGGCGGTGGCGTCATGGGACCGCCGGGGCCCCAGGGGCCCGGCGGCGTCACGTGCCCCTCACCCGGCCAGGTGTGCGCCTGCGGAGGTGTCACGGCCCCGGCCCCCGGCCACGCGTGCGCGTGGCCCTGCGGCAGCGTGACGGGGACGTCCCCCGGCGTCGCGGGGGCGTCCCCCGGCGTGACAGGGACCTCCCCCGGCGCCGCGGAGGCCTGCCCACATGCCGCGGAGGCATCCTCGCGGGCCGGCTCGGCCGGTGGCACAGGTTCACCCGGTCGGGTGCTGGATGCGTCGGTCACGGCTCCGGCCGTCGGCTGCGGGTCCACCCGGTGATTCTCGCCCCGGACGCGCGAGAGCGCAGCCCGGCACGGCCGGACTGCGCTCTCGGATGCTTCGTGTCGCGTCAGGAACGGGCCTGCGCGGTCGCGACCTCGCGGGCGGCGGCGACGGCCGCCGACTCCTTCGGCATGCCGAGGCCCGCGGCCTTCATCGCACCGCCGACGATGCCGCCGAGCACGATGACACCCATGCCGGCCCAGAAACCGGGCACGTTGGCGGCCACCATGAAGACTCCGGCGATGCAGAAGCCGATGAAGGCGATGATGACACCGGTCCAGGCGGCCGGGGTGTGTCCGTGGGCGCTGCCCGCCATGAGTTGCTCCTCGTTGCAGTTGCTCGATGGTGAGGTCACGCGTGCGCGGACTCTCGGCGCTCATTGTCCCGCACGTGGGCGCGCGAGGGTGAATCGGGGGTACCGGGACGATCACGCGTCGCGGTCGGCGGCTTCGTGGGGTCCGCCGGTCCGCCCCGTCAGGCCCCGTGCGTGGGGTCCTCGCCGCGGTCCAGGGCCTTCCACAGGTCCTCGGGCCGGTCCGGGTCGGCCGTGGGGCTCTTGCGTGCGGCCCGGGGGGTGCCGGAGCGCTCGTAGCGGCCGCCCATCGCGGGCCAGCTCTTGCCGAAGCGCAGCGCGAAGAGGCCGGCGATCAGGATGAGCACGGCGCCCGCGGCGGTCACGTACGGCCAGACGGTGTGGCTCAGGCCGGCCACGGCGGCGGCGGTGTCTCCGCTGATGCGGGCGGCCTCGGCGTCCAGGGCGGCACGGTCGGAGGCACCGAGGACCGCGGCGAGCGCGGCGCCCGCGCCGCTGAGCGCGAGGAGCGCCGAGACGAGGGTGCGGCCGGTGCGGCGGACGGCGAAGACGGCGAAGAGCGCGGCGAGGCCGACGATCGCGAGGGCGGTCGGCACACCGGTGACGGTGCCGCCGTCGGCCTCGACGGGGACGCTGCCGCCGCCGACGGACGCGGTGCCCTCCGCCCAGATCTGACCCGCGGAGAGCAGGACGACGGTGGCGCCGAGGGCACCGAGGAGGAGGGCCGCGGCCAGGCTGCGGCGGCCGCCGGTGGGGACGGCCGCGCGGGCGGCCCGGGGCTGGGGTACGGGTACGGCACTCACGTACCCCACTATCCCCTACGTGGTCAGGCGCCGTTCATCCGGTTGGCCGTGTGGACGGCGCGAAGGACGGCCGCGGCCTTGTTCCGGCACTCGTTGTCCTCGGCGACGGGATCGGAGTCGGCGACGACACCCGCTCCGGCCTGCACATACGCGGTTCCGTCACGGAGCAGGGCGGTGCGGATGGCGATGGCCGTGTCCGCGTCGCCGGCGAAATCGAGATAACCGACACATCCGCCGTACAGGCCGCGCCGGGAGGGTTCGAGCTCCTCGATGATCTGCATCGCGCGGGGCTTGGGCGCGCCGGAGAGCGTGCCGGCCGGGAAGCAGGCGGTGAGGACGTCGAAGGCGGTCCTGCCCTCGGCGACCTCGCCGGTCACGGTGGAGACGATGTGCATGACGTGCGAGTAGCGCTCGACGGACATGAAGTCGACGACCTCGACCGAGCCGGGCGCGCAGACGCGGCCGAGGTCGTTGCGGCCGAGGTCGACCAGCATGAGGTGCTCGGCGCGCTCCTTGGGGTCGGCGAGCAGTTCCTCGGCGAGGTCGTGGTCCTCCTGCGGGGTGGCGCCGCGGTGCCGGGTGCCGGCGATGGGGTGGAGCAGCGCGTGGCCGTCCTCGACCTTGACGAGGGCCTCGGGGCTGGATCCGACGACGTCGAAGCCGTTCTCGAAGCGGAAGAGGTACATGTACGGGGACGGGTTGGTGGCCCGCAGGACCCGGTAGACGTCGAGCGCGGAGGCGGTGCACGGGGTCTCGAAGCGCTGCGAGGGCACGACCTGGAAGGCCTCGCCGGCCCGGATGCGCTCCTTGATGTCCTCGACGGCGTCCTGGTAGGCCCGGCCGCCCCAGAGGGCGGAGAACTCCGGGAGCGCGGAGGCGGGCAGGGCGGTGGGGGCGGTGGCGACCGGGCGGGCCAGGTCGGCCTCCATGGCGTCGAGACGGGCGACGGCGTGCGCGTACGCCTCCTCTACACCGGTCTCCAGGTCGTTGTGGTTGATCGCGTTGGCGATCAGCAGGACCGAGCCGTCCCAGTGGTCGAGGACCGCGAGGTCGCTGGTGAGGAGCATGGTCAGCTCGGGGAGCCGGAGGTCGTCGCGGGTGGAGTCGCCGATCTTCTCCAGGCGGCGGACGATGTCGTAGCCGAGGTAGCCGACCATGCCGCCGGTGAAGGGCGGCATGCCCGAGGCCAGGTCGCGGGGGGTGT
Organism: Streptomyces sp. NPDC029956; assembly: GCF_055574655.1. Taxonomy (NCBI): domain Bacteria; kingdom Bacillati; phylum Actinomycetota; class Actinomycetes; order Kitasatosporales; family Streptomycetaceae; genus Streptomyces; species Streptomyces sp. NPDC029956. The sequence continues at coordinate 69,586 of NZ_JBVHZJ010000021.1, read as the reverse complement.
GGAGGGTCTCGACGGTGGCGCGCAGGGCCTGCAGCGGGTCGCCGTCGGTGGGGACGCCGACGGGCGGGGTGCCCAGCCAGTGGGCCTCGCCGTCCCGCACCGTCAGGGTCGCGTCGCTGCGGACGCCGATGAAGGAGTACCGGGACCAGGAGCGGCCGTTCTCCGCGGATTCGAGGAGGAAGGTGCCGGGCCGTTCGGCGGCGAGCTTGCGGTAGAGCCCGACCGGGGTGTCGCCGTCCGCGAGCAGCCGGCGGCTGACGGGGATGACGCGGCGGTCGGCCGCCAGCTTGCGGAAGGTGTCGAGATCCATGGCGCCAGACCCTACTCGGATACGGGGTCCGCGTCGGACCCGGATACGGGGAGCACATCGACGTCGAAGCAGGTCCGGGCGCCGGTGTGGCAGGCGGCGCCGACCTGGTCGACGGTGACGAGGACGGTGTCGGCGTCGCAGTCGAGGGCGACGGACCTGACGTGCTGGACGTGGCCGGAGGTGTCGCCCTTGACCCAGTACTCCTGGCGGCTGCGGGACCAGTAGGTGCAGCGGCCGGTGGTGAGGGTGCGGTGGAGGGCCTCGTCGTCCATCCAGCCGAGCATCAGCACCTCGCCGGTGTCGTACTGCTGGGCGATGGCGGGGACGAGCCCGTCGGCGCCGCGCTTGAGGCGCGCGGCGATGGCCGGGTCGAGGTCGCTGGGGGTCCGGGGCGTGCTGCTCATGGCGCCATTGTGCCGCGCCGCGGGGTGGTGTCCGGCGGGGCGTCCACTGGGCGGACCGGTGCGACCCGCCGTACGCTGGCGGTCATGTCGACCCATGCCAAACGTGAACGGCTTCTGCTCGCCGACCTGTTGGAGGCGGCGGGCCCCGAAGCGCCGACGCTCTGCGAGGGCTGGCGGACCCGGGATCTCGCCGCCCATGTGGTGGTGCGGGAGCGGCGCCCGGACGCGGCGGCCGGTTCGCTCGTACCGGCGCTGAAGGACCGGCAGGAGCGGGTGCAGGCGGAGTTCGCCGACAAGCCGTACGAGGAGCTGATCCAGCTCATCCGATCGGGGCCGCCGCGGTTCTCTCCGTTCACCATCAAGCAGGTGGACGAGGGGGCGAACGTCGTCGAGTTCTACGTCCACGCCGAGGACGTGCGCCGCGCCCAGCCCGACTGGTCGGCGCGGGAGCTCGACCCGGTCTTCGCCGACGCCCTCTGGTCCCGCCTGGAGCGCGGCGCCCGTCTGCTGGGCCGGAAGGTCCCGGTGGGCCTGGTGCTGCGCCGCCCGAACGGCCAGACGGCGGTGGCGCACCGGGGCACTCCGGTGGTGACGGTCTCCGGGGAGCCGGGCGAGCTGACGATGTACCTGTTCGGCCGCCAGGACTCGGCCAAGGTGGCGCTGGACGGGGAGCCGGAGGCGATCGAGCGGCTGCGGGAGACGAAGCAGCTGGGCCTCTGAGCGGTCAGCGGGGCAGTTCGACCCGCCGGACGGCGGCGACCGCGAGGGTGCAGAGGCCCGCGAGGGCGCAGACCGCCGCGCTCGCGACGTAGACCGTTTCGAGGCCCCACAGCTGGATCGCCGCGCCCGTGAGCGGGAAGCTGAGCGGCGCGAGGCCGAGGCTCATGAGGCCGGCGACCGCGGTGACGCGGCCGAGGTAGGCGGGGTCGCACTCGGTCTGGATGAGGGCGTTGCACAGCGCGCCGGAGAGTCCGGCGAGCAGGCCGACGGCGAGGGCGACGGCGACCGCGACGGGGAGGTGCGTCGTGAAGGCGAGGTGGTAGACGCTGTCGCCGAGGGTGGAGGCGGTGTAGGCGCCGAGCCAGCGCAGGACCTGGGGGTCGCGGTGGGCGGGGCGGGCGGCTGCGGGCGTGGCGGTGGTCGTGGCCATCGGGTCACGCCCTGAACGGGAAGCCGTGGAGGTGGATGGCGACGTGCTCGCGTCCGTCGGTGTCGCCGGCCTCGACGGCTGCCCGGGCCCGCCGGTCGTACTTCTCCACGACCGCGTCCAGTTCCCTGCCGAGGGCGGCGAGTTCGGCGGCGGTCAGGTGCGGAAGCCACTCGGAGCTGACGGAGGCGGAGCGCCATTCGTCCGACCAGCTGAGGCGCTCGTCGAGGAAGCGGCGGTGGAGGTCGACGCGCTGTCCGTTGATCGTGCGGCCGAGGGCGTCGCTCGCGGCGACGAGTTCGGGACTGTTGCGGACGTCTTCGTCGTGGATGCTGACGCCGTACGAGCTCGGCCGCCACCACCTCTCCCGGCCGTCCGTCGACTGGGTCTCGGCTTCCTCGATGAGACCGTGCTCGGCGAGTTTGCGCAGGTGGTAGCTGACCAGTGAGACCGCTTCGTCGACCTGGTCGGCGAGGTGGGACGCGGTGGCGGTACGGGCCACGAAGAGGGCGCGGTAGAGGCGCATCCGCAGCGGGTGCGAGATGGCTTTCAGGGTGCCGAGATCGGTGATCCGGCGGTTCTCCGGCGAGGTCATGTCCATGACTCTAGATACGAAAGGAAACTTGCACAACAGGAATTGCGCAACTGATCCTGCGCATCCGGCCAAAGAGGAAGGGCCCCCGCGGGGGCCCTTCACCAAGCGGAACGACGGGTCAGCGGACCGGGTGGCCCGAAGCCCGCAGCTCGTCCTTGACCTGCGAGATCCGCAGATCACCGAAGTGGAAGACAGAGGCCGCGAGCACCGCGTCCGCTCCCGCCGCCACCGCCGGCGGGAAGTCGGCGAGCTTGCCCGCTCCCCCGCTCGCGATCACCGGCACGGTCACATGCTTGCGGACGGCCGCGATCATCTCCGTGTCGTAGCCGTCCTTGGTGCCGTCCGCGTCCATCGAGTTGAGCAGGATCTCGCCCGCGCCCAGCTCTGCGGCCCGGTGCGCCCACTCGACGGCGTCGATGCCGGTGCCCTTGCGGCCGCCGTGCGTCGTGACCTCGAAGGAGCCCGAGGCCGTCCGCCGGGCGTCGACCGACAGGACGAGCACCTGGCGGCCGAAGCGCTCCGCGATCTCCTGGATCAGCTCGGGGCGTGCGATGGCGGCGGTGTTGACGCCCACCTTGTCGGCGCCGGCCCGCAGCAGCTTGTCGACGTCGTCGGCCGCGCGGACCCCGCCGCCGACCGTGAGCGGGATGAAGACCTGCTCGGCGGTGCGGCGCACCACGTCGTAGGTGGTCTCCCGGTTGCCCGAGGAGGCGGTGATGTCGAGGAAGGTCAGCTCGTCGGCGCCCTCGGCGTCGTACAGCTTGGCCATCTCGACGGGGTCGCCCGCGTCCCGCAGGTTCTGGAAGTTCACGCCCTTGACGACCCGGCCGTTGTCCACGTCCAGGCAGGGGATCACGCGTACGGCGAGGCTCATGCCGCACCGCCCCGCTGCGTCTCCGGACGGAACGCCTCGACCTCGACCTCGACGACCAGGCTGGGGTCGACGAAGCCGGAGACGATGATCATCGAAGCCGCCGGGCGGACGGCGTCGAACAGCTTCTTGTGGGCGCGGCCGACCTCGTCCACGTCCCGGGCGTGGGTGATGTACATCCGGGTGCGGACGACGTCCTCCGGGCCCAGACCGAGCTTCTCCAGAGCGGCGAAGGCCACGTTGAAGGAGTTCACCGTCTGGTCGTACGGGCCTCCGCCGGCGATCTGGCCGCCGACCACCGACGTACAGCCGGCGACGAGGACCAGGCCGTTCGGCAGCTCCACCGCGCGGGAGTAGCCGAACTGCTCCTCCCAGGGGGCTCCGGTGACGACCTTCTTCACGCCGTCGGTCATACGGAAGCCACCGCCTCCAGCGCCTCTTCGAGGGTGAACGCCTTGGCGTACAGCGCCTTGCCGACGATCGCGCCCTCGACGCCGAGCGGCACCAGGCCGGACAGGGCCCGCAGGTCGTCCAGGGACGACACGCCGCCGGAGGCGACGACGGGCTTGTCGGTGGCCGCGCAGACGTTCTTCAGGAGCTCCAGGTTGGGGCCCTGGAGGGTGCCGTCCTTGGCGATGTCGGTGACGACGTAGCGGGAGCAGCCCTCGGAGTCGAGGCGGGCGAGCGTCTCGTAGAGGTCGCCGCCGTCGCGGGTCCAGCCGCGGCCGCGCAGGGTCGTGCCGCGGACGTCGAGGCCGACGGCGATCTTGTCGCCGTGCTCGGCGATGACCTTGGCGACCCACTCGGGGGTCTCCAGGGCGGCGGTGCCGAGGTTGACGCGGGTGCAGCCGGTGGCGAGGGCGGCGGCGAGCGAGGCGTCGTCGCGGATGCCGCCGGAGAGCTCGACCTTGATGTCCATGGCCTGGGCGACCTCGGCGATCAGCTGCCGGTTGTCACCGGTGCCGAAGGCGGCGTCGAGGTCGACGAGGTGCAGCCACTCGGCACCGGAGCTCTGCCAGGCGAGGGCCGCTTCGAGCGGGGAGCCGTAGCCGGTCTCGGTGCCGGACTCGCCGTGCACGAGGCGGACGGCCTGGCCGTCGCGGACGTCGACGGCGGGGAGGAGTTCAAGCTTCTGAGCCATGATCAGAGGGTCTCGATCCAGTTGGTGAGGAGCTGGGCTCCGGCGTCGCCGGACTTCTCGGGGTGGAACTGGGTGGCCCACAGGGCGCCGTTCTCGACGGCCGCGACGAAGGGCTCGCCGTGGGTGGCCCAGGTGACCTTGGGGGCGCGGATGTTCTTGTTGCCGACCTCGAGGGTCCACTCGCGCACCGCGTAGGAGTGCACGAAGTAGAACCGGGCGTCGGCGTCGAGGCCCGCGAACATCTCGGTGTCCTGCGGCGCATCGACCGTGTTCCAGCCCATGTGGGGGACGACGGGGGCGTTCAACGCCTCGACCGTACCGGGCCACTCGTCGAGGCCCTCGCTCTCCACGCCGTGCTCGGAGCCGTGGGCGAAGAGGATCTGCATGCCGACGCAGATGCCCATGACCGGGCGGCCGCCGGAGAGCCGGCGGCCGATGATCCAGTCGCCGCGCGCGTCCTTCAGCCCCTGCATGCAGGCGGAGAAGGCGCCGACGCCGGGGACGAGGAGTCCGTCGGCGTTCATCGCGGTGTCGTAGTCGCGGGTGATCTCGACGTCGGCGCCGACCCGGGCGAGGGCGCGCTCGGCGGAGCGCACGTTGCCGAAGCCGTAGTCGAAGACGACGACCTTCCTGGGGGTGCTCGCGGTCATGCCCACACGTCCAGCCGCAGCACACCGGCGACGAGACACATCGCGGCGCCGAAGGCGACGAGCGCGATGAGGCCCTTGGGCATCTGCTGCTTGACGAAGGAGTAGATGCCGCCGAGCAGGAAGAGCCCGACGACGATGAGGATGGTGGAGAGGCCGTTCACGGTCAGAGCGCGCCCTTCGTGGAGGGGAGGATTCCGGCGGCGCGCGGGTCGCGCTCGGAGGCGTAGCGGAGGGCGCGGGCGAACGCCTTGAACTGGCACTCCACGATGTGGTGGGCGTTGCGCCCGTACGGCACGTGGATGTGCAGCGCGATCTGGGCCTGGGCGACGAAGGACTCGAAGATGTGCCGGGTCATCGTCGTGTCGTACGAGCCGATCATCGGCGCCATGTTCTCGGGCTCGGTGTGCACGAGGTACGGGCGGCCGGAGAGGTCGACGGTCACCTGGGCGAGCGACTCGTCCAGCGGGACGGTGCAGTTGCCGAAGCGGTAGATGCCGACCTTGTCGCCAAGGGCCTGCTTGAAGGCCGCGCCGAGGGCGAGGGCGGTGTCCTCGATGGTGTGGTGCGAGTCGATGTGCAGGTCGCCGTCGGTCTTGACGGTGAGGTCGAACAGACCGTGCCGGCCGAGCTGGTCGAGCATGTGGTCGTAGAACCCGACCCCGGTCGACACGTCGACCTTTCCGGTGCCGTCGAGGTCGATCTCGACGACGACGGAGGTCTCCTTGGTGGTGCGCTCTACGCGGCCTACGCGGCTCATCGCTCCTGCTCCTTCATCAATTCACGAACCGCGTCGAGGAACGCGTCGTTCTCTTCGGGGGTGCCGGCGGTGACCCGCAGCCAACCCGGTACGCCGTTGTCCCGGACCAGGACGCCCCGGTCGAGGATCCGCTGCCAGGCCGCGTGCGTGTCGGGGAACTTCCCGAACTGCACGAAGTTGGCGTCCGACTCGGTGACCTCGTAGCCGATCCCGCGCAGCTCGGTGACGAGCCGGTCGCGCTCGGCCTTGAGCTGCTCGACGTACCCGAGGAGGGTGTCGGTGTGCTCCAGGGCGGCCAGCGCGGTCGCCTGGGTGACGGCGGAGAGGTGGTACGGCAGCCGGACCAGCTGGACGGCGTCGACCACGGCCGGGTGGGCGGCGAGGTAGCCGAGCCGTAGTCCGGCGGCGCCGAAGGCCTTCGACATGGTCCGGGAGACCACCAGGTTCGGGCGGCCCTCGATGAGGGGCAGCAGCGACTCGCGGTGGCTGAACTCCACGTACGCCTCGTCCACGACGACCATCGAGGGCTTGGCCGCCTGGGCCGCCTCGTACAGCGCGACGACGGTGTCGGCCGCGACGGCGGTGCCGGTGGGGTTGTTGGGCGAGGTGATGAACACGACGTCGGGCCGGTTCTCCGAGATCGCCGCGACGGCCGCCGCCACGTCGATGGTGAAGTCCTCGTTGCGCGGGCCGGAGATCCAGCCGGTGCCGGTGCCGCGGGCGATCAGGGCGTGCATCGAGTACGAGGGCTCGAAGCCGATCGCGGTGCGGCCCGGACCGCCGAAGGTCTGCAGCAGCTGCTGGAGGACCTCGTTGGACCCGTTGGCCGCCCAGACGTTCTCTGCGGCGACGGGGTGCCCGCCGGTCCGGGTGAGGTAGCGGGCGAGCTCGGTGCGGAGCTCGACCGCGTCCCGGTCGGGGTAGCGGTTGAGGTGACGGGCGGCCTCGGCGACGCGCTCCGCGATGCGGGCGACGAGCGGTTCGGGCAGCGGGTACGGGTTCTCGTTGGTGTTCAGCTGGACGGGGACGTCGAGCTGCGGCGCGCCGTAGGGGGACTTGCCCTTCAGCTCGTCGCGGACGGGGAGCTCGTCCCAGGGGGATCGGTCGCTGATTCCGGTCACTTGGTCTCCGGCACCTTCCATCCGAACCGTGCCTTGATCGCCGCGCCGTGGGCGGGGAGGTCCTCCGCCTCGGCGAGGGTCACCACGTGGTGGGCGACGTCGGCGAGCGCGTCGCGCGTGTAGTCCACGATGTGCACCCCGCGCAGGAAGGACTGCACGGAGAGGCCCGAGGAGTGGCAGGCGCAGCCGCCGGTGGGCAGGACGTGGTTGGAGCCCGCGCAGTAGTCGCCGAGGGAGACCGGCGCCCAGGGGCCGACGAAGATCGCGCCGGCGTTGCGGACGCGGTCGGCGACCGCCGCGGCGTCGCGGGTCTGGATCTCCAGGTGCTCGGCGCCGTACGCGTCGACGACCTTGAGGCCGTCGGCCAGGTCCCGGACGAGGACGATCGCGGACTGGCGACCCGCCAGGGCCGGGACGATCCGGTCGTCGACGTGCTTGGAGGCGGCGACCTGGGTCTTCAGCTCGGCCTCGGTGGCGGCGGCCAGCTCTTCCGAGTCGGTGACGAGGACGGAGGCGGCCATCGGGTCGTGCTCGGCCTGGCTGACGAGGTCGGCGGCGACGTGTACGGGGTCGGCGGTGGAGTCCGCGAGGATCGCGATCTCCGTGGGCCCGGCCTCGGCGTCGATGCCGATCCGGCCCTTGAGGAGGCGCTTGGCGGCCGCCACGTAGATGTTGCCGGGGCCGGTGACCAGGTTGACGGGGGCGCAGCCGGACTCGCCCTCGGCGCTGTCGGCGCCGCGGAGGGTTCCGTACGCGAACATGGCGATGGCCTGGGCGCCGCCGGCGGCGTACACCTCGTCGACGCCGAGCAGGGCGCAGGCGGCGAGGATCGTCGGGTGCGGAAGCCCGCCGAAGTCCTTCTGCGGGGGCGAGGCGACGGCCAGGCCCTCGACGCCGGCCTCCTGGGCCGGGACGACGTTCATCACGACGGAGGACGGGTAGACGGCGCGGCCGCCCGGCACGTACAGACCGACGCGCTCGACCGGGATCCACTTCTCGGTGACCGTGCCGCCGGGGACGACCTGGGTGGTGTGGGTGGTGCGCCGCTGCTCGCGGTGGACCATGCGGGCGCGCCGGATGGACTCCTCGAGGGCGGCGCGGACGGCCGGATCAAGCTCGTCGAGGGCGCGGTCGATCGCCTCGGCGGGGACGCGCAGGCTCGGGACGCGGACGCCGTCGAATTTCTCCCCGTAGTCGATCACCGCGGCCGCGCCATGATGCCTGACGTCCTCGCAGATCGGCCGCACCGTCTCCAGGGCGGCTTCCACGTCGAACTCGGCACGGGGCAGCAGGTCGCGCAGGGCGGAACCCTCGGGGAGGGCCTCGCCGCGCAGATCGATTCGAGAGATCACGGGTCAATTCTCGCAGACGGCCCACAGCGCCGGTCGCCCGTATCAATGGCTGATACGGGCCACACTGGCGTCTAGTCGCCACTCCTGACCGTTAGCGTTCAGCCCGTCACTCAGCGGGAAGAACGGCTGTACGAATCCACGGGGCCCCGGAGACCGATCGAAACCCGGGATCGCGGAATCGTGCGAGCGGATCGTGGAAAGCGAGGGGGGCGGCGGTGACCGAGCCGCACGAGGACGGGATGCCGGACGGTCTCACAGGCCCGGAGCGGGCCGTGTGGCGGGCGTTCGTCATCGGCAGGACGTGCGATCTGACGGAGGGGATCGCGGAGCGGGACGACCCCTTCGGGGGACGGGACTGGGGGGAGGAGCGGAGCGTCCGCGCCGATGTGGTGGCGCTGCTGCTGCTCGCCGGGCCGCCGGCCCGGTCCGGGCGGGTGGCCGCGCTGAAGCTGCGGGGCGTGCGGATCACCGGCGTGCTGAACCTGGCGGGCGGGACGATAGGACCGTACGTGGAACTGCACGGTTGCCGGTTCGACGGTGAGGTGGTGCTGCCGGAGGCCCGGTTCGGCACGCTGCGGATGGTCGAGTGCGCGCTGCCGCGCCTGGAGGCGGCCCGGCTGCACACCGAGGGGGACCTGCATCTGCCGCGCTGCCGGGTGCGGTGGGGCATCCGGCTCACCGACGCGCAGATCGGCACGGACCTGCTCGTCAACCAGATCCAGGTGTGGCCCGACCGGCGCGGCCGGGCCATCACCGCGGACGGGATGGTGGTCGCCCAGGACCTCCAGGCCGAGCTGATCGAGACGCACGGGGAGCTGAGCCTGCGCGGGGCGAAGATCGGCGTGTCGCTCAGTCTGCGGGGCAGCGTGCTGCGCGGCGCGCAGGGCCGCCGCGCGCTCAACGCACCTCAGCTGACGGTGGAGCGCTCGCTCTATCTGAACGCGGCCTGGGTGTACGAGGAGTCGGGCACCGCGGGACGGGCGGGGCAGAGCACGGCCACCCCGCCGTACGGGGTGACGCCCGCCCAGGGCGCCCGCCGCAAGCCGGTCGAGTTCCACGGCGGGGTGCGGCTCGACGACGGCCGCTTCGGTGACGCGGTGGACCTGCACCACGCCCGGTTCCTGCTGAGCGGGGCGCGCCGGGAGGAGGTCTCGCTGCGCCGGATCGTCACCCCGGAGCTCCGGTTCAACGGCGAGCGACCGGAGGAGGGCCGCGTCGTCCTCAACGGCGCGAAGGTCGTCACCCTGATCGACCTGTCGACCAGCTGGCCGGGGCCCGGCGGGCTCGCGATGGGCGGCTTCGCCTACGAGAACCTCGTGCCGTACGGACACTTCCCGCTGGCCCGCCGGCTGGAGTGGGTGGCTGCGGCGACCCCGGAGTACGCCCCCGAGCCGTACGAACGCCTGGCGACGGTCCTGCGCAGCAGCGGGGAGGACGCCGACGCCCGCGAGGTGCTGCTGGCCAAGCAGCGGCGCAGACGCGAGACGCTGCCGGTGGCGGGGAAGCTCTGGGGCCATCTCCAGGACTGGACCGTGGCCTACGGCTACCGGCCCGGCCGGGCGGCGCTGTGGATGGCGGTCCTGTGGGCGGCGGGCACGGTGGCCTTCTCCCACTACCGTCCGATACCGCTGAAGGCGGAGGAGGCCCCCGAGTGGAACGGCCCTCTGTACGCCCTCGACCTGCTGATCCCGGTGATCAATCTCGGCCAGGACGGCTACTGGCGCCTCGAGGGGATATGGCAGTGGGCGGCGGCGGTGCTGATCCTGCTGGGCTGGATCCTGGCGACGACGGTGGCGGCCGGGGCGACCCGGCTGCTCAGCAGGGGGTGAGGGCGCTCGGCACGGTGGAGCAGCGCCTGGCCGGCCGGACAGAGCAGCAGGTGAGGCGGCTGCTCGGCAGGAGGGTGGGTCGGCTGCTCGGCAGGGGGGTGGGTCGGCTGCTCGGCAGGGGGTGAGGCGGCGCGGCGGCCTCTCCGCCGCGCCGGACATGCGGAGACGGCGTGACCTCCGTGCGCCCGTGAGGCGGAGCGGTGGCGGAGGATCGGTGTACGCGGCGCGCGGTGGCGAAGGTTTGGTGAGCGGGCCGTGAGACCGGCTGCCCCGGAGGCGGGGGTCGGGAGAGAATACGTCCCACCATGTCCTTGCTTCGTGCCCTGATGGGCGCCGTCCGTTCGGCTCGGCACACCCCGCGGCTCGCCGCCGGGTTCGTGCCGGACGACGACGTGCTGCTCGACGCCCCGGACGAGCGGCTCGCCCCGGCCCTGGTCGCCGCCGCCCTGGCCGACCCCGAGCCCGCGGCGAAGCTGCTCGCCACCACCAGGGACGCCGGCGAGTGGGAGGACCGCGACCGCTACGTCACCCGGCTCGCCACGTTCGCGTACCGCAGGGACGACTGGCTGACCCACTGGCTCTCCACCGCGCCCCGCGATCCCGACGCCCTGCTCGTCACCGCGCAGCTCGCCGTCCGCCGGGCCTGGGAGTCGCCCGCGCGGGCCGAGCGGCTGCGCGAGCTCACACCGCTGATCAAGGCGATGGCCGAGGAGGCGCCGCACGACCCGGTGCCGTGGCGGCTCGCCCTGGACCACGCGCGCGGGGCGCACGCCGGGCCCGCCGTCTTCGAGTCGCTCTGGGAGCAGGCGGTGCGCCGCTCCCCGCACCACTACGGCTGCCATGTCGCGGCGCTCAAGTACCTGTCGGCGCAGTGGTACGGCTCGCACCGGGCCGCCTTCGACTTCGCCGAGCAGGCGGCCGACGACGCAGCCCCGGACTCGCTCGTACGGGCGCTGCCGGTCCGCGCCGCCTACGACCGGCTCCGGGTGGCGCAGGACCGGGACCCGTCCGTGCCGGAGGCGCGGATCGACCGGGCGGCGGACCGGGCCCTGACCCTGTCGGCGGTCTTCCCGGCGGGCGACCCGTGGCCCGCCGAGGTCCGCAACCTGCTGGCGTACGTGCTGGTGGAGCGGGCGCGGTGGGAGGAGGCGCGGGCGGAGTTCGGCCGGATCGGGGTCCACGCGACCTCGTTCCCGTGGGGAGCCGCGCGGGGTGCCGTACCGGAGGATCCGCTGCGCCGGTTCCTCGCCGCGCGGGACACGGTCAGGACCGACCCGGCCCGCCGTACCCCTCTCTGGGACGCCGGAGGGGGACGGGCCGGACGGGGCGGGCCCGGCGGCCATTAGGCTGACCGCTGTGACCACCGCTCGCCTGCCTCTCTTCCCGCTCAACGCGGTGCTGTTCCCGGGCCTCGTGCTGCCGCTGAACGTCTTCGAGGAGCGTTATCGCGCCATGATGCGCGAGCTGCTCACGATCGACGACTCGGAGCCGCGCCGCTTCGCCGTCGTCGCCATCCGCGACGGCCGCGAGGTCGCCCCGACGGCCCCGGGCATGCCGGACCAGACGGCGCTGCCGGAGAAGGGCCCGGCCGCGGGCTTCGGCTCCGACCCCATCCAGTCCTTCCACCGGGTCGGCTGCGTCGCCGACGCGGTGCAGATCCGGGAGCGCGCCGACGGAAGCTTCGAGGTGACGGCCACCGGCACGACCCGGGTGAAGCTGCTGTCCGTCGACGCGAGCGGGCCGTTCCTGGTCGCCGAGGTCGAGGAGATCCCGGAGGAGCAGGGCGAGGAGGCAGGCAGCCTCGCCGAGGGGGTGCTGCGGGCCTTCCGCAGCTACCAGAAGCGGCTGGCCGGGGCGCGCGAGCGTTCGCTGACCACGAGCGAGCTGCCGGACGACCCCTCGGTGGTGTCGTACCTGGTCGCGGCGGCGGCGGTGCTCGACACGCCGTCGAAGCAGCGGCTGCTCCAGGCCCCGGACACGGCGACCCGGCTGCGCGAGGAGCTGACGCTGCTGCGTGCGGAGACGGCGGTCCTCCGGCATCTGCCGTCGCTGCCGGTGGTGGACCTGACACAGGCCCCGACGTATCCGAACTGAGGAAGAGCGCACGCGTGGCGAAGAAGCAGAAGAAGAACAGCGGCGGCACCCCGGCGACAGTGGCCCTGACGGCGGCCGGCACCCCGTTCACCCTGCACGCGTACGAGCACGACCCGGCCTCCCCCTCGTACGGCGAGGAGGCGGCCGAAGCCCTCGGGGTCTCCCCGGACCGGGTCTTCAAGACACTGGTGGCGGACGTCGACGGCGAGCTGACGGTCGCGGTGGTCCCGGTCGCGGGGCAGCTCGACCTCAAGGCCCTGGCCTCGGCGGTCGGCGGCAAGCGCGCGGCGATGGCGGACCCGGCGGCGGCCGAGCGCACCACGGGCTACGTACGGGGCGGCATCTCTCCGCTGGGCCAGCGCAAGAGGCTCCGTACGGTGCTCGACGCCTCGGCCTCGGAGCACGCGTCCATCTGCATCTCGGCGGGCCGGCGCGGCCTGGAGGTGGAGCTCTCCCCCACGGATCTGGCCGCCCTCACGGCGGCGGTCGTGGCCCCGATCGGCCGCGCCTGACGATCCGGACGCGTCTGAGCGTCGGCGTCGCCTGACGATCCGGCCGTGTCGTGGAGGCGGCGCGACCGCCGTGGGAACCGGGGCCGTGAGCTGCCCCGGACCGCTAGGGGAGCGGGGCGTTCAGCTGCGGCCCGGCCCCTGGCTGTACGCCTTCGGCTGGTCCCACGGTTCGGGTTCCGGGTCGCGCGGGCCGAAGAGGGCCGTGAGCGCCAGGTGCACGATCATCGCGGCGAGCGGCCAGGCCAGCATCGCGGCGGCCCCCAGGTTCAGTTCGAGCGGCGCCTCGAAGGCGACGTTGGGGCCGACCGCCTTGGCGTGGGCGACGACATCGCTCGTCGGGCCGAAGTACGTCCCGAGGCCCCAGGCGAGCAGCGAGCCCAGGCCGCCGCCGAGCGCGAGACCGAGCACCAGCGGAACCCCGCCCTTGCGGCGCGCGAGGAAGACGACGAGCGCGGCGACCGCGCCGAAGGCCAGCGCGAGCAGGACAAACGTTCCGTCCGAGCCGATGGCCGCCTCCCCCTCCGAGTTGCGGAGGTACACGCCCTTGCCGTCCGAGATGAGCAGGATGCGCGGGGCCAGGTTCAGCCACAGCACTCCGAGCACCGCTCCGGCGAGCGCCGAGACGAGGGTCACCAGAACGCCCTGAAGGACCTCGCGCGCCGTGATCGGGTCCCCGGCCGGGCCGAGCATCGGCGGGGGCGGCGGGGGCCAGTCGGGGTCGTGCGGCGATGGCTGGTGAGGCGGAGTCAGAGGTGCGGTCACCCCGCCATCGTGCCAGGTGTGTCCGTGGCCCGCCTCAGCGGACGGCGGCCCGCCGGTACGCCCAGGTGGCGAGGGCCAGGGAGACGACGCCGACCACCCCGCACACGGCGAGGTCGAAGCCGACGGCCGCCCAGTCGGGACGGCTGTCGAAGGTGCGGGCCAGGGCCTCCACTCCGTACGTCGACGGCAGCAGGTCGCGGGCCCAGCCGATGGGCCCGGGCAGCCGCTCCGCCGGGAGCACGCCGAGGAGCAGTGCCGCGGACATGCCGAGCTGGCCGAGGAGGGTGGCCAGCTCCTGCCGGGGCGCGAGGAGCCCGAGCGCCGCGCCGAGGCCGGCGAGCGCGGCGCCGGCGAGCGGGACGACGGCGGCGAGGATCCAGAGGTTGCCGAGGGGCAGTCCGAAGAGCACGGAGCCGGCGACCGCGGTGACGGCGGTCCCGGGCACGGTGAAGGAGGCGTACGCGCCAGCGGCGCCGAGCACGACGGCGGCGGGCGGCACGGGCAGGGTGGCGTAGTGGTCGAGGCCGCCGGTGGCCCGCAGCTGGCCGAAGTACTGGGCGAGCAGGTTGAGCGCGACGAAGGCGACGACGAGGACGGTGGAGCCGGCCACGACGGCGCGTGCCTCGGAGCCCCCGTCGACGACCCCGCGCATCAGGACCATGATCCCGATGGACTGGAAGGTGGCGACGAAGAGCAGCGGGATGCGGGCGACCCGGGCGCGGGAGAGCTGCGCGCGGTAGACGGCGGCCAGGGCCGGCAGCAGCCGGGCGCGCGGGGCGAGGGGTGCGGCGCCCTCGTCGTCGGCGGTGGCGCCGGTGCGGACGGCAGGCGCGCCGGTCGGCAGGACCTCTGCGGGCACGGTGCTCACTGCGTACAGCTCCTGGGGGTGACGTGCGGTACGGGCAGTACGTGCGGGAGTCGGCTTCGGCGCCGCGCGGGGCGGGCGTGCGGTACCGGGCGGGTCATGCCTTCACCAGTCCCTCGGTCGCGCCGCCCAGCGCCAGGTACACGTCCTCCAGGCTGGGCGTGGCCAGGGTGAAGTCGTCGAGCGCGGCGAACGCGGCCCCGCCGGTGACGGTGGCGACGGCGGTGCGGGCCGCGTCGGGGGCGAGCCGGAGGATCCAGCGCCGGCCCGTCTGCTGGGCCAGTTCGCGCAGCGCGGCGACCTCGGGCAGGTGGAGCGGGGCGGACTCGCGCCAGACCAGCTCGACCCGGACCTCGCCCGCGACGCGTTCCTTGAGTCCGGCGGGCGTGTCGCAGGCGATGACCCGGCCGTGTTCGAGGACGGCGACCCGGTCGAGGACGGTCTCGGCCTCGATGACGTTGTGGGTGACGAGCAGCACGGTGACGCCGTGCTCGGCGCGCCGCCGGTCGACGGCCGCCCAGACGGCGCGGCGGGCGACGGGGTCCATGCCCGTGGTGGGCTCGTCGAGGACGAGGACGGGGCGTTCGCCGACGAGCGCGGTGGCGAAGCAGGCGAGTCTGCGCTGGCCGCCGGAGAGCTTCTTGAGGGGCCGGGAGGCGAGCCCGCCGAGGCCGAGCTCGTCGAGGACGGCGTCGCGCTCGGCACGCGCGTCGCGGGCGGTGAGGCCGCGCAGCCGTCCGGTGGTCTCGGCGGCGAGGGCGACGGTCAGCTCGTCCAGGGCGGTGGACTCCTGGCCGAGGTACGCGAGGAGGCGGGACGCCCGCTCGGGGTGGCGCACCAGGTCGTGGCCGAGGAGCCGGACGCTGCCGGAGTCGGGGCGCATGAGTCCGGTGAGCTGGCGGACGAGGGTCGACTTGCCCGCGCCGTTGGGGCCGAGCAGCCCGAAGATCTCTCCGCCGCGCACGTCGAGGCTGATCCCGTCGGTGGCCCGCACCTCGGGTGTCGCCGGCGCACCGCGCCCGCCGCGCGTGGCGGGGTACGTCTTGACCAGATCCCGCACCACGCACACCGTACTCACGGGGGAAGAGCCTACGGGGTCGCCGGGCCCGCTCCGGGCGCGGGGGCGTGTTCGGCGGCGGCCCGTACGTCGATCTCGCGCCAGAATCCCGCCCGGATCGCATAACGGTCGTGCTCGTCGATCTGGTCGTCCTTGTGGGCGAGCAGGCCGAATCGGGCGGCGTACCGGAGGAGTTCGCCGTCGATGCGGTGCGGGATGCGCGGGTAGAGGGTCGACAGTTTCTGGACGTGGCTCTGTTCGGGAAGTCGTTCCATCCACCGTCGGGCGAACACCTGTCCGACCTCGAAGGGGTCTCCGCCGACGGTGGTGATGTCCTCCTCGCGGTCCGCCCAGCGCTGCTCGGCGCTGGTGAGGGCGGCGAGGGTGGGCAGGGAGGCGGTCTCGGCCGGTTCGCCGAGGGGGGCGGCGGGGCGCTCGACCCAGCCCCGGTCGGAGGACCAGCGGAGCGCGCTGGTGCCCTGGGGCACGGCAGCGGCCGGGGATGCGGGGGTGGTGCCGGGGGCGCGCAGTCCCGCCAGGTCCTTGGGGGTGGGGACGCCCTTGCCGGAGGCCGGGGAGGGGACGCCCGTCTCGTGGCCGCGGTCGTGGTCGTCCTCGCGGAGGTGACCGTTGGCTCCCGCGTGTCCGTTGCCGTGGTGGACGTGGCCGTTGCCGCCGTTGCCGTTGGCGTGGGGGACCTCGCCGGAGTCCCGGGCGGCGGCCGCCTCGGCGGCCCGTTCGGCGGATGCGGCGAGGGCCGCCTCGGGCAGCGGCGCGGAGAGGATGGCGGCGATCTCGGGGCGCGGGGCGGGCGGGGGCGAGCAGATCCCGGTGAGGTCCTTGGCGCGGACGGCCCGGGTGATCCAGGTCCGGTCGAGGACCCGCCGCTCGTCGGCCTCTGCGACCAGGTCCTCGGACTGGTTGTAGTCGCCGTCGGCGGCCTGGACGGCCCAGAGGTGGACGGCGACGCCGTGCTCCTTGGCGGACATCAGTCCGGGCAGCAGGTCGCCGTCGCCGGTGACGAGCACGATGTCGGAGCAGGCCCGGTTCCTGGCGAGCTCGGTCAGCTCGGTGTGCATCGCCGCGTCGACGCCCTTCTGGGCCCACCGTCCGTCGCTCCGCGTCAACGCGCCCAGCCGGACGGTGACCCGGGGCATCACGCGCAGTCTCCGGTGCTCGGGCTGGGGCACCCGGTCGGGTGCTCCGTCGAACCAGTAGATCCGCAGGAGGGGCAGCGCGGTCTCGGCCTCGGCGCGCTGGCGCAGCTGCTGGATGAGCCCGGCGTGATCGACGGTGATCCTGGAGCGGGCCGGTTCCCCGGCGAGAAGACTGGCGGCAGCTCCCAGCAGGTAGCCGGCATCCACCAGGACGACGCAGCGGTCCACGTGTTCCACCCTCTTTCGGGAACCTCGGGATCGGAAGTTGCTTCGGATTTCCTTCGAGTCTGCCCGAAGGGCGGGGGCTCGACGGTCGGAACTGGATCATCGGCGTGGCGGATATCACGTTCCCGAGGGCCTCACGCTCCGTAATGATCCAACATGCGGCGGTTCGTACGGTATGTGAGTCTGACAGCGGCCCTGGCCCCTAGGTCCCTTTGAGGAGGCATCCCCATGGCCAAGAACCGCAACCAGAACCGTGGTCAGAAGCAGCAGTCCCCCGCCGAGCGCGGCGCCCAGCAGGCGCAGCAGTCGGCGATGGAGTCCGAGGCCTCGCAGCGCGCGTCTCAGGTGCTGCCGAGCGATGTCGCCCGCAAGGGCCGCCAGAAGCGCTTCGGCCACAACTGACGGCCTTCGCGTACGGCAAAGGGGCGCGCCCGTGACGACGGGCGCGCCCCTTGCGCGTGTTCGGGAGGCCCGCCCGGCCGGCAGGCCGCGCGGGACGACGGGTCAGCCGGCCAGACAGGACGGCCCGAGCAGCACCTTCAGGTCTCCGAAGAGTGCCGGGTCGGCCGTCACCCGGTGCCGGTCGAGGCGCAGCACGGTCGTGGTCCGGGGGCCCTGGAGCTTGATCCGTACCTCGGTGTTGCCCTTGTGGTGGCCCAGGATCTCGCCGAGGCGGGTGACCATCGGCGGGGTCACCTTGACGGTGGGGATGGTGAGGATCACCGGTGCGTTGGTCCCGGCGTTCGACAGGTCGGGGACCATCAGCTCCATGGCGACGAGCCGGGGCACGTCCTCGCGCTTGTCGAGCCGGCCCTTGACGAAGACGACCGTGTCCTCGACGAGCTGGGTGGAGACCAGCTGGTAGGTGGCCGGGAAGAACATGCACTCGATGGAGCCGGCGAGGTCCTCGACGGTGGCGATGGCCCAGGCGTTGCCCTGCTTGGTCATCTTCCGCTGGAGGCCGGAGATGATGCCGCCGATGGTGACGACCGCGCCGTCGGAGTGCTCGCCTCCGGTGAGCTGGGAGATCGCCGCGTCCGTCTTGTCGGAGAGGACGTGCTCGATGCCGAAGAGCGGGTGGTCGGAGACGTACAGGCCGAGCATCTCGCGCTCCTGGGCGAGCAGGTACGACTTCTCCCACTCGACGTCGGAGAACTCGACGTCGAGGCCGAAGCCGGGCTCGTCGGTGGCCTCGTCGCCCATGCCGCCGAAGAGGTCGAACTGTCCCTCGGCCTCCTTGCGCTTGACCGCCACCACGTTGTCGATCATCGGTTCGTGGTGGGCGACCAGGCCCTTGCGGGTGTGGCCCATCTCGTCGAACGCGCCGGCCTTGATCAGCGACTCGACGGTCCGCTTGTTGCAGACGACGGCCTCGACCTTGTCGAGGAAGTCCGGGAAGGAGGAGTACTTCCCCTTCGCCTTGCGCGACTTGATGATCGACTCGACGACGTTGGTGCCGACGTTCCGGACGGCGGAGAGGCCGAAGAGGATCACGTCGTCGCCCTGGGCGGCGAAGTTCGACTCGGACTCGTTCACGTTCGGCGGGAGCACCTTGATGCCCATGCGGCGGCACTCGTTGAGGTAGATCGCGGACTTGTCCTTGTCGTCCTTGACCGAGGTGAGCAGTCCCGCCATGTACTCGGCCGGGAAGTTGGCCTTGAGGTAGGCGGTCCAGTAGGAGACCAGGCCGTACGCGGCCGAGTGGGCCTTGTTGAAGGCGTAGCCGGCGAAGGGGACCAGGACGTCCCAGAGGGCCTTGATGGCCTCGTCGCTGAAGCCCTTGCCCTTGGCTCCGGCCTCGAAGATGACGAAGTTCTTCGCCAGCTCGTCGGGCTTCTTCTTGCCCATCACGCGGCGGAGGATGTCGGCCTCGCCGAGCGAGTACCCGGCGATGATCTGGGCGGCCTTCTGCACCTGCTCCTGGTACACGATGAGGCCGTAGGTGACCGCGAGCACCTCTTCGAGCGGCTTCTCCAGCTCGGGGTGGATCGGGGTGATCTCCTGCTGCGCGTTCTTGCGCAGGGCGTAGTTCGTGTGCGAGTTCATGCCCATCGGGCCCGGCCGGTACAGGGCGGACACGGCGGAGATGTCTTCGAAGTTGTCGGGCTTCATCAGGCGCAGCAGCGAACGCATGGGGCCGCCGTCGAACTGGAAGACGCCGAGGGTGTCACCGCGCTGGAGCAGTTCGAAGGTCTTGGGGTCGTCGAGCGGCAGGGCCAGGAGGTCGAGGTCGATCCCCTTGTTGGCCTTCACCATCTTGACGGCGTCGTCCATGATCGTGAGGTTGCGCAGGCCCAGGAAGTCCATCTTGAGCAGGCCGAGCGACTCGCACTGCGGGTAGTCCCACTGCGTGATGGTGACGCCGTCGGTGTGCCGCACCCAGATCGGCGCGTGGTCGACGATCGGCTCGCTGGACATGATCACGCCGGCCGCGTGCACGCCCATCTGGCGGACCAGGCCCTCGACGCCCCGGGCGGTGTCGATGACCTTCTTGACGTCCGGCTCGTTCTCGTACATCGCGCGGATCTCGCCGGCCTCGCTGTAGCGCGGGTGCGAGGGGTCGGTGATGCCGTTGAGGTCGATGCCCTTGCCGAGGACGTCGGCGGGCATGGCCTTGGTGAGCCGGTCGCCCATGGCGTACGGGTAGCCGAGGACGCGCGCGGAGTCCTTGATGGCGTTCTTCGCCTTGATCTTGCCGTAGGTGCCGATCATGGCGACCTTGTCGGAGCCGTACTTCTCCGTCACGTACCGGATCACCTCGACGCGCCGGCGCTCGTCGAAGTCGATGTCGACATCGGGCATCGAGATGCGCTCGGGGTTGAGGAAGCGCTCGAAGATCAGGCCGTGCGGGATCGGGTCGAGGTCGGTGATGCCCATGGCGTACGCGACGATCGAGCCGGCCGCGGAGCCTCGGCCGGGGCCCACGGCGATGCCCTGCTTCTTCGCCCACATGATGAAGTCGGCGACGACGAGGAAGTAGCCGGGGAAGCCCATCGAGATGATGGTGTCCATCTCGTACTCGACCTGCTTCATGCGGTCGTCGGGGATGCCCCCGGGGAAGCGGCGGGCCATGCCCCGCATGGTCTCCTCGCGGAACCAGGTGACCTCGGTGAACCCCTCCGGGATGTCGAACTTCGGCATGAGGTTCTTCTCGACGAACATGCCGTCGGTGGTGACCTGCTCGGCGACCAGGAGGGTGTTGCGGCAGCCCTCCTGCCAGGCGTCCGAGGAGTCGACGGCGTACATCTCGTCCGTGGACTTCAGGTAGTAGCCGGTGCCGTCGAACCGGAAGCGGTCCGGGTCGGAGAGGTTCTTGCCGGTCTGGATGCAGAGCAGGGCGTCGTGCGCGCCGGCCTCGTGCGCGTACGTGTAGTGCGAGTCGTTGGTGACCAGCGGCGGGATGCCGAGCTTCTTGCCGATCTCCAGGAGCCCGTCGCGGACCCGGCGCTCGATCTCGATGCCGTGGTCCATCAGCTCCAGGAAGTACCGCTCCTTGCCGAAGATGTCCTGGTACTCGGAGGCCGACTTGAGGGCCTCGTCGAACTGGCCGAGGCGGAGCCTGGTCTGCAGCTCGCCGGAAGGGCAGCCGGTGGAGGCGATGAGCCCCTCCGACCACTGCGCGATGGTCTCCTTGTCCATCCGGGGCCACTTCTGCAGCCAGCCCTCGGCGTAGGCGTCGGAGGAGAGCCGGAAGAGGTTGTGGAGTCCGGTGGCGTTCGCCGCCCAGATCGTCTTGTGCGTGTAGCCACCGGAACCGGAGACGTCGTCCCGCTTCTGGTGCGGCTGGCCCCACTGGATCTTCCGCTTGTTCCGCCGGGACTCGGGGGCGACGTACGCCTCGATGCCGATGATCGGCGTCACCCCGGCCTTCTTCGCCGTGTGGAAGAAGTCGTACGCCCCGTGCAGGTTGCCGTGGTCGGACATCGCGATGTGGGTCATGCCCATCTCGTTGCACGCGTTGAACATGTCCTTCAGCCGCGCGGCACCGTCCAGCAGCGAGTACTGGGTGTGGACGTGGAGGTGCGTGAAGGGCGGCTTGGTCACGGCGGGAGGCCTCCGGATGTGTCTGCGGCGCGAAGCGCCTCGTGCAGGGGTGGCGGTCGGACGACGGGGGGGGAGACAGGCTGCGGTCAGTCTGGGGGGACAGCCTGGAAGTCTACGTCGGCCGACTGACAGACGACGGGCACTCGGCGCTAGGGTCGCGCGTTGGGAAGCGTGGAACACCTGTCCCAATTGTCATGAACAGTCTTGCAGCACATCCGGTACCAGGAGGCACCTCGATGTCGGTCCCCCAGCCCACCGCCGCGCAGCGCGGTGAGCACATTCTCGCCGTCTTCGACACCGCCTTCGGCGAGCTCCTCGCCGCCGACCCCGCGGCCTTCCGCGTCAAGTTCCGGAAGATGGCCGGCTCGGCGTTCGCCTTCTACCGGGGCACGGCCTGTCTGTTCTACGCCGACCTGGAGAAGGAGGCCCACGGCGGCCCCTACCTCGACGAGCGCACCGGCCGGGTCTGGATCCACGGCGATCTGCACGCCGAGAACTTCGGCACGTACATGGACGCCAACGGACGGCTGATCTTCAACGTCAACGACTTCGACGAGGCGTACGTCGGCCCCTTCACCTGGGACCTCAGGCGGCTCGCGGCCTCGCTCGCCCTCATCGGCTACGCGAAGGCGCTGAGCGACGAGCAGATCAGCCACCTGGTCCGGATCTGCGCCGTGGCCTACCGGGAGCGGATCCACGCCCTCGCGACCGGCGCGAAGAACGACGAGCTGCCCCCGTTCACGCTGGACACGGCCGAGGGCGCGCTGCTCGACGCGCTGCGCGACGCCCGCTCGATGACCCGCTTCGGACTCCTCGATTCGATGACGGAGATCCGGGACTACGAGCGCCGCTTCGCCGCGGGCGGCGGCGCGATGGAGCTGGACGCCGCCGCGCGGTACAAGGTCCTGGCGGCCTTCGACGGCTACCTGGAGACCCTGCCGGAGTCCAGCCTGACCCGCCCCGACTCGTACCGGGTCAAGGACGTGGTCGGGCGGCGCGGGATCGGCATCGGCTCGGCCGGCCTCCCCTCGTACAACATCCTCCTGGAGGGCATCAGCGACGCCCTGGAGAACGACGTCGTGATCTACCTCAAGCAGGCGCAGACCCCGGCGGTCTCCCGCCATGTGACGGACGCGGCGGTACGGGAGTACTTCCGGCACGAGGGCCACCGCACCGTGATCTCGCAGCGGGCGCTCCAGGCGCACGCCGACCCGTGGCTCGGCTGGACGGAGCTGGACGGCGCCGGGCAGCTGGTCGCGGAGGTCTCGCCGTACGCGGTGGACCTCGACTGGTCGGACATCGACGACCCCCAGGACATCGCGGCCACGGTCGCCGACCTGGGCCGGGCGACGGCGACCATGCACGCGGCGGCGGACGACTCCAGCGGGCACTCGCTGGTGCCGTTCTCGACGGAGCGGGCCATCGACGCGGCGATCGCCGCCGACGAGGAGGGCTTCGCGGAGCTCCTGGTGGACTTCGCCCACACGTACGGGGCACGCGCGCGGGCGGACCACCAGATCTTCGTGGACCTCTTCCGCAACGGCCGCATCCCGGGGCTGTAGCGGATTCCCGGGGCCGCCGGGGCCGCAGCGGATTCCCGGGGTCGCCGGGGCCGCAGCGGATTCCCGGGGTCGCCGGGGCCGTTCACAGACTGCCTTTAAGGGCGTTTTACGGACCGGCATGGCACACTCCACGACGATGGACATGGCAGGGACGCAGCTGAGGGTGCTGCGGGCGGCGTTCTTCACGGCACTGGTCGTGACGCTGTCCGTGGCGTCCCACGTGCTGCTCTCACGCGTGCCGCTGCCGCTCGGGACGGTCGTCCCCGTCGCGGTCGGCGTCTTCGCCGTGGCGTACGCCCTGGCGGGCCGCGAGCGGGGCCTCGGCCCGATCGCCGGGCTCCTCGTCCCGCTGGAACTGGCCGCCGACACGCTCTTCACCAGCGGCCAGGCGGTCTGTTACGGCGCCGCCGGCGGCCCGGTCGCCGGATCGCTGCGCGCGGTCGGCGTGGAGGTCTTCTGCGGTGGCGCCGTCGGCGCCCCGCTGCCCGGCGTGGCCGCCCCCGAGAGCGGCACGGCCGCCGCGCTCCTCGACTCCCCGGACCCTGCGCTGCCCTGGCTGCTGCTCCTGGCCCACGTGGGCGTCGGGCTCTTCGCCGCCGCCTGGCTGCGCGGCGGGGAACGGGCGCTCGCCCGGCTGCTCGGCGCGGTGGCCGCCGTCGCGTTCCGGCCGCTGCTCCTGGTGGCCGCCTTCTTCCGTGCCGGTGGTCCGGCGCCGCGGCGCTCCGGGCGGCCCGCGGGGCGGCCCCGGCCCTCCCGTACCCGGCTCCTCACCCACTCCGTCGGACGGCGGGGACCGCCGTGCCCGCGCCTCGCTCTCGCCTGAGCGACGCGCCCCCAGGCACGCGGTACCCCTCATTTCCCTTCCTCACCGTCACGGAGATCACGATCATGAGTGCACGCAACAACCAGGCCAACAAGGCAGCCGCCCGCGAGCGTCTGCGCGTCGAGCGCGAGCGCCAGGCGAAGAAGGACCGGGCCCGCCGGCAGCTCGTCGTGGGCGTCTCGGCCGTGGCCGTCCTCGCCGCCGCCGGCGGCATCGGCTACGCGGTCGTCCAGTCGAACCAGCCCTCCGCGTGGGAGTCGGCCGCGAAGGCGACCAAGGTGACCGCCCCGAAGAACACCTCGGGCACGAACGGCACGACCGTCGTCGTCGGCAAGCCGTCCGCGAAGAAGACCCTGGAGCTGTACGAGGACTCGCGCTGCCCGGTCTGCGCGACCTTCGAGCAGTCCGTGGGCCCCACGGTCGAGAAGGACGTCGAGGCCGGCAAGTACAAGATCAGGTACGTCGGTGCCACGTTCATCGACG
The DNA here is from genome assembly GCF_055574655.1 of Streptomyces sp. NPDC029956. Classification (NCBI taxonomy): domain Bacteria; kingdom Bacillati; phylum Actinomycetota; class Actinomycetes; order Kitasatosporales; family Streptomycetaceae; genus Streptomyces; species Streptomyces sp. NPDC029956. The sequence continues at coordinate 45,825 of NZ_JBVHZJ010000021.1, read as the reverse complement.
ACGCCGCCACGGGCGAGGGCTCGAAGAACGCCCTCTCGGCGCTCGGCGCGGCGCTCGACGTGAGCCCCGATGCCTTCCTGACGTACAAGTCGGCGCTCTACTCGGCGAAGTTCCACCCGGAGGAGAACGACGACAAGTTCGCCGAGGACTCCTACCTCCTGGAGGTGGCGGACTCGGTGCCGGCCCTGAAGGGCAACGCCGCGTTCAAGAAGAACGTCGAGAACGGCACGTTCGACGCCTGGGCGATGAAGATGTCGAAGGCCTTCGACGACAGCGGGGTGACGGGCACACCCACGCTGAAGATGGACGGCAAGCCGGTGACGGTGGCGGGCTCCGACAACCCGCCGATGACCGCGCCGGAGTTCGAGACGGCGATCGCCACGGCCCTCAAGGGCTGACCCGGACCGTACGGAACGGCCTCCTTCGCCCCCTGACCCGCCCGACGGGTCAGGGGGCGAAGCCGCGTGCGGGGTGAATCGCTCCGTCAGGGGGCGAAGCCGGGGGTGCGGGGTGAATCCGCTCCGTCAGGGGGCGAAGCCGCGTGCGGGGTGAATCCGCTGCCCCGGGGCCGACGGCCCTGCGGACCTTGCCGCCGGGCACGAGGGCGACGGCCGTCCAGCCCTTCCCGGGGTGAGCGGAGCGGCCTCGCCGGGAACCGCCCCGCGGGCAACCGTTCTGATGGTGCGTCAGGTGAGCGCCCCGGGGGGCGTCGCCGCCGCGGGGTCGGATGCGGCCCGGGGGCGACGATCCGGCGAACTTTCCCGCAAGCCCCTCCCCACCCACCGTACCCGCCAGTAATCTGACTGCCCGTGACCAGTCGTTTCATATCCTCAGCCCCCACGCGGCGCGCGGTCGTCAAGGCCGCCGCCGTCACCGCCGTCACGGCGCCCGCCCTCATCGGCGCGGCCACCACGGCCCACGCGGCCACCGGGGCACCCGCGTTCCTCCATGGCGTCGCCTCCGGCGACCCCCTGCCCGACGGCGTCCTGCTCTGGACGCGCGTCACCCCCACCCCCGAAGCCGTGCCCGGCTCCGGTCTCGGCCCCGACGTCCAGGTCGGCTGGGAGCTCGCCGAGGACCGCGGCTTCGCGCGGGTCGTGGCCTCCGGCACGAGCACGGCGAGCGCCGGCTCCGACCACACGGTGAAGGCGGACGTCCGGGGTCTGCGCCCGGCCACCTCCTACTGGTTCCGCTTCACCGCGGGATCCGCCGTCTCCCCCGCCGCCCGCACCCGCACCGCACCGGCCGTCGACGCCGCGGCGCCCGGTGTCCGGTTCGGCGTGGTCTCCTGCGCCAACTGGGAGGCCGGCCACTTCTCCGCGTACCGCCACCTCGCCGCCCGCGCCGACCTGGACGCGATCCTCCACCTCGGCGACTACGTGTACGAGTACGCCAGCGGTGCGTACCCGGAGGCGAAGTACACCGTCCGGCAGCACGAGCCGCGCCACGAGATCGTCTCGCTGGCCGACTACCGCACCCGGCACGGCCACTACAAGACGGACGCCGACCTCCAGGCGCTGCACGCGGCCCACCCGGTCATCGCCATCTGGGACGACCACGAGTTCGCCAACGACGCCTGGGAGGGCGGGGCGGAGAACCACACGCCCGGCGCCGAGGGCGACTGGGCGGCCCGGGTGGCCGCGGCCAAGCAGGCCTACTTCGAGTGGATGCCGGTCCGCGCGTCCACCGAGGGCACGGTCTTCCGGCGGCTGCGCTTCGGCAGGCTGGCCGATCTGCACCTCCTCGACCTGCGCTCGTTCCGCTCCGCTCCGGCGAAGACCGGCAGCGGTTCGGTCGACGACCCGGCGCGCAGCATCACCGGCCGCGCGCAGCTGGACTGGCTGAAGTCCGGGCTCGCGGGCTCGGACGCGGCCTGGCAGCTGGTCGGCACCTCGGTGATGATCTCGCCGGTCGCCTTCGGCTCCCTGCCCGCCCATCTCCTGGAGCCGATCGCGGAGCTGATGGGCCTGCCGAAGGAGGGGCTCGCGGTCAACGTCGACCAGTGGGACGGCTACACGGACGACCGCAAGGAGCTGATCGGGCACCTCACCTCGCGGGCGATCCGCAACACGGTCTTCCTGACCGGGGACATCCACATGGCCTGGGCCAACGACGTGCCGGTGAAGGCGGCGACGTACCCGTTCTCGGCGTCCGCCGCGACCGAGTTCGTGGTCACCTCGGTGACCTCGGACAACCTGGACGACCTGCTGCACGTGGCCCCGGGGACGCTCTCGGTGGTGGCGGCGGGCGCCGTCAAGGCGTCCAACCGGCACGTGAAGTGGGTGGACATGGACCACCACGGCTACGGCGTGCTGGACGTGACCGCCGAGCGCTCGCAGATGGACTACTACACGGTCTCCGACAAGGCGGACCCGGCCGCGACGACGTCCTGGGCGCGCTCCTACCGGACGCTGAGCGGAACGCAGCGTGTCGAGCGGGTGTACCAGCCGGTTCGCTGATGCGCGCCTGACGGCTCATTAGCGATGCTTTTCGGCCATGATCCCTTCTGTTAACGGGAGATCACATCGCTACGGCGGGTGGCTGGTTTTGGAGATCGAATCCGGACACACCACCCGCCTCCGTCACCTCAGTCGTTACGTCGAGGTCTCAAACTCCGGAAACGGCACAAGATTTTCTTCCCGATGACCCGAATTGCCCCCTGAATGATTGGGCTTGATCACTCCTCAACGATGGCTGACATGGACGCGTAATCTCCCCGGCGTGGCGGAGGAAGTTCCTCCCCCCACCCCCCACGAGGAGTCACCATGCGTGCTCTTGCCCGTATATCCCCGCGTATGTCACGTCGGATGCTCGGTACGGCCGTCATGGCCGGAACCCTGGCCCTTGCCCCGCTCTCCGCCCCGGTCGCGAGCAGCACCCCCACCACCCTGGCCGGCGCGTCCGCCGAGGAATGCGCCGACGACGCCGGCGCCCTCTCCGGCGCCCGCAAGGCGCGCGGCGCCGACGGCCACGCCGCCGAGCCGAACGAGGTCACGGCCGCCAAGGCCGCGTCCATGGACGCCGATTTCAAGAAGAAGCTGTCCGCCGCCCGCTCCGAGGCCCGCCTCAGCGGCTCCGCCGGCAGAGCCGCCGCGGTGGTGAACATCCCCGTCTACTTCCACGTCATCCACTCCGGAACGACGGGCAAGCTCTCCGCGACCGCGATCAACAACCAGATGAACGTCCTGAACGCGGCCTACGCCGGCCAGGGCACCGGCAACGTGAACTCCAACTTCCAGTTCACCCTGGCCGGTACCGACTACACGGACAACGCCACCTGGTACAACCTGTCCTCCGGCTCCACCGCCGAGAAGCAGATGAAGCAGACCCTCCGCAAGGGCGGCGCCGGCGCGCTGAACTTCTACACCGCCAAGCTCGGCGGCGGCCTCCTCGGCTGGGCGACCTTCCCGTCCTCGTACGCCTCGCAGCCGTCCATGGACGGTGTCGTCGTCCTCGACGCCTCGCTCCCGGGCGGCTCCGCGGCCAACTACAACCAGGGCGACACCGCCACCCACGAGGTCGGCCACTGGATGGGCCTCTACCACACGTTCCAGGGCGGCTGCAGCGGCAGCGGCGACGGCGTCGCCGACACCCCGGCCGAGAAGAGCCCCGCCTACGAGTGCCCGACCGGCCGTGACACCTGCACCAACAAGGCCGGCGTGGACCCGATCCACAACTTCATGGACTACACGTACGACGCCTGCATGTACCAGTTCACCTCGGGCCAGGTGACCCGGATGAACGACTACTGGACGGCGTACCGCGCCTGATCCGGCCGAACACGGGTGTGGGGGGGGGGGGGGGGGGGGGGGGGGGGGGGAAACGTGGCGAGGGGAGCGGAGGCGGGAGGGAGGGGGGGGGGGCCAACAAAAAA